>JARVCL010000094.1:0-11769 GCA_040405695.1 Halorubrum sp. | reverse complement strand
AGCGTCGCGCCACAGACCGCACACGACACCGTGGAGGCGGCCTTGCCGAAGACGACCTGTTCGTTCCCGCACTCGTCACACGCCAAGCGATGGAAGCTTCCCGCCATCTTACTCCTGGAACGTGAGGCGGCCGGCGCGCCAGCCTTCGCGCATGTGGGCCTTACCGCACTCGCTGCAACGGTAGTTCAAGTGGGTCTTCTTCGTCGGCTTGTCGCCACCGGGCACCTTCGAGTACCCGCCGGCGTTGCCGATCGTCGCGAGCGCGCGACGCTGCTGACGCGCGTCGCGTTTCATTCCGGTCGCTCGCCCCGACCGGACCTTCTCGACCTCGTGTTCGTAGTGACCATCACAGTGCGGACAGTACGTGTTGAATCGGCGTGGCATCTCCATAGATATCTACCTTGAAAGTTGGTTCGACACCGACGCTTAAAACGAGTTTGGTCTGTAACGAAGCAGGTGCCGCGGAAACCGCTTGGCCGGCGAGCGCCCCACCACCGTTCCGCTCAACCGGTAGTTGACACAGGCGCGTGCAATCAGCTAACTGCGGCACTCGACCGAGTAGGCAGCGTCACCTAAACAACTGATAAAATAACAATTTTTAATATCTCTGGTCGTTATTTTATGAATTGCGTGCCGCGTGCCACCGAAAGCGGACGACCACCCCCGCTGACGTCCTCGAGCCCAGACAGGCAGACGGAGAGTACCGAAAGAGCCCCGGTTCGAACGAGTGGACCCCCCGTGCCACTCGGGTCGAGGGAACTCGCTGGAGCCTCGATGATCACCGTTCGGCTCGCCTATCTGTCCGGTGAGCGAGGTGATCGGCGGCTGGTTCGCGAGCACGATCGGATCGCCGACGACCGGCGGACGACACCGACCGTCGGACGCTCGAAGCGGCCGACAACGAGGATAGCGGTGTAACGAACGATGTGCGCCGAGACCGATCCGCCGGCGGCTGGTGAGACTGACCCATCCACAGCCGCTGGACTCGACACGACCGTCACAATCGTCGGTGGCGGCGTCCACGGCGTCCACATCGCCGTTCGGCTCCTCCAGATGGAGGTCGTTCAGCCACACGAGCTCAGAATCGTCGACCCGGACGGGCTCCTCGACGCGCTCCGTCGAAAATGTCGACAGTGCGGGATGGAGTCGTTTCGGTCCCCGCACGTCCACCACGTTGATGCCGATCCGTTCTCGTTACGAACGTTCGCCCGAGCGCACGGACGCGAGGACGAGCTTCGGGAGAGCGCGGGCGGCGGAGACCGACCAACTGTGCCGTTGTTCTTCGACCACGCAGACCGGGTCTGTACGGAGTACGACCTCGACCGCCGCCACGTCACAGCTCGGGTCACAGCCGTCGATCCACGAGACTCGACAGTCGAGGTCACGACGACACGAGGACGCTTCTCGACCGACTGGTGCATTCTCGCTGTCGGCCACGGCAGCGCATTCACCGAGCCGACGTGGATGAACGACCGCTCCTCGGACGCGATTTCGCACGTCTGGGAGCGATCGTTCGATCCGGCAGCCATCGACACGGGAGCTGCGGTCGGCGTGGTTGGTGGCGGGGTCACCGCCGCACAGCTCGCGACGACGCTCGCGACACCCGCTGGCCGGACGGTTACGCTGTTCGCTCGGAGCCCATTCGATGTCGCGGTTCGTGAGGCCGACACCGAATGGATGCACGCGTCGAGCGTCGCCGACCGACTGGGCGAGCATCCGCCGGGATCACGGACCAGAGCAGCGTTGGTTGCCGACGCTCGTCGCGACGGCTCGATCCCGCCACACGTCTTCAGTCGGCTCGAGAGAGCACTCGACCACGGGTCGGTTGTGCTGGAGCGCTCGCCGCTTGACGCCGTGACCAACGCCGGCGGCACAGCTGTCGTGACGTGTGCGAACGGGTGCGCCTACTGTCTCCACGCGCTGGTCTGTGCGACCGGCTACGACTCCCCGTACCGAGCCGAACCGCTTCGATCGGTTGCCGACCGGCCAACGCTTCGAACCGGCTACGACGGCGCGCCGCGTCTCGACGACGACACGCTTCGGTGGGTCCGGACGGACGGGACGCGCTCCCGAGTCGCGGTCTCCGGGGCCGCCGCCCGGCAGACACTCGGTCCGCTCGCCGGCAACATCGTCGGTGCACGGCACGCGGCGGTGCGAATCGCTGCGGGACTCGCGTCGGCGCTCGACGCCGACACCCGAGGGCATCCAGACTGATTCGGGTGAGGATCGCTGTCGGGTCCGTCTCTCGTCGTACTCGCTCGCGGCCCCCGATCAGAGCGTGTAGTCGTGTGTGCCCGTCTCCGACGTCAAGAACGCGGTCAGCAGGTCGATCGTCGCCGCGATGTCGTTGCCGTCGGCGGTTTCCGTCACGGTGTGGAGGTACCGCGTCGGGATGGAGATCGCGCCGACCGGCTTCGCGCCGTGGGTGTTCTGGAAGCCGGCCGTGTCGGTGCCACCGGCGGGCAACACCTCGTGCTGGTGTTCGATCCTCTCGGACTCCGCGACATCGGTGAGCCGGCCGTGGACCTTCGGACTGGTGATGACCGAAGAGTCTTTGAGCTTGATCGCCGTTCCTGCGCCGAGTTCAGTCACGGCGTCGGCCGCCTCGCCGATCTGCGGGACATCGTTGGCGACGGTGACGTCGAGCGCGATCGCGAGGTCTGGGTCGATGTCGACGCCGAGCGCCTGTGCCCCACGGAGGCCGACCTCTTCTTGGACGGTGGCCGCGAAGTGGATCGTCACGTCGGGGTCGTCGATCCGTTTCGCGGCTTCGAGCATGGCGAACACACAGACTCGGTCGTCGAGCGCCTTCCCGGTCACTCGGTCGCCCATCCGGGTGGTGGTCTGATCGAGGGTGACCAGATCGCCGACGCTCACGAGCTCCTCGACGACTTCCCCGTCACGGCCGAGGTCGATGACGACATCGGACACCTCGTCGTCGTTCTCCTGTTGCTCCTCCGTCAGCGTGTGTGGCGGGACCGAACCGATGACGCCCGTGAGATCCTCCTCGCCGTGGACGGTGACGCGCTGTGCACGGAGCACCCGGGCGTCGAACCCGCCGAGCGGGTCGACCTGTACGAACCCCTCGTCGGTGACGTGTCGCACCATGAACCCGATCTCGTCCATGTGGGCGGCGACCGCGACGGCGTACTCCGAGTCGCCCTCGATCGTGCCGACGACGTTCCCCATTGCGTCGGTTCGCACACGGTCGACGCTGTCGGCGAACTCACGGCGAACGATGGCGCGCACGTCGTCTTCGTACCCCGGCACGCCGCGGGCCTCAGTCAACTCACACAGCAGGTCGTACTCGAACTCGAATGCCATACTGCACCGTGGTGACGCCACGGGCAAAGTACCGCAGGTTCCGGCACGGGTCGCCACCTCTTCGTCGTCAAACAGTAAATTTGTTCATCGTGGTTCCACAACGCTTTTGCGGCGGCTCCGGGGACATGTGAACATGGCCGATGTCAAAGCGGAACTCCGCGAACAGTTCATGGACGCCTTCGGCGGGGCCGACTACCCAGTCGAGAACCAGATGGATCTCGTCCCGGCGCTGCCGAACGGGCCGGGAACGAAGTTCGAGGCCGGTGACGTGAGCCTCACCGCGATGGAGCTCGCCGCCAAGCTCGGCAGTGAACAGGAGTTTCCGTACGACGACGTCGAGTCTCTCGTCGACGACGTGATGGAGGGACTCGAATCGAAGGAGATGATCTAACCGGGCGGCGACGCGCCGAGCGACGGTGTCATCGGAGGCGTCGTAGCACGGCTCCGACGTGAGGTTCATACGCACGGAGCCACAACCGAAGCCGTGGCTGTGGAGGGGACTACCATCGTTCCGCCGTGGGTGCTCGGAGGAGCGGCGCTGGGCATCGTCGCGTCCGTCGTCGTCGCACTCGTCTTCTACGTTGGGAGTCGCCTCTCTCCGACGCCGGACCGCGGACACGCCGACGGGTCCACAGCCGAAGACGGCCGGCGACACGCCGAGATTCGCGCGTACCTGACCGCGATTGGCGAACGCTTCCACGAGAACCACGCGGTCGGCGGCGTCACCGTCCCTTTCTATCTCCCCGAGCGTGAGGTCGCGGTCACCTTCGATGCACACGACTACTTCAGACTCGACGGTGAGGGCGTGTACACGATTCTCTGTGAACACGAGATGCCCGGCCGGGGACTGGGACGGCGGTTACCGTTCGACGTCTCGGAGCCCGACTGGGGGCCCGATCCGTCGAGAGGCGGCCGACACGACGCGGTAGACGCCGCGTTCGCCGAACTCGGGCTCTCGACGGACGCCGATGCCAACGAGGTGAAACGCGCGTATCGCGAGCGGGTCAAGCAAACACACCCCGACCACGGGGGCGACGAGGCAGCGTTCAAGCGGCTCCAAGAGGCGTACGCGACGGCGAGCGAGCACGTCGACGCCGATGAGGTGGAAACGCAGGAGGCGCGGGGGCGACGCCCCAGCACGTCAGCCGGAGTCCGGCGGTGACGGGAGCGCGAGCCGCCGACAGCGTCGCGTTCCACGGGCGAGCGGCGTACCTCACGGCCGCGGACGCCCTCGTCGTCGCGGATCTCCACGTCGGCCGAGACGAGGCCTCTGCGGTGTCGCTACCGCTCGGCGAGACCGCGGACCTCCGTGAGCGACTCGCGACCGCCGTCTCACGGTTCGACCCCGACACCGTCGTCGTCGCCGGCGACGTCGTCCACACGTTCGACGGCGTTACCGCACACAGCCGAGAGAGCCTCGACGCCCTCGTCGAGGCGTGCGAGCGAGCGGACGCCGAGGTGGTCCTCGTCGCTGGCAACCACGACACGGCGCTGTCTGCCGCGTGGGATGGGCCAGTGTACGACGAGTACGTGTTCGACTCGGAGGACGGTCACGAATCCGCTGCCGACGAGCCGAGTCGGACCGTCGTCTGTCACGGCCACGAACCACCAGAGCGCGAGGCGGACCGATACGTGTTCGGACACGTGCACCCGGCGGTCGAGATCCACGGAGACAGACGTCCGTGTTTCCTCTACGGTGAGGGGACGTACCGCGACGGCGATATCCTCTGTCTTCCCGCGTTCACGCGGCTGGCACCCGGCGTCAGCGTCAACGACAGGCGCGCGTCGGATTTCGACACGCCGCTCGTGAATGACGCGAATCGGCTCCAGCCGATCGTGTACGATGCCGACGCGGGCGAGCCGCTTTGGTTCCCGCCGCTCGGCGAGTTCAGGCAGATGTTGTGAAGGCTCGTCGGCGTATTAGTAACGAACGTTTATGATCGTTGGTGTGTGAGAATATGACATGCAAGCGGCCAGACTCCACGCGTACACCGACGACATGACGGAGGGGCTCTCGATCGACGAGGTGGACCGTCCGACGGCGAGCAGCTCCGACGACGTGATCGTCGCGGTCGAAGGGGCGGGGTGGTGTCAGACTGACAACCACATCGTCGAGGGGATGTGGGAACAGTACGTTCCACAGCCGCTGCCGATGACGCTCGGTCACGAGAACGCGGGCACCGTCGTCGAAACCGGCTCCGAGGTTGAACTCGTCTCCGAGGGCGACCCAGTCATCTGTCACCCGGTGCAGACCTGTGGGACCTGTCGCCCCTGCCGGCTCGGCGAGACGATGTACTGTGAGAACGACGCGTTCAACGGGTTAACGACGGACGGCGGCTTCGCCGAGTACCTCCACACGAGCGAGCGGTCGGTGATCCCCCTCCCGAGCGGGGTCGAGCCGGTCGATATCGCTCCCCACGCCGACGCGGGGATCACGGCGTATCACGCCGCGAAGAAGGCGGTCAGCGATCTGAATCCCGGTGATCACGCCGTCGTCATCGGCGTCGGCGGGCTCGGCCACATCGGCTTACAGTGTCTGGACGCGATGAGCGCTGCGCGGATCACTGCCGTCGACGTGAAAGACAGCGCGCTGGCGTTGGCCGAGCGGTACGGCGCCGACCACGTCGTCAACCCCACCGAGGCGGACGTTCCGAACGAGCTGGACGGTATCACCGACGGCACCGGGGCGGCGCAGGTGCTCGATTTCGTCGGTGCGGACGTGACGACCGCGTACGCGCCGGACATCACCGCCGCCGGCGGCGACCACCACATCATCGGGTACGGCGGACATATTCACGAGCCGGCACAGGCGCTCGTCAACGGCGAGTTCTCCTTCGTCGGCAACATCGTGGGACGCTACGCCGAGCTCCAAGAGTTGGTGGCACTCGTCGAACAGGGCGACGTTGACCTCCACACGAGCCGGTACGGTCTCGACGACGTGAACACTGTCGCCGAGAAGCTCGAACACGGCGAGATCGACGGGCGAGCCGTTATCGTCCCCTGAGAGCGGCGATCCATCGGTGACGAGGCGGTTCCAGTCGCAGTTCCGGTCGCCTCCGCGAGGTTTTTGCCCACCGTCGCCCGACTCTCGACATGCGCATCGAGAACAGTTTCATTCCGGTCGACGGGGTCGGAGAACGGACCGAACGCCGCCTCTGGAAGCGAGGGGTGTATACGTGGGACGACTTCGACCGCGGCGTCGACGTGTCCGGGGTCGGCCCAACGACCGCCGATCGGATCGAGTCGTTCATCGCGGACGCACGTGCACACCTCGACGACCGCGACGCCTCCTACTTCGACCGACGATTCCCCAGCGGCGAACGGTGGCGTCTGTACGAGGATTTCCGTGAGACGACGTGCTTCTTCGACATCGAGACGACCGGACTCGACGAGCGCCGCGACCAGGTGACCACCGTCAGCTTTCACCGAAACGGCGAGACGACCACGCTCGTCGCCGGCGACGACCTCACGGCTCGCCGGCTCCGACGGCAGTTTCGCGAGGCCGACCTGCTGGCGACGTTCAACGGGGCCCGATTCGACGTTCCCTTCCTGGAAACCTCGTTCGGGATCGATATCGACACCCCGCATCTCGATCTCATGTACCCCTGTAAGCGGGTCGGGCTCTCTGGCGGACTGAAACCGATCGAACGGGAACTCGGGATCGGCCGCGATAGACCGGACCTCTCGGGTCGTGACGCCGTTCGGCTGTGGCACGAGTACGAGCGCGGCGACGACGACGCGCTCGACACGCTTGTCTCGTACAACCGCGAGGACACGAAGAACTTGCGAACGCTCGCGGACACGGTGTGTGAGCGACTCGACGAGGCGGTGTTCGTCGACTGAGCGGAAAGACGGCGGTGTCGCCGTGAGACGCCTTATCGTCGGAGGATGGTTCCGCTGGCACCGACGACGACGGTGTCGTCACCCCGGTCCACGGCCGTCAGGTTCTCGCCAGTTGGCGTGTCGAGGACGACCCGATCATCCGGCGTCAACTCCTGTACGACGCCGCCGTGACCGACAGCTACTCCGGTGTCGCCGTCGGTCTCGACGTCAACGAGCGTCGTGTCCCCGAAGACATCTGGCGTCCAGTCGGCACCGTCGTATGTCAGGACGGTTCCGTTCCCGCCTGACACGGTGACATCGTCTGCGGCGTCGCTGTCGAGACCGTAGAAGGTTACGTCGGCGTCTTCTATCCCGATTGACTCCCAGGTGACGCCGTCGTCGGTCGTGAACACGCGCCCGTTCGTGTCGATAGCGTGTCCGCTTCGAGAGCCGTACATGTCGATCTCGAGGAGCGAAGAGCCGCTTCCGGGCGTCACGTCCTCCCATGTTCCGTCTTCGCCATTCTCGAAGCTGTAGTAAATCTTCCCGGAGTCGCCGGCGACGAAGACATCCGCGTCACCGGCAGAACCGGTGACGGCGACGCCATTGTAGTTGTTCGTGTTGTCCATCGGTGCCGACCGGTCGACTAACGTCTCAGCTGCGGGGTCGTACTCGCCGATCGCCCCGCTCGCGCCGACGAACCAGACGCGTTCACCGTCGTCGGTGACCGCAGCACCGTACAGGTCGTTTCCGTTTCCAGTGGGTCCGCCATCACGGAGTGTAACCCAGCCGTCGGGACCAGGCGCGGTGAGGACGCCGCCGTCGCCAACGGCGAACCGACCGGCGTCAGCAGCTACCACATCGTGGAGAGTCTCGTCCGTCTCTGTCGACTCTACGATCCAGTCGTCACCGCCAGCTGCTGTTGCGGCGGTCAGCGTTCCCGTTGCAGCGAACGCGGCCAGTCCCGCCATCGTGGCGCGGCGGGTCGTGGTCACAGATGATCTCATGACGCGTTCGCTCGTTCCGTCAGCGGTTGCAAGTGTCTTGTGTTAGTTAGAATTAACTGAAATAAAATCGGCCAAAGTCGGATTGATCGTCGGAATACATAGAGAACGGCAGCCGGATCGGGCACTGACGTGGTAGCGCGCCACACAGTATGTGACGACACGGTGTGTCGAGTGGCCGGTCGGTTCCAGGTTCATAGATTAGCCCACGGGCACCTACGACGCCGTTTCACCAGTGGTTTCCTCAGACGGCAGCGGAGAGAGCACGAGCGAGTCGTCATCACGACCGCCGACGTGACTGCCTCGTTGAGGCTGTGAGGAACTGCTGTAGAGAGCGGTTCGTGCAGGGTGGCTGGCTTCGCCGCAACTGCGTCCGTCTCACCGCACACGCTCACGCGAGACTCGTATCGTGTTCGGCTTCGTATCCCGTTCTGAGAGTACTCAAGCGCTGTCGGTGGATTCACTCGCTGTGGAGACAGGAGTCACCTCGGCATCGCTCACGCCGTTCGAGGCTGTCTCGGCCGCCGAATCTCCGGTTGCATCGGCTTCGGCGTCAGCACGCTCCTCGTCGGTGTCTTCTGCATCCGCTACGTCAGCGCTGTCTCCACTGTCGTCGACCGCTGTGGTTTCCGGCTCCGGCTCGTCACCGTCGTCCGCTTCCGCAGTGGCGTCCTCGTTGGCCTCTGTGCCGCCGTCCTCGTCGGGTGTCGTGTCCTCCGAAGCGTCTGTGGAGTCTGCGGCGTCGGCCTCGAGACGTGGAGCATCGGTCTCGTCGTCCGCGGCATCGCCGTCGTCTCCCGCGGCATCGTCGTCGTCTCCCGCGGCGTCGCTTCCGGCCTCTTGGACGAGTTTCATCTCGCCCCGAGCGCGGAGACTCCCGTCTATCTCCGCCCCGTCGTAGACGACGAGGTCGCCGGCGGAGATGTCGCCGAGCACCCGCGCGCCAGCCCGAATCGTCACCGTCCCGCCACGAGTGGTCACGTCGCCGTGGATCGTGGTGTCCGCGCCGACGGTGATGCCCTCGCGGGCGCGGAGAGACCCGAACACCTCGTTCCGTTCACCGACCGTGATCGACTCGGCGCGGAGGTTCCCGTGAAGCCGGCAGTCGTCACCGACGCTGGCGGACGTCGAGACCCGCCACGCGTCGTCGGACACCTCCGCCCCCCGCGGGATCAAGAGCGGCTCTCGAACGTCGTCGCCGTCGGCGAGCGCCTCCGCGAGTTCGTCTGCCGCGTCCGTCTCGCCCACTCGCAACAGCTGTGAGAGCACGATGAAGTAGAAGACGAGTGTCGGTACCGGGTTGCGGATGACGATCCAGCCGTTCGCCTCGAACCCTTCCTCGATGCTCACGTCGTCGCCGATGTCGAGGTCGCCAGAGACCATCAGCCGCCCGGTGACGGTGACGCGCTCGCCGAGATACGCGTCCTCGCCGACGAGCACGTTGCCGTCGACGGTACACCACGTGTCGAGCCGGCAGTCGCCGTCGGCCTCGATGTCGTCGCCGACCTCGACACGCTCGCCGACGGCGACATTGCGGCCACGGAGTCCGAACTCGACGGTGGACTGGCCGCCGACGAGCACGTCGCCGTCGACGACGACATCGTGCTCCTCGACGGTGGTCCCCGAGGGGACCGCGAGCTCGTCTATCGGACCGCTCCCCCGTAGTGACACGTTTCGATTCACTCTCTCGGGAAATATAAACGATAGGGGGCGTCTGCCGCACGTCTGACGCATCCGACAGCGGTGGCCCGGGTCAGTGAGCCGACAGCGACGGTCAGAGTACGGTTGAGTCCACGTGAGTGGTCGGAGCTGGGTGGATGCGGCGACCCACGTGAACCTCTCCCGTGGCGCGTGTCTGTCGCGGAATTTATCCCCTGCCCTCAGAAAGCTCGAACATGGGATTCGGATCGTACGACGAGAGCGAGCAGGGGACACAGGACGTGGACGCCGACGACGGGGACGCGGTGAACGTCCACGAACACGACCACGACGGCGACGTCTCCATCGAAGGCGAGACGGACACCGACGAGCTGGTCGGCCGGCTGTCGGAGATGAAAGACGACGACGAAACGGACGAGTAACGACACTATCCGACGGGAACGAGGACCGGACGACGAGCGCACAGATTGCGGGAGGACGACGAGGCCACGGGCGGCAGAGCGACACCATCGTGAACGGCGGCGCGCAGATTGCACGCGCAGGCCACGCGCAACTCGACCGCGGCTCCCCGTCGTTCGCGTGACGTACTGCTTTTAGCACCGCCCCGGTTACTGAGGTGTGTGAGTACAGAATTAACGTTCAACGAGGACGGCGTCGACGTCGTCTACGAGGGGACGGAGTTCGAACTGGCGAAGGACCTGATAGAGGAGGCGACGGGCAAAGGGTATCGCGACGTGACGGACCACGAGGTGTTACAGATCGTTGCGCCGGACCCCGAGTTAGAGGGCGAGCCGGTCCGGATCGGCGACGTGCTCTGACCGCCTCGCTCGACGACGCGAAGCGCAACGCCGATACCACCCGGGGGAGAGTGTTCGACCATGTACGAGGCGGTCCACGCACATCCCGAGGGCGAGGCGACGGTCGCACGCCACGCGGCCACGGCGGCACGGTACGGATACGACGGGCTCGTCGTCAGGAACCACGCGGCGACCACGGACGACTCACTCACCGCCGTCGCCGCCGAGTACGAGATCGATATCGTCGACGCCATAGAGGTTGACGCTGCCGACCCCAGTCAGGCGTCTGGGGGGGTCGGGAACCATCGGCCGGATCACACGGTCGTCTGTGTCGCCGGGGGAGACGACCAACTGAACCGATACGCGGTCGAGGAGCCCCGCGTCGACGTGCTCGTTCGGCCGAACGCGGGGTCCGGCGGGTTCAATCACGTGCTCGCGAAGGCTGCCCGCGACAACAGCGTGTCCGTGGAGTTCGACTTCGGGCCGGTCCTTCGGTCGACGGGCGGGAAGCGGGTCCGAGCCCTCGCTGACCTCCGAAAGCTGCGCGAGATCGTGAGCTACTACGAGACGCCGTACGTCGTCAGTGCGAACGCGAGATCACACCTCCAGTTACGAGCACCGCGTGAACTCGTCGCCGTCGGCGAGTGTCTCGGATTCGATCCGGAGTGGATCTGCGACGGACTCAGGGCCTGGACGACGATCGCCGAACAGAACCGCGAGCGGCGCTCCGAGGGTTTCATAGCGCCGGGGGTTCGACGTGGACGGTATGAAACGGAGCGTTGAGGAGCACGCCGACCGCTTCTCCGAGAAGGCTGCGGAGTACGACGATTCGAAGAGCGACGAGTACCGTGGCTGTGCGGACCTCGTCGTCACCTACGCTGACCCCGAGCCGGACGATGTCGTCGCCGACCTCGGCGCTGGTACCGGCGCGATCGCGCTCGCACTCGCTCCCGACGCAGAGCGGGTGCTCGCACGCGACATCAGCGAGGGGATGATGGAAGAAGGCCGTCGAAAAGCCTCGGAGGCACGGATCACGAACGTCGAGTTCGCGTACGGGGAGTTTCGAGAGCCGAATCTTGGCGAGGCCGACATCGACATCGTCACCTCCAATTTCGCGCTCCATCACCTTGCAGACGACGAGAAGCGCGAGGCGATCAGTATCA
>JARVCL010000093.1:0-11918 GCA_040405695.1 Halorubrum sp. | reverse complement strand
CGAGTGTGTCGCCACGTCTCCTCGCGCGCGCCATAGGTTCGAATGGCACGCATGAAATCCACCTCAGAGAACTCCGGCCAGTAGGGCGTACAGAAGTAGACGGCGGCCTCGTTGCCGTTGGCGTGCCACGGGAGAAAGTTCGACGTGCGCTCGTCGCCGCCGGTGCGGACGATCAGGTCGACATCGCGGACAGGGCGGTCATACAGCCGTGATTCGACCGTCTCCACGTCGATATCGGCGGGGGCGAGCTCACCGGCGGCCACCTCGCTGGCGATCCCACGGGCCGCATCGAGCAGTTCCGTTCGGCCGCCGTACGCGAGCGCGACGTTGAGCGTGAACCGGTCGTTACCCGCGGTCCGCCGCTCGGCGTGCGTGATCGCCGCGCGGACTCGGTCCGGGAGACGGTCGAGATCGCCGATTGCGCGGACTCGAACCCCCTGTTCGTGGACCCGGTCGGCGTCTGCAAACTCCCGTAGTTTGGCTTCGAGGAGGTCGAAGAGCGGCTCCAACTCCGCGTCGGGGCGTGCGAAGTTCTCCGTCGAGAACGCGTACAGCGTCAGCTCCTCGACGCCAACGTCCGCACACCACTCCAGCAGGCGTTCGGTCGTGTCCGCGCCGGCGCGGTGACCCTCCGGCGGTCGTCTGTCCCGCTCGCGGGCGTATCGACGGTTCCCGTCCTGTATGACGCCGACGTGGGTCGGGACGGCGTCGACCTGTCGGTGGAGGTGCCGGAGGTAGACGCGCTCGGCTGCGTCACGAACCCGGTCCAACATGGTCGGCGGGAGAACCCGCGTCGGTATGTAAGTTGTCGTCGCCGGTGTAAAACGGGACCGCCCCCTCCTCGGGCGAACCGTTATCGGTCACGCGAGCGAGGCCGACGTATGGACGCCGCGTACGTGTTCACCGTGACGTTCGAACTCGACCCGACGACAGCCGCGGACGGGGGAGGTGCTCCACGCCTCGACCCTGACCGGTTCGAGACGACAGTGGAGGTGCCCGCAGCGGCGCCGGGAACGTCGGGATGGCTGCTGTTCCGGGATCGACTCTGGCGCGGCGAGGTCGGTGACGAGGCTTCGATGCGGCGGTTCCTCGGCGAGCGGCTCGGCGTCGAGGTCGTCGCGGTCTCGTTCCGCGAGCTCCGGACGGACGAGGCGTATCGCGACGCGCTACGGACCGCGATCGCCGAGGACCTGACCGCGTTCAACGCGGCGAATGTCGACGAGGTCGTGCACAAGTACCTCGGATCGTCGGTCCACGTGCGGGACTGAGTCGGGGCGACCCGGCGGCGGTCGGTCACGCGTGCGGCGGCGGTCAGCGGACCGGTTGATGACCCAAACTACTTATAAGCTGTCCGCCGACGAGTAGGTCTGTGGTTCTCGCAGACTACGAGTTTCACCTGTTCGACCTCGACGGCACGCTCGTCGACGCCGAGTGGGAGTACACCCGTGCGGTGTTCGACCGCGTCGGCGACCGCCTCGGTCGACGGTTCTCCGACCGGGAGGCGTACGTGCTCTGGCATGGGCTCGGCGGTGCGCGAGCGCAGACGCTTCGACGGTTCGGCGTCGACCCCGACCGGTTCTGGCCAGCGTTTCACGACGTCGAGGACCCGATCGCTCGCGCAGAGGCGACGTATCTCCACGACGACGCCGCGCGGTTGCTCGACCGACTCGATGCGAGGGGCCAGCTGATCGGTCTCGTCACACACTGTCAGGCGTTTCTGGCCGAACCCGTGCTCGACCGGCTGGACCTGACCGATCGGTTCGACACGGTCGTCTGTTGTACCGACGAGACGGGGTGGAAGCCGGACCCACAGCCCCTCCGGGTCGCAATGGACGTGTTGGGTGTCGACGCCCGCGACCCGGGGTACTACGCTGGCGACGGCGAAAGCGACGTCGGTGCGGCGTGGAACGCCGGCTTGGACGCAGTCCACGTCGAGCGCGTCGGACACGCCGACCGGGGCCGCTGTGTCCGTGGCGACTACCGCGTGACCGCACTCGACGAGCTGTTGGGACCGACCTGACGTTGGTATATAAGGAGGCCACGTGAACGCCGGGTCGCGACGGCACGACGGGGGACCGAGCACGCATCATCGACGCCGCTCCGCGATCGAAACGGTCGTGAGGCAGTGTCCGGAAGAAAGCGTATGACGAAGTGGTTCCACAGCGGGCGTCGCCGAGACTGCTGTGCGCTGTTGTACGAGGCCGGTGAACTGCGTGCTCAGTCGCTCAAGACCCGGCTGGAGACCCACTACGACGACCGGATCGACCCACAGTCGTTCTACTACACGCTCACCACGCTCGTCGAGTCGGGCTATCTCGTCCGTCGGACAGAGGGGATCGCCGACGTCTACGCGCTCACCGATGCGGGCGAAGCGGCACTCCGTGAGCACTACGACTGGCTCGCAGAACGGATGGAGGCCGGCAGCGACAGGGTCTCCGGCGACGCGAGCGACTAAGTCGTGAGAGAACGGGGCCGGCCGTCACTCCGTGAGCACCAGTACGGGGGCCATGAGCGCGACCCCGATAGCGACCCCAACCAGCAGCTGTCGCCGACCGCGGTTGGGGAGGCCGCCACGCTGACCGTGTTCGAGTGCCTCCGGAAAGATATCGTGTAAGACGAGATAGACCATCGCGCCGGCGGCGAACCCGAAGCCGTACGGCAGGAACTCCCGTGCCCAGACGACGAACACGTAAGCGATTCCGGCCCCGAGCGGCTGTGGAATGCTCGAAAAGACGGCCCAGCCGAATAGCTGCCAGTTCGGGACCCCGTAGGTTTTCAGCGGTATCGCGACCGCGAGTCCCTCTGGGATGTTCTGTACCGAGATGGCGACGGTGATGAACACGGCGAGTGCGGGGACGGTGAGACCGCCGACCACGAGAGTCCCTTCCATCCCGAGGTCTGCGAACGCGACGCCGAGTGCGACACCCTCGGGGAAGCTGTGGACGGTCAACACGCCGACGATCAGCACGAGCTTTTTGAAGTCTGCCTGTGCCATCTCTCGCGGAGCGAACTCGTACCCCGTGATCAGTCGGTCGGCGAGGATGACGACTCCGACGCCGACGAGGAATCCGACGCCAACCTGCAGGAGCGTTCCCTCCCGAAGCCCCTCGAAGACGAACCCGAAGAGCGACGCGAACAGCATGACGCCGCCAGCGAATCCCCACAGAACGACCGTCAGCCGAGTGCCGATTTCCTCGACGAAGAAGAACGGCAGCGTCCCGACTCCACAGACGATTGCGGTAAACACGCCGGCAGCGAGCACGAACGCCAACTCGTATCCGATCATCTTCCGGGAACGGCTAGTCGTATGTACAGTACGTCGAAGTAGCTTCTGATTGGCGGATCAGATCGTGTGCGAACGACGGACTGTTGAACGCACCGACGACCGAACGGTGCCACGAGAGCGGCCGCCGGTCTCACGTGCGGTACGCAGTCGGGGCTGGTTTCGGCGACACAAGAGAATCGTCGATCCCAACTTCCACCGAGCGGTCGGCGCGTCGAGCCGTCGGCCTTTTATTTCCCTCGGGGATAGTGTCGGTCGTGACCAACCCGGGTGACGACGACCGTGTCCGCTAACCGGAAGGGTGATCGACGAGAGCGCGAACTCGTCAACGCGCTCGACGAGGCAGGGTTCGCGGTGATGCGCGCGCCAGCGAGCGGCGCAGCGACCGAACGAGAGCTCCCAGACGTCCTCGCGGGCGACGGCGAGACGTTCTACGCCATCGAGGCAAAATCCAGTGCTGGCGACCCGATATACCTCTCGGGTGAGGAGGTGGAGGCGCTGTTGTTCTTCGCACGGAACTTCGGGGCTAAAGGGCGGATCGCGGTTCGGTTCGACCGCGAAGACTGGTACTTCTTTCACCCCGGCGACCTGTACACCACCGACGCCGGCTCCTATCGAGTAAAAAAGGAGACCGCACTCGCCGAGGGGACCGACTTCCCCGAGTTCGTCGGCGAAACCGAGAAGGTGACACTCGACGAGGTCGGAGCCGATCCGGACGAGGAGCGCCGGAGAATCTTGGAGGCGGTCCGTGACGGCCACATGCCGGTCGAGGACGCACTCGACGTGCTGTGAGTCGACAGCCCGTGCGCGCTCTCAGGCCGTGAGTCCGCGATCACGTCTCGGAGTTTGATTGGTCGTTCGGCGCAGGCCGATCTGTCGCGCGCAGCCGGTCGTCTGCCCGTGATAGCCGTGACGCCGGAAAGCCGTACCGTCTGGCGTCCTCGATGCCGTGTGTGGGCGTCAACGATTCGACGTAGACGGCCTCGACGACTGGTTCGTGTGCGCCGTACGCGGTGTTGGTGGGATACTCGTCGATCGCGCGCGCTTCGTCGGTTCGGTACTCGTCGGCGCGTCGATCGGTGACACCGGTGACGACGAGGAGCTTTCCGGTCTCACGGTCGCGAACCGCGTCGCCGCGAGCGAACCCGTGACGCGTGCACAACTGCGGCCCGTCGGCAGTGAAAGGAACGAACGTCTCGGCCCCGCAGACAGCACAGACCCCAACGCGTTCGTCTGGGGCGGGAATCTCACCCGCCGTCACCGCCATTGCGACGCGACGAAGGTGTTTACACCGCGATCCACGAATCTCGTGGTCGGGACACGAACAGGCTCCGGCGTCGAGCGCGACGACGTAGCTCCCGCCGGCCGTCTCGACGAGGTACCGTCGGTCTCGCAGCGGGTACACCGTCATCTGTTCGCGTCGGGCCCGGACTGACCGGTCGTCCTGACCGTCTGTCTCGTCTCGATCCGCTGGCTCGTCTTCGTCGTCCAGATCGCCAGAGTCGTTCGGATGATCGGAGGTGTCCGGGTCGCCGTCGGTGTCGTCGCTCCCCGATCCGTCCGTCCGGCGTTCGTTCTCGTGTCCTACGGCCCGGCCGTCGAGAGACGAGACACGCCTTGGGCGTCTCATGTCACCCTCGATCGAAGCCTCTCGCGTGATCCTGTTAAACACTCGGGCGAGCACGGCGCTCGGCGGCGGATACGACGAGGTCGAGACCGCGAAACCTGCGCGGTAGCGCGTCTCCGATGCGTCGGCGACGGTTCTATCGAAGTCCTTTTTTAGTGTGGCCGGGAAGCCGCGTGTATGGAAATCGACGCGGAGCTCCGTCGACAGATACTCGTCTCTATGTTGGCGGCTGCGATCTTCCTCGCCGGGTTAGTTGCCATCGGCGTCACCTTCGACGGGTCTACGCTGCCGGAGGACGGCGCGCTCGCGCTCATCGGGCTCCTCACCGGATTCGTGTTGCTGATGGCGCTCGTCGGCGTGTATCTCATGCGTAACGAAGACACGGAGTGACCGCCCGCTCCCGAGCAGAACCGCAATCGTCCGCTTCTCCTTCGGTCGGGTTCTGCCCGTCATCGACATCGACGGTGGTGTCCGTGTCCTACCGTTCTGAACCTGCCTCTGTGTGATGGTGACGCACGGAGTCGGTCGCTGCCTCGTCTCCGGATTCGCCGCTGGGCGTGTCCGCGTCAGCCTGTTCGTCGACCGCGTGCGTCTCACGCCAGTCGGTGATGTCGTCCGCCTCCGCCACTCTCGTCTCGTAGTACGAGAGCGGGTCGGCGGCCACCTGCATGTGGTCGTCCTCGTTGTGACAGATGCCGTAGTTTGCGAGCGTCTCGCAGGTCGGCGGTGGGTACTGCGTGCCGCGGTCGTCACGGAGGTACGCCGTCTGATACCGGATGCCCTCGGCGTCGAGGCTGGTGTCTGCGCAGAATGCGACGACCTCGTCCGGTGTCATCCCAATCCCGACGAGGAAGGCCATCAGCGCGAACGACTCGGGCGGAGTGAGCGTCACACCCCGTTCGGCCTTCTGGATGAGGTTCGTCATACACGGCGGGAACAGCTCTGGCGCGACGACGTCGATCGGGCCAGTGTAGCGCCGCTCAGAGAGCAGCCGTTCGAGCTCTGCGACGCGCGACGCTAAGTCGGCCGCGATCCCATCGTCTGCCTCCAGCTCGAACGGGAGCCCCTCACAGACCCGCGCCTCGATGGCAGCCTCGAGCACCCTGAGTAGCTCTTCGCGTGAGATCCGCACCGCGCCGTCGGACAACGCGCGGTTGACGAGTCGCCACGGCGCTCCCCACGACGGGTCGGTGAGGCGGAGGTACGGCCCGACGGCGACCCAGTAGTGTGTCGGCTCTCGGCCGCCGCGGGTCGGCTCGGCACGAACGGCATCCGCGAGATCGAACTCCGCGAGCGCGTCCGTGAGGTCGACCGTCGGGGTGGCGGTCGAGCGAAGCTCGTCGTCGGTTTCGAGGTCGGCGCGAATCCGATCGAGTGCGGTTGCGGCCTCCGCGGCGGCGTACTTCTCGATGGCCGGCTCGGAGTCGAGCAACGAGACGAGAATCCGTGCGATAGGGTACGAGAGCAGTTCTGCGCGGCGGTTCTCGCCCGGATCACTCCCATCGAACGAGCCGTCGGCGGGTTCGACGGTTCCCTCCAACAGGGCGCGCTCGACGCGCTCGCGGGCTCGCTCGACGGCGGGAGCGTCCTCGGCGACGAGCGCCGGCAGCGACGCCGACGTGCCGGCGACGGCCTCACGAGCGCCCTCGAAGAACGGGTACTTGGCGTGGAGCGCGTCCATGTCCGCTCTTCGATAGTGAGGGGCCGCGAATAAGCGGTGCGGTCCGGGGCAGAAAGACGCCTGTGCCGGAGCGGGAGCAGACGCCTGTGCCGGGCAGAAAGACGCCTGTGCCGGGGCAGAGACAGAGGATCGAGGCGAAGTGGCGGAGAGTGGACCGAGTCAGATCAGCGTGAGAAAGGCCGGGGACGAGCGGCCTACAGCGGTAGCGAGGCGGAAGCCAACCGGCGTAGCCGTAGGAGGCGGTCAATCGTCGGTCTCTTCGACTGCCGCGCCAGGTGCGTTCGTCTTGACGCTTCGGAGACCGGTCTTCGCGTTGCGCTTGGAGGCGTACCCCTGTCCCCCGTCGGCGATGATGTTTCCGTTGTCGTGAACGAGTCGCCACCGCCACTGCTCGGCGGCGTCCTCGTACAGTTCGAACGTTGCGTCACTACCCCCCTCGTCGGGTGCCTCCTCTCCTCTCTTCGTGTCGACGACGTGCGCACCGGGAGCGTTCGATTTGACGCTGTCGAGGCCGTTTCGCGCGTCGCGTTTCTCCGAGTACCCCTCACTGCCGTCGGCGATGATGTTTCCGTTGTCGTGAACGAGTCGCCACCGCCACTGTTCGGCAGCGTCCTCGTACAGTTCGAAGGTGGCCTTGCTCGCGGCGGCGTCGGTGTCGACCTCGCCGTCGTCCTCCTCGAACTCCAGCTCCAGTTCGAGGCTCACCGTTCCGTCCTCGCGTTCGAGTTCGACGTCGAACTCGGGGTTGCTACCCGGATCGACGGTCACTGTTCCCTCGTCGTCGACAGGAGCGGGGTCGCCGCGGCGGAACGCCTTCGCGATCCGGTTGAAGTACGTGGCGAGTGCTTGTCGGGTTCGGGACCCCTCGGACTCGTGGATGGACTCTTCGGACATGCATCGACACGTCACGGCGAGACACCAAAATGCTGTGGCCGGCGAGTCCAACGGAGGCGGGCGTTCGTGTCGCCACCGTGGCCAGGAGGGGCGGTCGGGAGCCTCGACGCCTCGGCTGCTCGATTCCGCGTGTGGTCAGGGTCGCTGCGCGATGATCGTCTCACCCGCACGGACCGTATCCGCCTCGGTGACGAGCAGGTCCTCGCGGTCGACATCCGCGGGCAGCACCACGTCGGCGCGAGAGCCGAACGACACGTGGCCGACGCGGTCGCCGCGTGCGACCCGATCGCCGGCTTCGACGGCGGGGTGGATGCGACGAGCGAACCACCCGGCGATGACGAGCAGTTCGTACTCGCCGAAGTCGACAGCGACCTGCTCGTTGCGCTCGGACTCCTTGTCGAACGCGGGGCGGTTCGCGCCAGGACGGTGGCGAACCTCCTGAACCTCGCCGGCGACGGGCGCACGGTTGACGTGGACATCTGCCGCGCTCATGTACACCCCGACGCGGAGGCGGTTCCCCTCCTCGCGGACGACGGTTACCGTCCCGTCGGCGGGCGAGACGACGGCACTCTCCGGCTCCGGAGGACACCGTTCGGGGTCGCGGTGGAACCAGAGCACGCCGAGTGAGACCGCGAGCGCGACGACCCCGAGCGGCGGAAGAAACGGCAGGGTTACGGCCGCGACGAGCGCGGGGACGAGTGCCAACCGCCACGCCTCGTCGACGACCGGAAACGGCAACAGTGTAGCGAGCGGGGGGGTTCGACGCATCTCACACCTCCGCCGGCTCGTGGAAGCCGGCACGGAGTTCGGATCGGCCCGCCGCCCAGGCGGCGAGGAGATGGGTGAGGTGGATTCTGTCGTCGGATCCGTCCGTCAGGTCGAGGTCCGCTTCGCCGGCGAGTTTGTGCAGCCGTGCGAGGTCGTCACCGGTGTACGCTGACCCAGCACGAGCGACACGCAACGTCTCACGGAGCAACCCCTGCCCGTCGTAGCCGCCCTCGTCGAGCAGGTCGTCGAACGTCTTTCGGGCGTCCTTCAGGTCCCCCTCCCGCGCAGCCGCGAGCGACTCGCGGATCGCGTCGTCGTCACCGACCTCTCCGAGCGTCTCGTACGCGCTCGACATGGTTATCTCGCCGCTCTCGACAGCGGTCGCCTGCGCCGAGAGGATCGCTCGTCGGAGATCACCGCCGGCCGCGCTAGCGACGAACTCGACCCCGTCGTCGTCGTACGCGACGTCTTCGCGGTCGCAGATGGTTTCGAGCACGGCTATCGTTTCGTCGGTCGTCGGCGCTCGGAGTCGGATCGGGAAACACCGCGACCGGATCGGTGCGATCAGTTTCGACGGCTGACGGGTGGCGATCACGAACTGTGTCGTCCGGTGGTGTTTCTCCATGACCCGTCGGAGGGCCTGCTGGAAGTCTTCGCGGATCGCTTCGGCGTTGTCCAAGAGCACCGTCTTGTACTCGCCAGACATCGGCGCGTAGGCGGCCGACTCCGTGAGCACGTGGTTTATCATGTCACGTTTGGCCATCCGACTCTTGCCGGCGAGGAACCCCTCGAATCGGGGGTCGGTCCGGATCTCCTTTTTCGTCCGATCGAAGAAGTCGGCGACGTTGATCTCGATCAGGTCGCTCTCGGGGGCGGCGTGTGACGCTCGGGCGAGCGCGCGTGTCGCCGCCGTTTTCCCGACGCCCGGTGGCCCCTGCACGACGAGGTTCATCGGCTCGTCGACCGCCCGGAAGAGCCGCTCGCGGGCGTCGTCTTGACGGATCTCGTCGAGTTCCGGCGCATGCACGTCGATCCACAGCGGTCCGTCCATCATCGACCTATCGGAGCCGTGTGCTCAAGAATCGGTCGGTCGATACGTCGCAGCGACTATCGTCCACGCACCGCCGGGGCGATACTCGCCGGATTCCGAGTCACGCGGAGGTCACTCTCTGACTCGTTCGATCTCACGTTCGAGGCCCTCGCGAACGCGCGATGCGACGTCACTGGGGCGGTCGACCGTCTCCGCGTCCTCGGTCTCCAGCAGCCGGTCGAGACGGCGTTCGAACTCCGTTTCGTCGATGTCGCCGCGGGCGTACCGCTCTCGGAGGGCGTCGAGCGCCGGATCGACGTCCCGCTCGTCGGCGGGTCGGTCGGCGGGTTCGCGGTCGTCGTCCGGAACCGGCTTTGCGAGCGTGTGTAAGACCGGGAGAACGACGAACAGCCCGAGGAACCAGACGAGCGGAAGCGTCCACCAGATACCGGTGATGAACGGGGCGAGAACGCCGGCACCGACGACGAGCAGCCCAAACACCCGTCGCCAGCGGTGTCGCAGGTTCCAGGCGACGCGCCGGGGAAGGCTGGTCATAGTCGACCGGACGAAACCGAGGCGTGAAAGGGTTTCGTCGCTTGGCGTCGGAGACGAACACGGGCGGCGAGCGTGACGCGGTCGTGAGCGGGCAGGGCCGCGGTCAGGGGAGCGTGAACCGGATCTCGTCGCCCGGCTCGACGCCGTGGCGCTCGCTCCACCCCCGCGGGACTTCGAGAACGTACTGCCCGTACCCCTCGTAGGTCGTCAGGGGGCGTGATTCGGGGTCGGCTTCGTAGATTCGAGTTACCTCGCCGTCGGGTGCGACGAACAGGATGTCGATCGGGAAAGCCATGTTCCGCATCACGTAGGGGTACTCGCCGGGTTCGTCGTGGACGAACAGCATCCCCTCGTCGGCACCGAGTTCATCGGTCGCCGAGAGCCCGACGTAGCGTTTGAGCCCGTCGTCGGCGACCCGAGCGTCCACGGTCGCGAGCGACGCTCCGGTGTCGGCGTCGACTGCCGTCACGGTCGTCGTCTCGTATTCCGTGATCAACAGCGCGGGGGCGGTGGTGAGCGTGGCGAGTGCGACTCCGACGAAGACGAGCGCGAGCGTGGCGACCCCGAGACGGCGACGGTTCACAGTCTCGTTCGGCGACCCAGAAAGAAATCGTTTTCCGCTCGCGGGGGTTGAGTCGGGGTGAGGGCTCGTGGTCTAGCTGGTTATGACGCGGCCTTTACAAGGCTGAGGTCGGCGGTTCGAACCCGCCCGAGCCCACTACATCGCCGCGAACAGCTCGTGAGCGGCGACGCTGTGAGTGTTCGAGGGCGGTCGAACCCTGAAAGACGCAGCGTCGAGTGGAACGAGACGACCGTCTTTCTTCGGTTCGAACCCGCCCGAGCCCATCCTGCGGCGAACCAAACGGTGAGCCGCGGGTGTGGAGCGGGTTCGAAGCAGGGAACGGAGCGAGCGAAAGAACGGAGTGAGTGAGGTTCGAACCCGCCCGAGCCCATCCTGCGGCGAACCGATCGACGCCCGCAAGCGTGACTCCACAGCGAATCCGCCCGTCGATCAGTTTCCGGTCCATCGCAGGATCGCGAGCGTTCCCTCGAAGAGGACGATCATCGTGAGCGTCACGATGATCGGAGCCATCCCGGTCGGGTCAGGGCTGAAGAGGAACGCGATACCGAGAAACGCCCCCCAGAAGATGAGGCGTTTGTCCTCCAGCCACTGTCGGGTGACGAGGTTCATCATGATGGCGAGCATGATGAAAAGCGGGATCTGGAAGACGATCGCCATGAACGCGAGCATGATCACGATCAGATTGAACGTCTCCGCTAATCCGAAGGCGATCGTCGCCGCGTCGGCGGTGTAGGTGGTGAAATACGAGAAGATGGCGGGCAGAACCAGGAAGTGTGCGAACGCGACGCCGATCCCGCCGAGCACGAGACTCGTGGGGACGGCCGCAAGGTAGTACCGACGCTCGTGGTCGTAGAGGCCAGGCTTCATGAACCGGTACGTCTGGTAGACGAACGCGGGAAGGCCGACGACGACGCCCGCGATCCCCGCCACTTTCAGCCGCGTGAGCGGGAGTTCGAGCGGGGCGTACAGCCGCGGTCGGTTCTCGCCCGGGGCGGGAATGTGGTAGTCCCAGAAGTAGTTGATGAGGGCCGTCGACTCCGTGACGACGACGAGCGTCGCGAGGCCGGCGACGAGAAAGACGACCGCGAGTCGCCGCATCATCTCCTCGATGTGGGCGGCCAGCGGCATCTCTTCGTCCGTCTCCGGCCCCTCTATGCCGTCCGCGAACGCCTCGTCGGTCATCCCATCGTCGTCAACGGTGGTCGCGGTGTCGTCGACGGTTGCCGTGCCGCCGTCGCCGAGGCTCTGTGTTCCCACTGCTTCAGATCCGTTCGTGTCGTCGTCCGCTGTGTGCGTTCCGTCTTCGGGAGGAGCCTCGTCGCCGACGTCGACGGGATCCGTCTCAGCACCTGCGGTCCAGTTCGGGTCGTGTGCGCCCACAGGTCCCGACGTGTCGCTGTCGCCGGATGTGTCGCTGTCGTCGTCCGCTGAGCGGTCCGCTCTGTCTGTGTGTGTCGCGTCGCCGTCTACTGTGTCGCCGTCTACTGTGTCGCCGTC
>JARVCL010000092.1:0-12155 GCA_040405695.1 Halorubrum sp. | reverse complement strand
ATCGCAATCACGGAGACGGCGAACCAAGACGAACACCGAGCACTCTTGGGATTCAACGTCGAGGTGCTCTCGAACGCCAGCGACGAACTCGAAAGCGCCGACGTCAAGCTGTTCACGAACGACGTAATCTACCAGCTGATCGAAGACTACGAGACGTACGTTGAGGAGCGCCAGCGCGCCCAGCAGGAGACGGTGCTCGACAAGGTCGTGCGTCCCGCACGGTTCCGACTGCTCCCCGATCACACGTTCCGCCAGAACGATCCCGCAGTCGTCGGCGTCGAGGTGATCGCGGGAACGCTCCAGAACAACCGCTCGGTCGGCTACTTCGAGGGCAACGAGTTCACTCGTGTCGGGAGCCTCTCGGGGATCCAGAAACAGGGCGACGATGTCGACGAAGCGCGCTCCGGCGAGCGCGTGAGTATCGCCATCGACGGCCCCACGGTGGGCCGCGATATTGACGAGGGAGACACGCTCTGGACGGAGGTTCCCGAGAAACACGCCAAGATTCTCGAACAGGAGCTCAAAGAGGAGATCACTGCCGACGAGCGCGAGGCGCTCTCCGGCTACCTCGATACGCGGCGGAAGCGTGACCCGTTCTGGGGCAAGTAACGTTCACCCGCCCGCTCGTATTCCGTCGCCGGTCGAGAACCAGCGAATCGTCGTACACAACCCGTTATGTATCTAGGAGACTGGTCTGATTCCTCCCACGGCTAAAGCCGTGGGCTTTCCTTGTATTCGCGTGAAAACCGCAGGACGAATCGGAGGCGGCTTCAGCGAACCGAGTCGAGGAGGAGCCGCTGTTCGACCCGTTTCACCTCGTGTTGGACATCACGGACGGCGTCGATGTTCGCCGAGATGGACGAGACGCCCTCCTCGACGAGGAACTCGACCATCTCCGGCTTCGATCCGGCCTGCCCACAGATGCTGGTGTCGACCCCGTGCTCGCGGCAGCGCTCGATAGTGCTGCCGATCAGCTGTAACACCGCTGGGTGGAGCTCGTCGAACCGGTCGGCGACGTGACCGTTGTTGCGGTCGACCGCGAGCGTGTACTGCGTGAGGTCGTTGGTGCCGAAAGACGCGAAGTCGATGCCGGCCTCGGCGAGGTCGTCTATCAGCAGCGCGCTCGCGGGCGTCTCGATCATCACTCCCCACGTGTGTTCTTCGGGATCGATACCGGCGTCTTGGAGATGGCGTTTCACCGCCTCAACGTCCGTGGCGTCGTTGACGAGGGGAAACATCACCTCGACGTTGTCGTACCCCATCTCGATGAGTCGACTGAACGCCGCGAGCTCCTGACGGAACGGCTCCGGCTTGTCGAGGCTCCGCCTGATTCCGCGCCAGCCGAGCATCGGGTTCGGCTCTACCGGCTCGCTCTCGCCACCCTCCAGTTCGCGGAACTCGTCGGTCGGCGCGTCGATGGTCCGCACCCGGACCGGCCGGGGGTAGAACTCGTCGGCGACGGCACGGATCCCGTCTATCAGTTCGTCTTGGTAGGCGCGTGCGCCGTGGTCGGCGATGTACTGTTCGGGTGTCTTCCCGAGCGAGAGCACCATGTGTTCGATTCGGAGCAGGCCGACGCCGTCGGCCCCGGTCGCGGCTGCACGTTCTGCCGCCGCCGGGATAGAGACGTTCACCTTCACCTCCGTCGCTGTCATCGGCTTCACCGGCGTCTCCGGTCGCGCCGCCTCCACCGGTTCGAACTCCTCGGCCCGCTCGGCCTCGTCGTCTTCGCCGGCCCGGACGGTTCCCTTCTCGCCGTCTATGGTGACACGCTCGCCGTCACTCAACGCCTGTGTCCCGTTGCTCGTTCCGACGACGGCGGGGACGCCGAGCTCTCGTGAGATGATCGCGGCGTGGCTCGTCATCCCGCCCTCGTCGGTGACGATCCCGGCTGCACGCTTCATCGCGGGTACCATGTCGGGCATCGTCATCTCCGTCACGAGCACGTCGCCCTCCCCCACCTGATCGAGGTGGTCGAGCTTGTCGACGACCCGTACTGCCCCGGAGACGACCCCCGGGCTCGCGCCGAGACCGCTGACGAGGACCTCACCCGACTCGTCACCATCGACAACGCTGGATCCACCGCCTCCGCCGTCGTGTCCGGCGGCCTCTGCCCCGTCAGTGGCCGCCGTAGACCGGCCGGACCGACCGTTCGTCTCACTGTCGGCACCCGTTTGGCCGCTGTTCGTTCCGGCCCCGTTTTCTCGTTCTGCGTCGTCGCGGATCGTCGTGATCGGCCGCGACTGCAGCATGTAGATTTCGCCCTCGACGATCGCCCACTCGACGTCTTGGGGGGTTTCGTAGTGTGCTTCGACCCGTTCGCCGAGCGTCACGAGTGCTTCGATCTCGTCGTCGGAGAGAACGCGAGCGTCCCGTCGATCGTCTTCGATGTCGAGTTGAATCGTCTCACCGGTGTCGGGCGCTTTCACCATCTCCACCTTCTTGTCGGCGACGGTGACGGTCTCGATCGTCCGGCGTTCGCGGTCGTACACGTAGTTGTCGGGCGAGACGGTCCCGGAGACCACGGCCTCACCGAGCCCCCACGCCGCCTCGATCGTCACCTGTGGATCGCCGGTGGAGGGGTGACTCGTGAACATGACACCGGACTTCTCGGCGTCGACCATCCGCTGGACGACCACCGCGATGTCCACGTCCTCGTGTGGGAACCCGCGCTGTTGGCGGTAGTAGATCGCCCGCTGTGTGAACAGTGAGGCCCAGCACTCTTTCACCCGTCGCAGGAGGTCGGCCTCGCGAACGTTGAGGAACGTCTCCTGTTGACCGGCGAACGATGAGTCGGGGAGGTCTTCGGCGGTCGCCGACGAGCGGACCGCGACGAACGCCTCTTCGTCGTCTCTCCCCATCGAGCGATAGCAATCGAGAATTTCCTCGCGGACCTCCTCCGGAAACGGCGTCTCCGTTATCAACTCTTCCGCCGTCGCTTCGGCTTCGCGAAGCGCGGCCGAGTCTTCGGGGTCGACGTCGACGGCGTCGAACAGCGCCTCGTCGATCCCCGATTCCTCGATGAACGACCGGTACGTCCCCGCAGTGACGACGAACCCGGGCGGGACCGGCAGCCCCGCGCCGATGAGCTCACCGAGCGACGCCCCTTTGCCGCCGACGGTCCCGACGTCGCCGGCGTCGACCGCCTCCAACCAGAGTACTGCCATTCCTTGCTCGGAGATACCGAGAGGTAACGCATGAATCTTCCGGCAACCGACGACCGAATTAAATGTTACTCGCGGACGAGTTGTGACCTCGACACGACGGATGCCGACGATACTGTCTTGCGCCGCGAGGCCGGCAACGTGCGGCTGAGTCCAATCGGGGAGTGGCGATCCGAACCCCAGCCTGTTGGTCCGATCAGTCGTCGGCCGCGGACGGTCGATTGTCGGTGGTGTCTCCCGAGATGAAGCCTCTCGTGTTCGCTACCTCGGAGATAGATGGCTGGAACACCCACGCGGTGAGCGCGATGATTGGAATCATCGACGCGCCGACGACGGCGTAGCCGACGTGGAGGTTCGGGAGGAGCGCCGCGGAGAACGCCAGTGGGTACACCACCCCGCCGACCGTTCCGACACCACCGACGATTCCGGCGACGGTACCGGAGTCGTTCGGGAACATCGCCGGCACCTGCGCGAAGATGGCGCCCTCGGAGAACGCACAGCCCATCCCGACGAAGAAGCCGGCGACGACGGCGACGTAGATGTTTCCGGTGAGGCCAGCCGCCGTCATTCCGAACATCGATAGCATGACGAACACGAGCGTGGCGAACGTCCACTGGTTGCGGTACTCGCCGTGGAAGACCGGAAGAATGTTCGCCTCCTTCCGAGCGACCAGATCGCTGACGTACCCGCCGATGGGACGGAGGAGTCCGGCGGCGATCGAGAAGGTCGCCGCGAACGTCGCCGCGATCACCACGTCGCCCTGTCCGAACGCCTCACGGTAGTACGTGCCGAGCCAGCCGTTCATCGCCAGTTCCAGCCCGAAGGTCATGACGTACGCGACCGAGAGCACGACGGCTCCGTACCGGGTGGCGATGAACCGCCACTGCCTCCAACCGACGCCCGCTCTCGTCGCTTCCCGCTTCTCGGCCGACTTGGCGGCCCCACAGAACACGTAGTAGACGACGCCGAGCACCACCGCGAGCACGCCGGTGTAGAAGAACGCCGCTCGCCAACTCGACGACGTGGCGAGGAACGACGGGCCGAATATCGGATCGACGTACCCCTCCGTGAAGATCCGTGGTAGCGTGAAGTACGCGCCGAGCCCGGCTCCAGCGTTCCCGATTCCGGCGAACACTCCTTCGGCGGTGCCGAGGCTCTCCTCTTCGAACCACTCGGCGACGTGCTGGATCCCGATGACGAAGGTGATCCCCGCGAGCGACGCGACGATCCGTGAGGCGGTGAACACCTCGTAGCTCTGTGCGAACGCGCTGAGAATCGCGAATCCTCCGACGACGACCAGGGTGACACCGCCGGTCACGTTCGCGCCGAACCGGTCGGTCAGCGGACCGATGACGATCCGCCCGAGCGGGACGGCGACGATGGCTGTGCTCGCCACGATGCCGAGGTCTTGGACGGAGAGCCCGAACTCCTCGGCAATGCTGCCGGTGAACGGCGCGAACGAGAACCAGATCACGAATCCGAGATTGAACATCGTGGTGGCGAGGATCAGGTTCCGGTACTTCCCGTACAGGAGATCCGTGGCCTTCATGCCGTTTCACTCCGTGCCGAATGTCTGCCGTCGTTTATCCGATCGAGCGGGGCAACTCGACGGGCGTCGTCGCTCCCGACTCCGGATTCAACCGGTGGCCCGTTACCCGACAGACATCTCCGGACCGAAGAGAGAAGCCACCCTGCCGACGTCGGGCGGGACAATCCCTGTGTTTCGAACCGACAGCGCATGGTGTGCGTACGAAACACGGCTACGAGATGCGGAGTCATAAACCGCCTGATCAGTACACAGTGCGCCCGAGTCGGACACGGGGCGTCGGCTGTGAGCCCTACCGCGGGACCGTGTGGGTTCTCCCGGCTCCACCTGTTTTCGCGGTCGTCCGTCGCCGATCACCCCGCGGATCCCGACGAGCCGCTCGCAGATGCGGCGGTGGCGTGTTCCGGGGCGCGGAGGGTGACCGCACACTGCTTGAAGTTCGGTTCGTTGGACTCGGGGTCGACGACGGGGAGCGTGAGCGTGTTCACCTGCGGATGGTGGATCGGCAGCCACACGGTCTCCACGGGGATCCCCTCGTCCGTGGTGACGGCGACCGTCACGGCTCCGCGTCGCGACGCGACGACCGTCGTCCCCCGGTCGATCGCCCCGCTGTACGCCGCCGCAGTCTCGGGGTGAAGCCGTGCGACGGGGGCCTCGAGTGACCCGTCACCACGGCTCCGAACGCCAGTGTTGTAGGCGTCGGCGCGTCGTCCGGTCGTCAGCGTCACCGGGTAGTCGTCGTCGGTCGGTTCCGCCAGACGGCCGTGCCGCCCCGTCGAGAACCGGGCACAGCCCGACGGGGTGGGGAACTCCCACCCATCGTCGCCGGCGTACCGGTAGCCCCCCGCTTCCGATGCGGACGGGGCGGGCCAGCGAACCGCGAGCTCCGTGTCCAGCCGGTCGTACGAGATCCCCGAGAGGTCCGCGGGCGTTCCGGCGGTCATCGCGCGCAGTTCGTCGTACACCGCCTGCGGCGTCACCGTCGGCTCCGGAAACAGAGCGGAGTCGATCGCTGCGCCGATCGCGGCGATGATGTCGAGGTCGTGTTCGACCCCCGGTACTCCTGCCGTCGCGGCACGGATCCGCGACACCCGACGCTCCATGTTCACGGCGGTCCCCTCGGACGCTCCCCACGTCGTCGCGGGCAGCACTACGTCGGCCAGTTCGACCGTCTCGGTTCGAAACGCGTCTTGGACGACGAGAAACGTGTCGTCGAGCACCGATCGAACGCGGTCGGCGTCGGGCATTCCCGCGACCGGGTTCGTCGCTACCGTCCAGCACACCGCCGGCGGTCCGTCGGCGAGCGCGTCGACGATACCGACCGGTCCCGGTCCCGGGTCCTCCGGGAGCCGTCCCACCGGAACGTTCCACGTCTCGGCGACCGTCTGGCGATGGTCAGGATCGGTGAACTCCTGGTGGCCGGGCCACGTCCCCTTCGACGCGCAGACGCGAGTTCCCATCGAGTTCGCCTGTCCGGTCAGTGAGAACGGCCCGCTTCCCGGCCGCAGGTTGCCGGTCGCGAGACAGAGGTCGACGAGCGCCCGTGCCGTCGCGGTCCCCTGCACGCTCTGGTTGACTCCCATCCCCCAGTAGAGGAGTGTCGGCTCGCGAACGGCGTCGGCGAGTTGCGCGATGGTTTCGACCGAGACGCCTGCGGTCTCAGCAGCAGCCTCGACCGACGGCAACGACTCGACGGTTGCTTCGAACCCCGTCGTCGCCGCCTCGACGAACTCGCGGTCGACCATCCCCTCCTCGACGATTTGTGCTAGCACGGCTCTAGCGAGAGCCAGGTCGGTGCCGGGGTTCACCTGTACGTGGCGGTCCGCGTCGGCAGCCGTCCGGCTCGCCACGGGGTCCACGACGATCAGCCGGCTCCCCTCGTCGGCTGCGCTGTCGGCGATCTGGCGGTACAGCACGGGATGGGCAACCGCCGGGTTCGCACCCCATATCAGGTGTGTTCTCGCCTCGGGAACGTCCTCGTACGTCGGCGGCGGCGCGTCGCTGCCGAACGCCTGGTAGTACGCCGTGACCGCCGATGCCATACAGAGAGTGGTGTTAGCGTCGTAGTATCGGGTGCCGAAGCCGCCACGAGCGAGTTTGCCGAGCGCGTACGCCGCCTCGTTCGTCTGCTGGCCGCTCCCCAGCACCGCGACGCCATCTCTCGTCTCGGCGAGCGCGTCCTCCATCCGCGAGACGACCGTCTCGATCGCCGCGTCCCAACTCGTGGGGACGAGCGTCTCACCCCGGCGGACGAGCGGCTCCGTCAGCCACTCCCCCTCCGGATTCACGGTTTCGTCGATACCGCGCCGGCAGGCGCGCCCACGGCTGGTCGGATGATCCGTGTCGCCTCGCGCCGTGTCGACACCCCGCCGACTGTCGGATCCACCTCGGAGACGGAATCCACAGCCGACAGCACATCGCATGCACGTCGTCGGCGTCCACTCGCTCACCGCCGGGTCCCCCGAACCGGTCCGACGCGACCCGTCGTCGGGGTCCTCTGGCTCAACGGCACAACTGAAGCCCGTCTCACGGCTCTGTTCCGTTCTCGTCCCGTGCTGGTGGGGATTCGGTTCTGCCGTCCCATCGGTTGTGTGTTCTGTCGTACATACTCGTTCACGAATATACCCGTTTTGGCGCGGTGTCCAGCGCAGACGACGCGACACGGAACGAACCGACACGGCCGTCGAACGCCGACGAGACGATCTCGGGCTCGAAGCACGGAGATCGACGAACTCCGCCGTCAGCCCCACGCAGCCCGTCGGGTTTCAGTCGTCCGCGGCTGGCGTCTCGCCCGCCGTCTCGTCGACCGACTTGTGCCGCGGCCCGCCCGCGTGTCCTTCGTGGGCGACTGCCGTCGCCAACAACTCCGGTGAGATTGCCGGCACCTCCTCGGCGGAGACGGAGCCATCACGGGCGATCGCCTCTGTGGAGCGCGGGAACTCCCGGAGGTCTTTGTGTAGCGCGATTCCCGCTTTCGCCCCCTGGCCCATCGCGACTGGGACCTGGTTGTGACCAGGCGTGATGTCACCGACCGCGTAGACGCCGTCGGCACTCGTGCGGCCGTGGTCGTCGACATCGATCTCGCCGCTCTCGGTCAGCTCACAGCCCAACTCCTCCGCGAGTGCGGTGTTGTAGTCGGAGCCGTACATCGGGAAGCCGCCGCGGTACTCGCGACGACGCCCGTCCTCGAACTCCATCGCTTCGAGCCAGCCGGTGTCAGGGTCGTTCTCGATGCCGGCGATGTCTTCGTGGACGATATCGACCGGGTGCGCTTCGAGTTGTGCCGCGGTCTCCTCACTCCACGTCGGCTCCGCACCGCGGGTCAGGAGATCGACGTCGTCGGTCACGTTGAGCATGATCATCGCGACGTGGGCGGCCGCCTCGCCGTGGCCCATCACGTAGACCGGCTCGTCGACGAACATGTACGCGTCACAGTGAAGACACCAGTGGAGTCCCTTGGCGTTCCGTGGCAGCGGCGGATCCGGTCGCTTATCGGAGAACCCGGTCGCGAGGACGACGCGGTCGGCGAGCAGTTCGGTGTCGTTGGTCGTCAGCCGAAACCGACCGTCGTCGGTTCGCTCGATGTCGGTGACGAATCCTCGCTCGAACGTTCCGCCGTACGATTGTACCTGTTCGCGCCCGGTCTGGAGCAGCTCGTTGCCGGAGACCGCCTCTGTGACGCCGATCACGTTGTGCGTGTCCATCATCATCGCCGCGCGGCCGCCACCTCGGTCGACGAGCACCGTGTCGTGACCGAGCCGCGTGCCGTACAGCGCGGTCGTCAGGCCCGCCGGACCGCCGCCGACGACTGCAATCTCGTATCCTGCCTCGTCTACGTCGCTCATTATTAGAGCAGAGGGGACGCACGGAGTTAAATGCCGGCGTGCTGTGCGGGGCGACCGACCAAGCGACGGTCCCGGACGACAAACTACGCCGAACTCGAACAGGGGATCGCAGACCGGGTTCCCGGAGACTTATGCTGGGGTGGCTCCTCGAAGCTGATCGTGACTCCCCCGCTCGTCGCCGCGGTCGTCCTCCTCGTCGTCGGCACCGTCGCCGACGTGTGGTCGACACACCTCGCAATCACGAGCGGCGAGTTCGTCGAGGGCTCTCCGGTCGGCCGTGCGCTCATCACCTGGCTGGGTCCGATCCGCGGCATGCTCGCGACGAAGGCGCTCGGAATGATCGTTATCGGGATTCCCGTCGCCGTCGCGGGAGGGTCGCGTCGGCTCGTCGCGACGGTGATGTGCGGTGTGGTCGGAATTCTCTCGTGTCTCGCTGCCGGCCGCAACCTGCTTCTGGTGACCGGGTACTGGCCCTGGTAGCGGGACGGCGGCACGGTCTTTCGACACCCGGCTCCGGCGGTGACCCCCGATACCCCAGCGGTTTTGCGCCGGGAGCAACAGGTCGAGACATGTCACGATCGGACGCGCGGATCGATCCCCCGGAGACCAGACGCGAGGTCGTCACCGAAACGCTCCACGGCGTCGACATCGAGGATCCGTATCGCTGGTTGGAGAACGACAGTGAAGCGGTCGACAGTTGGGTCGACCGACAGAACGAGTACGCGGATGCACACCTGCAGACCCCGACGAGCGACCGACTTCGGCCGCGCTTCGAGGGGCTCGCCGAGGTCGCCGACTACGGACAGGTGGTGGTTCGAGAAGACCGGTACTTTACGACGGTTCGGGACCCGACGGACGACCACGCGCGGCTGGAGGTTCGTGCTGAACCGGACGGCGAGGGAACCGTCCTCGTCGACCCCAACGCGTGGCCGGGCAACGACCCCGAGAGCGGCGACCCGCCGCGCTCGATGGGGTGGTTCGCTCCGGCACACGACGGTGATCACGTCGCCGTCGGCGTGACGGAAGGGGGTGACGAGAACTACGACATTCACGTGTTCTCGACACCCGATACGGCGTCGATCGGTGGCGACGCTCCGTCGACACCCGACCCCGTCACGGTTCTCGAACGACGCGGGCGGGTCAACGCGTCGAGTCTCGCGTGGACGGCCGACGGGGACGGGTTCTACTACGTCGCGACCGGCGAGGCCGACGCTGGTGCACAGATGGACAAGGAGGTGCGTCGGTGTCGGCTGGTCGCCGAAGACGACGAGACTGCCGCGGACACCCCCACCGAGACGGTGCTGTTCAAACACGACGACCAACACGTCTGGCCGGCGCTCACCGTCGATCCGGACAGCGGGCTGCTCGCGGTTGGCTTCTCGGAGATGATGGGCGGCACCACGTGGTACGTCTACGTCGACGACGGGCTCCGTCCGGTTCTCCCCGACAGCGACGCCGAGACCTCGGTTCGGTTCCACGACGGAACCGCGTTCCTCCACACCGACCACGAGGCACCTCGGAACCGTCTACTAGCCTGCGAAGTCGAGCGGTTCCGTGAGGGTGACCTCTCGTTCGACGCGTGTCGCGAGGTCCTCCCCGAGCGCGAGTCGATCCTCCAGTCGGCCGTTCCAGCCGACGACCGCCTCGTCGTTCACACGGAACGGGACGCCCACTCACGGCTGGCGGTCCACGACCGTGACGGCACGCACCGTCGGGACCTCGACCTCCCCGACTACGCGACGGTCACGTGGACGACCGCCGCTCGCGACGCCCCCGAAGCGTTCTACGGGATCACCGGATTCGACCGCCCATCGGCGGTGACCCGCGTCGACCTCGACGCGGAGCGACGCGAGACCGTCGCGGCAGTCGACGTTTCGGTCCCAGCGGACCTCGTCGTTGAGCAGGCGTTCGTCGACTCGACTGACGGCGCGACGGTCCCCGTGTTCGTCTGCTATCGGGCCGATGTCTCTCCCGACGGTGACGGGAGCGGAGCCGACGCCGCAGAGAGAGACGTGCCCGCCGACGACGATACGGGCGGGAACACTCCCATCGATGCGCCTCGTCCAGCCGTCCTGTACGGGTACGGTGGGTTCCGAAACAGCGTCACGCCGTCGTTCTCGCGGTTTCGGCTCCCGTTTCTCGCCGACGGTGGGGTGTTCGCGGTCGTCTGTGCACGCGGCGGCTACGAGTACGGCGAAGCCTGGCACGAGGCGGGGATGCTGGAGCACAAACAGCACACGTTCGACGACTTCATCGCCGCCGGCGAGTGGCTCGTCGACTCGGGGTACACCGACTCGGATCGGCTGGGAGTCGCCGGCGGATCGAACGGCGGACTCTCCGTGGGGGCCGTTTGCACCCAGCGCCCCGACCTGTTCGGCGCGGTCCAGTGTGAGGTGCCGCTGCTCGACATGCTGCGCTTCCACCGGTTCCTGCTCGGCGAGTCGTGGACGACGGAGTACGGCCATCCTGAAGACGATTCCGACGCGTTCGCGTACCTCCGCGAATACTCACCGTATCATAACGTCGCGTCCGGCGTCGAATACCCCCCGGTGTTGTTTCGGACCGCCGCGAGTGACACCCGCGTCCATCCGTCGCACGCGCGAAAGATGGCCGCTCGGATGCAAGCCGAGGCCGAGGGAGGACCGTTCATCCTGCGAACGAAATCGGACACCGGCCACGGGGTCGGTCGTCCGACGTCGATGATCGTCGACGAACAGGTCGAGGCGTGGACGTTCCTTTATGAGGCGCTCGACGTCGGCGACGGGTCGAACGGAGCCGACGAGCACTGAGCTCCTCTCGCGCTGCGCCATCGCCGCGATGGGTTCGAGTAGCACGAGACACACCCGATCCGAAACGCGCATCCGCTCGGTGCTCTCGCATCAGGTATGACCGAACGAGATCGGACGAAGCCGGCGACAGCCGGCGGGGACGATGTGACGAACGGCCCCCCGACGTCGGCGCTCAACGCGGGCTATGAACTCCGTGCGGAGACGCCCTCGGTCGCGGCGTTCATCCGACCCTGACGGGCGGCCGGTATGGCCGACCGGTCACGTGAGGCGGTCGAACGGAGGCTCCCGAACACCACGTACGGCGTCCACGTCGTCGAGACGGACCACGATCGCTCGGTCGGCATGGCTCGGATCGTCGGTGACGGCAGCAGCGTCTTCCACAGTTCCGATATGGCGGTCGCAGAGCCATACCAGCGAAAGGGATCGGCACGGCGATGATGAACGCGCTGGTGGCGTGGCTCCACGAGAACGCGCCGGACGGCGGGTACGTCAACCGCCTCGCAGATGTCGACGGGTTCTACAGGCGGAGCAGGCCGAGTGCCTCGGGGCCTGACCCCGAGGCGGTTCACGAGCGGTGGGGGTTCGAACTCTCTGCTCCGGCCTCGAAGGGGATGCGGATCCGCACCGAGGCGCTCTCGAAACGGTGAGCGAAGCGGGTGACGCTGGTGCTCTGATCACAGCGGTAACAGCGCGGAAGCCCACGGCTTTAGCCGTCCTCAGAACGCGGAGCGTTCTGATGTGCCAGTCAGAAATCGTAGATTTCTGACGACGTGGGAGGAAGCGCGTAAGCTCCGTGCAACAGTCCACCGAC
>JARVCL010000091.1:0-12337 GCA_040405695.1 Halorubrum sp. | reverse complement strand
CGGCGAGAACTGCCGAACAGCAACACGGCCCCGAACCCGACGATGGCGGCGACGTACGGTGCGTTCCGGTCGCCTGCGCGTCGCCGACGGCGAACGACCCAGACCGCGACGAGGATCCCGGTGATCAGGCCAAGCGCGTGGCCTTGGACCGCGATGTTCGCCCAGCTCGGTGCGCCGTACGAGGCGCTGGCTTCGGCGAACTCGACCGGACGCTGGATCGTCGAGTGGACGACGCTCACCAGCGTCGACCCCGTCAGCGCCGCGATCGTTCCGATCGGGTAGTGGACGAGCGCGAACCCCCAGAGAGCGAACACGACCCCCGAGAACCCGATCACTGGACCCAGCGCGAACAGCGAGGAGACGAACCCGAACGTCAGAATCGCGCCCGGGACGACGAGGAAGGCGCGGGCGTACGGGTTAGTCCGGAGCGACCGGAACGTCGTCGTCCCACGGCCACGCGGGTAGTGACCGTAGGCGTACTCCGCGAGGGTGCCGGCGACGAGTGTCGACAGCAGGTTCCCCGTGATGTGACTCCGGCTCGAGTGAGCGAACCCAGACCAGAGGACACCCTCCGGGTAGAAGTACGACCAAGCGCGAAACGGGATCACCACCGGCCGGTTGGGGTTCGTGATCCCGTCCTGAACGAAGAGGTACACGACGACCACGAACCCAATGGCGACGAGTGTCCCCCACGGAACTCCGAGCACGAACCGGGACCGGAGCTGTCGCCCCCACGCCCCTGCCGGGCGGTCCAGTGTGTGTACGACCGCCAGCGCCACGAGCGCGACGACACCCACCAGTCCGAGGTGAGCCGTGTCGGACGACAGCGCCTCAACGACCATGCCTCGACACAGCGACCGGTCCCATATCAATTCGCGGGTCTACTGCCGCGGCCACGAGTGAGGAGGGAGTGAGAGCGCGCAGAGCGATACACCGTGCGCACGTCCGACGGCAGACGTGACGAGAGTGCAAGCCTGACAGCTCAACAGCAGAGCGAGTAGCCGACCAGACGCCTCTCGCGATCAGATCTTGTTCTCGGCGTCCTTCGCGAGTTCTTCCATCCGCTTGCCGACACGCCCTGCGGGAGAGAACTCGTCTTCGCTCATCGCGTTTGCAAGCGCGTTTCCGAGCACGAACACCGCGTGTTTGTGTTCGCTCTTCGATTTGTGGACGTGTGAAGGGTCTACGTCGAGCTCGTCGTACGGCTCGAACAGCTCGTCGTTGACGGTTTCCTGTTCGCGGAAGTGCTCCATGATCGTGACCATCTGTTCGTGCAGCTCGAGCAGCTCGTCTTTGTGCATACCACGAATACGGGTGCTGAGCGGTTTAAACGTTGTTGAGGGGTAAACCCACGGGGGCACCACTCACCGCTGGCGGAGCCGATCGGCTGCGCGGAACGTTGAGTGAATTCGAGACCGATAATTAATAAACTGTGCCAGCCGCTATACGGCATTTATTAGTAACACTTTTTATACTGTGTGCCTTGAGTTATTATTGCAATGGCACACACCTGTACCGACTGTGACGCAGAGTTCAAGACGATAGCCGCCCTGACACAGCACCTCCCGCTCCACCACAACACGTGTGGCGTCTGTAACGAGCAGTTCGACGAAACCGCTGCGCTTCGAGAGCACGTCCACAGCGCTCACTAACCGACCCGTCGGCCTCCCCGCCTTTTGATCGGTGACGGGTCGCCGATGTGGGGTGACAGCACAGCCGGCCGGCGACTCACGCCCGCGCGCGTGCGCCGTCTTTATAACCCGCCACCCATTAGAGTCGGTAAGTTCTATGCCAGAGGAGAATGAGTATGGAGCAGGCCAAATTCAGGTACTTGAGGGCCTGCAGGCCGTTCGCAAACGTCCGGCGATGTACATCGGATCGACGGACGAACGCGGGCTCCATCATCTCGTCTACGAGGTTGTCGACAACGCCATCGACGAGGCGCTTGCCGGCTACTGTGAAGCGATCGACGTCACGGTTCACGACGACGACTCCGTGAGCGTTCGCGACGACGGACGCGGGATCCCCGTCGACACCCACGAGGAGTACGACCGGCCCGCCTTGGAGGTTATCATGACCGTTCTCCACGCGGGCGGTAAGTTCGACTCCAAGTCGTACCAGGTCTCCGGCGGTCTCCACGGTGTCGGCGTCAGCGTCGTCAACGCGCTCTCAGAGCGACTGGCGGTCGAAGTGAAACGCGACGGCGGCGTCTTCCGTCATCGGTTCGAGCGCGGTGAGCCGGCCCCCGACGGGTTCGAGCGGGTGCGTGACATGGATCCCGACGAGTCGACGGGCACACACATCCGGTTCTGGCCGGACGATTCGGTGTTCGAGACGACCGACTTCGCGTTCTCCACGCTCTCGAACCGGCTTCGGGAACTGGCCTTTCTCAACTCAGGCGTCGAGATAACGCTCGCCGACGACCGAAACGGCGACGAGGCACAGTTCCGTTATGACGGCGGTATCCGCGAGTTCGTCGGCTACCTCAACGAGACACGGACCCCAATCCACGACGAAGTCATCTACTTCGAGGGCGAAGACGAGGGGGTTCACGTAGAGGTCGCCATGCAGGCGACCGAGGAGTTGCAGGGCTCGGTTCACGCGTTCGCGAACAACATCAACACCCGCGAGGGGGGGACACACCTCACCGGGTTCAAGACGGCGCTCACGCGTGTCGTCAACGACTACGCCAACGAGCACGGACTCGTCGACGACCTCGACGCGAACCTCAAGGGCGAAGACGTTCGCGAGGGGCTCACGGCGGTCGTCTCGGTCAAACATCCCGACCCACAGTTCGAGGGACAGACGAAGACGAAACTCGGCAACAGCGAGGTCCGTGGCGTCGTCGAATCGGCGACCCACCAGCAGCTGGGGACGTTCTTCGAGGAGAACCCCGACACCGCCCGAAAGGTCGTCCACAAGGCGGCAGAGGCCGCACGCGCCCGCAAGGCCGCCAAGAAGGCCGAAGAACTCACGCGCAGAAAGTCCGCGCTGGAGTCGACGGCACTGCCTGGCAAGCTCGCGGACTGCCAGACCCGTGACCCGAGCGAAGCGGAGCTGTTCGTCGTCGAGGGGGACTCTGCGGGCGGCAGCGCCAAGCAGGGTCGAAACCGCGAGAACCAGGCCATCCTCCCACTCAAAGGGAAGATCCTCAACGTGGAGAAACACCGGCTCGACCGGATCTTGGAGAACGACGAGATTCGCGCACTGATCACTGCTATCGGCGCGGGAATCGGCGAGGAGTTCGACATCGAGGAGGCCCGGTACAACAAGATCATCTTACTCGTCGACGCCGACGTCGACGGCGCACACATCCGTACGCTGTTGTTGACCCTGCTGTACCGACACATGAAGCCGCTCATCGAGGCCGGCTACGTGTACGCGGCCCAGCCACCGCTGTACCGGATCCGGAAGGGTTCGGAGACGTACGACGCCATGACAGAAGCAGAGCGCGACCGTATCATCGAAGAGGAGTGCGACGGCGAGCCCGACCAGACTCAGCGGTTCAAAGGGCTCGGCGAAATGAATCCCGACCAGCTGTGGAACACGACGATGGACCCTGAAAACCGTATTCTCAAACGGATCACGATCGAGGACGCTGCGGCGGCCGACCGAATGTTCAACGTGCTGATGGGCGACGCGGTCGAGCCGCGCAAGCAGTTCATCAAAGAGCACGCGACCGAGGCGGAGTGGGTGGATATATGAGTTCGGAGGTGCCGAACCCCGACGGCGGCGATCTGCCGGCCGCACGGGTCGAGACCGCCCGCATCGAAGACGAGATGGAACAGTCGTACATCGACTACGCCATGTCCGTCATCGCCGGGCGAGCGCTCCCGGACGTCCGTGACGGCCTCAAGCCGGTTCACCGACGAATCCTCTACGCGATGAACGAGGCTGGCGTCACCGCCCGCTCCGCCCATCGAAAGTCTTCCTCCATCGTCGGCGAGACCATGGGTGATTACCACCCGCACGGTGACAGCGCCATCTACGACACGCTCGCGCGGATGGCACAGGACTTCTCGATGCGTTATCCTCTCGTCGATGGCCAGGGTAACTTCGGCTCTGTCGACGGTGACCCGCCGGCCGCGATGCGGTACACCGAAGCACGGATGGCACCGATCGCCGAGGAGCTGTTGGCCGACATCGAGCGTGACACCGTCGAGTTCAGCTCGAACTACGACGACCGACTGATGGAACCGGAAGTGTTGCCGGCGGCGTTCCCGAACCTGCTCGTCAACGGTTCCTCCGGGATCGCTGTCGGGATGTCGACGAACATCCCGCCACACAACCTCGGCGAGGTTATCGACGCCACGGTCGAACTGATCGAGCACCCCGACTGCACGGTCGAAGACCTGATGGAACACGTCAAGGGGCCGGACTTCCCGACCGGCGCGAACATCGTCGGCCGGAACGCGGTCCACAAGGCGTACAAGACGGGTCGTGGTCGCGTTCGCGTTCGCGCCGAGTTCGATGTCGACGAGGAGAGCGGCCAGATCGTGATCACGGAACTTCCGTTCCAGCAGAACAAGTCCCGACTCGTCGAGCGGATCGCCGAGGACGTCAACGAGGGGTCGATCGAAGGAATCCGCGACCTGCGCGACGAGTCCGACCGCGACGGGATCCGCGTCGTCGTGGACCTCAAGCGCGACGCGATGCCCGAGGTCGTCAAGAACCAGCTGCTAGAGAGCCACCTCGAACGCACGTTCGGCGTGATCAACCTCGCGCTGGTCGACGGCGCGCCACAGGTGCTGGACCTGAAAGAGACGCTCGAACACTACGTCGAGCATCGCCGCGAGGTGGTGCGACGGCGCTCACAGCACGAACTCGAAGAGAAAGAAGACCGCGCGCACATCCTCGAAGGCCGACTGAAGGCGCTCGAGCACGTCGACAGCGTCGTCGAGACGATCCAAGACTCCACGGATCGTGACGCAGCGAAGACGGCGTTAGAGACCGACTTCGGGTTCTCTGAGGCGCAGGCGGAACACATCGTCCGGATGCAACTCGGCTCGCTCACGTCGATGGAGACCCAAGAGATCGAATCGGAGTACGCTTCTGTCACCGCCCGCATCGAGCGGTTAGAGACGATCCTCGGCGACACCGACGAGCTCGACGCGGTGATCGTCGACGAACTCGAGGAGATAAAAGCGGAGTACGCCGACGAACGGCGGACGCGCTTCATCGAGGACACTGGGACGGTCACCCACGAGGACCTCATTCCGGAAGAGGAGTGTGTGGTCGTTATGAGCGAGGACGACTACATCAAGCGGATGCCACTCGACACGTTCCGTGCCCAGAACCGCGGTGGGAAAGGGATCATCGGGACCGACCTCAAAGAGGGCGACCACGTCTCCTCGGTGTTCGCCGCGAACTCCCACGACTACCTTCTCGTCTTCACCAACCACGGCCAGATATACCAGCTGAAGACGTACGAGATCCCGGAGATGTCCCGGACGGCTCGCGGAAAGTCGGCGGTGAATCTCCTCGAGATGGACGACGGGGAGGAGATCGAAGCGGTGGTGAACACCGAGGACCTCGCCGACGACGAGTTCCTCACGATGGTCACCCGAGACGGCTACATCAAGCGGACGGCCGTCGACGCGTTCGAGAACATCCGCTCGACGGGGATTCGCGCGATTCGTCTGGAGGCTGGCGACGAGCTCGTCGACGTGGAGGTGACCGACGGCGACGCCGACATCGTCATCGGGAGCCGAGACGGGATGGCGATCCGATTCGACGAGGGAGAGGTCCGTCCGATGGGACGAACCGCTCGCGGGGTGATCGGGATCGACCTTCGGGACGGCGATCGGGTCGCCGGTATCGCCGCCATCGACACGGATCGACACAACTGGGTGCTCACGGTCACCGAAAACGGCTACGGGAAGCGTTCGGACCTCGACGAGTACCGACCACAGTCACGCAACGGAATGGGGCTCGTCGACATCAAGACCGGCGACCGCAACGGGCCGGTCGTCGCCATCGAAGCTGTCTCTCGCGGCGACCACCTGCTGGCGATGAGCGACGGGGGGCAGATCGTCCGTACCCGTGTGGAGGAGATATCGACGGTGAGTCGGAACACGATGGGTGTCATCGTCATGAACCTGGAGCCGGACGATCGGGTCGCTTCGGTCGATATCGTCCCCGAGAGCGCGTCCACAGGCGACGAGAGCGCCGATATCGACGACGAGTAACACCCGCTCCTCTCGCATTAGCTCATGCCGTCTCGCGTCACGCTCTCTCTCGTGTGAATCGTCTCGGTGAACGAGGCCTCGGCCTCGACCGTGCACCGGTTATCCCGGTCGTCCCGTCTAACGGGTACGGCGACCGCGAAACGTTCAGGAAAGTTACTTACGGTTACCGCCGAAACCGCCAGACAACATGGACGAGTACGAGGGGACAGACGAGATCGTACACGAGCCAAGCGAGGCGTTCGCCGAGTCGACGAACGTGGCGGCGTTCATGCGGGAGCACGGGATCGACGACTACGACTCGCTGATCGAGCGGACGACGACCGAGGTCGACGGGGAGCCCGCGTCGGGGGTCGACTGGTTCTGGGAGACGCTCGTCGAGTACCTCGACATCGAGTTCTACACCGACTACGAGGCGGTTCGTGACGACGCCGACGGGCCACAGTTCACCGACTGGTACCCAGGCGGCGAGATCAACGTCGCGCACAACGTCGTCGACCGTCACGCCGCGGTCGACTCGCCGCGCCGGAACAACGTCGCGCTGATCTGGGAGGGTGAACCCGGGACGGTCCGACGGATCACGTTTCACGACCTGTATCGTGAGAGCAACCGCGTCGCCAACTACCTCGAATCCGTCGGCGTGAGAACGGGCGACACCGTCGGGCTGTACATGCCGATGGTTCCCGAGGTGGTTTCGATCCTCTACGGCTGTCTGAAGGTCGGTGCGATCGCGGTGCCGATCTTCTCCGGATTCGGGACGGAGGCGACGGCGACGCGGATCGACGACGCGGAACCGTCGGTACTGTTCACCGGGGACGGCTTCTATCGCCGAGGAAGCGACGTGCGACTGAAATCGGACGCCGACGCCGCCATCGCCGAGGCGGGCCACGTCGAGCACACCGTCGTGTACGATCGGTTGGGCGCAACACCGAGTGACGTGAACCAGACCGACACCGACCCGGTCCCGTGGGACGAGAGCCGGGACGTGACGTGGACCGCGGCGATCGACGACCGATCCGCCGAGTACGAGACGGCGCGGCTCCCCGCTGATCAGGAGTCCATGCTCTTGTACTCCTCGGGGACGACGGGGACGCCGAAGGGGATCGTCCACACACACGCTGGGGTGGTGATGCAGTGCGCCAAGGAGATCCACTTCGGGTTCGATCAGAAACCCGCCGACCGGTTCTTCTGGGTCTCCGACATCGGCTGGATGATGGGGCCGTGGACGCTGATCGGGAACCACGCGTTCGGCGGGACCGTGGTCATGTACGAGGGGGCTCCCGACTATCCCGAGCCGGACCGGTTCTGGGACCTGATCGAGCGGCACGGGGTCACGCAGTTCGGCATCTCGCCCACGGCGATCCGCGCGCTCCGCAAGCACGGAGACGAGTGGGTTGAAGATCACGACCTGTCGTCGCTCCGGATTCTGGGCTCGACGGGCGAGCCCTGGGATCCCGAGTCGTGGCGGTGGTTCTACGACGCGGTCGGCGGCGGCGACTGCCCGATACTCAACATCTCGGGCGGCACGGAGATCTGCGGCTGTTTCCTGATGCCGATGCCCAACCAACCGCTGAAACCCTGCACGCTCGGCGGCCCCGGTCTCGGCATGGACATCGACATCGTAAACGAGGCTGGCGAGTCGGTTCGTGACGCCGGCGAACGGGGGTATCTCGTCGCTCGCGACTCCTGTCCGTCGATGACGAAGAGCCTCTGGTCCGGCGACGAGCGGTACCTGTCGGAGTACTGGTCGACGTGGCCGGATCTGTGGGACCACGGCGACTTCGCCCAGCGGGACTCCGACGGATTCTGGTTCCTCCACGGTCGTGCCGACGACGCCCTGAACGTCGCGGGGCGGAAGGTCGGGCCGGCGGAGATCGAGGGGGTCCTCATCGACCACGACGCGGTCAATCAGGCGGCCGCGGTCGGCGTGCCCGACGACACGACGGGAACCGCGGTCGTCGCGTACGTCGTGGTAGAGCCCGATGTCGAACCGACGGACGAACTGCGCGGTGCGCTTCGAGAGCTCGTCGGGGCGGAGCACGGCAAGCCGTTCCGGCCACGAGAACTGCTGTTTGTCGACGCGTTCCCGAAAACTCAGTCGGGGAAGATCATCCGTCGTGCGATAGCGTCCGTGCACAGCGGCGAGGACCCCGGCGATCTCTCCTCGATGGAGAACCCGGAGTCACTGGAGGAGTTACGGAACCCACGGTGAGACGATCTCCCGAGCCGCTTAGTCGGCCGCCGCCGACTCGGGAATCGCGGCCGCGAGCGCGCCGTACTCCGGCTCCTGTCCGGGGTGCTCGGCGAGCCACCGATAGGTGACCGTCCCGTCGGCGTCGATCACGAACACGGACCGCTGGGCGACGACCTCGACGCCGTACCGTTCGAACGCCCCCGTCACACCGTACGCCTCGACGCCGTGGTGATCGGGATCTGCGACGAGTGCGAACGGGAGGTCGTACTCCTCGCGGTACGCACGGAGAGCGTGTGGGAGGTCGGTGCTCACGCCGAAGACGGTCGTCGCCTCGCCGAACCGGTCGATACTGTCGCGAAGCGCGCGCATCTCGTCTGTACAGGTGCCCGAGAAGGCGGCCGGGAAGAACGCGAGAACGACCGGACCGTCGCCGATGTGCTCCGCGAGCCGGAAAGCGGCCAGTTCGTCGGTCACGAGCGACCCAGTGAAGCTGGGGGCGTCGTCGCCTACGTCGATCATGGGATTTCGTACGGTGTCCACCTATATATATCGGGAGGCGGGCGGGAGTTGGACACGAGTGCATCGGTCTCTCGACCCCCTGTCGAAGGCAAAAAGACTATAATCGCAACAGGGTTACGGACGGGTAGAGATGGTACACCCACTGATAGGCGGCATCCCTGCGGGCCCGGAGCTCCTCATCATCCTGCTCGTGTTGGTCCTGTTGTTCGGCGCGAACAAGATCCCGAAGCTTGCCCGGTCGACCGGCCAAGCGATGGGCGAGTTCAAGAAGGGCCGCGAGGAGGTCGAAGACGAGCTGAAGAACATGCAGAGTGACGACGACGAGGAGGAACTCGAGACGGACGCGACGCTCGACGAGGAGGAGGAGCTCGAAACCGAACGAGAAACCAGCGCGTAAGCGTACCGGTGTATCGGCCGACGGAGCTCCGCGGACATCCCTTTCTCTCTCGTTTCGGGCACGTGGCCTAGCGGATAGGGCGAGAGGTTCCTAACCTCTCGATCGCGGGTTCGAATCCCGCCGTGCTCGCTTCCTGCAGGTGGGGTACGCACGGCTGACCGCGCTCACCGTCTCGCCCAGTCGAGGAGCCGCTCGTAGAACGGATCCGACGCCAACGCGCCGGTGTCGCCGACGAGTGTGAGGTGCTTTTTCGCGCGGGTGAGTGCGACGTTGACTCGACGGTGGTCCTCGAAGATTGGGCCATCGATCTCGTCCGTCGCGACGAACGAGACGATGATAACCTCTTTCGAAGAGCCCTGGAACCGGTCGACGGTGTCGACGGTGACAGCCGTCTGACGGCTGATCTCCGCGACCTGTGCGCGGAACGGCGCGATCACACCGATATCGTCGGCGTCGACCCCAGCGGCGAGGTACGCGTCGACGACCTCCACCACCCGCTCGGCCTCTCGGACGTTGCGGTTGCCGTCGCGCTCGCCACCGGGATCGACGAACCCCACACCGCCGCCGAGTTCGGGCGGGAGCGTCGACGTGTCGACACCGAGGTCGTCGAGCGTCTGCCCGGCCACCTCGGGGCTCGCAGGACGGAGCGCGCCGTCGTAGAACTCAGCCGACGCGAACGCCTGGATCCGCTGGCTCATCCGGTACTGTCGGTCGAGCATGACACTCGCGTCCGGGTGGGCTTGGATGAGCCGCTCGAACAGCGAGGTCTGCAGGTCGTTCTCCGCACGGACGACCGGGGGGAGCTGCTCGTGGTCGCCGACGAGCACGAATCGGTCCGCGAGCGTGATCGCGGCGTGGGTGCTCGGCTCCGTGAGCTGAGACGCCTCGTCCACGACGGCGACGTCGAACTCACACGCTCGCATCACACGGGAGCCACAGGCGGCGGTTGTGGCTGCGACGACCGGGGCGTCTCGCAGTTCTGCCGCTTTCGCTGTCGGATCGCCGCGCTGTATCAGCCGAACGTCCTGCATGTCGTCGCGAACGCCGGTCTCGGTTCCGACCCGCACCACCTCGTCGAACCCCTGATCGCGGAGCGCTTCGAGCGCGTTGTCGACGGCACGGTTCGTGAACGCCGACAGCAGCACGCGGTTCCCGTCGGCGACGAGCGCGCGGATCGCCCGGGCGATAGTGTACGTCTTCCCCGTTCCGGGCGGGCCGTGGATCAGCGCGCAGTCCTCGGCGGTCACCGCCAGCCGCACCGCGTCGTTCTGGGCGTCGTTGTTGTCGATGTACGGCTCGCCGTCGGTTCGCCTCTCGGCGGCGAACGCTGGATCGCGTCGTCCGAAGAGCACGTCCTTGCGACGCTCGTCGCCTTTCAACACCGCGTCGTGGAGGGCAGTGAGCATCCGGTCGACGGAGATCTCCGAAGGGTACACGTCGAGTCGGCGAAGCTCGACCGGCTCGTCCGTCTCGACGACGACCGTCTCGTCGAGCGTACGGATCCGCGCGAGTTCGGCGTGGCCGGTGATGGGGTCGCCGTCGCTCGCGAGCGCCACGTCACCGTCGCGGAGCTTCGAAACCGCGTCGTCGGTTCGGCGGGCGGTGAGCCGCCAGCGGTTCTCCGCAATCTCGGTCTGTGAGAGCGGTTCGAGATCGACGAGCGCGCGGTCGTCTGCGGCCCGCTCTGCAGGCGTCTGCTCCCACAGCTTTCGGTATTCTGCGTGCGTCTCGCGGCGTTCTTGTTCGATAGCAGTATAAAAACGGTCGAAGTACGCGCGCTCTGCTTCGGGGACGGGATCACCGACCTGTCCCGCCTTCGACTCCTGGTTCAGCCGGCCGGAGACCACCATACAGGTGTCCTGCTCGAAACAGTAGCTACAGTTCGCGTCCGCTTCGTACCCGGTCGGGACGGTCGGGCGCTCGCCAGGGTCGTTCAGCGCGCGCCACTCCATCGCGGCGAGTTCGTTTCGCGTGCGGACCACGAACTGCAAGAGCCCGTTCCCGACCGGGAACTCCTTGGCGGGCGCGAGGTCGCCGCTCGCCTCGTTCCGGTCGAGCGCGGTGTTCTTCGTATATAAGAGGGTCCCGATGTCGGGGTCGACGCCGCGCTCTTCGAGCATGAGCGCGTAGCAAGCCGCCTGAATCTTGTCCTGAAATCGCGGCTCGCGGTTCGTGTTCTTGCCTGTCTTGAGTTCGACGGGTGTGCCGCGACGAAGCGCGTCGGCACGGCCTTTTAAGCCGAACGTGGGCGAGATGAGCGTGAACTCTGACCGCCACGTGTCCTCGTCGGTGAGCGTTCCCTGTGCGAGCCACCCTTCGATGGCGGCCGCGTTCCGTCTGACCTCGTCGGCGACCGCGTCAGGTTCGTAGCCGAGCAACCCCAGTTCGAGTCCGGCCTCCTCGACGCGGTCTGTCACGGACGCCTCGAGATCCATGCCGCGAAGCAGGTCGCCGAACACCTCGTGGACGATGGTCCCCTTGACGACGGGATAGTTGAGCGGGACCCCCGACAGCTTGTTTAAATAGTACATTCGGGGGCACTGGACCCACGAGCGGACCCCGGTCACGTCGACGAGGAAGTCGGGTTCGAGGACGACCCACGAGTCGCCGGTAGTGGCGTAGCCGACCTCACCTTTGTACGTCTCCGTCTCTGCATCGGTTACTAACAGCTCCATGCCCGGTTCGGCGTGCTCGGCCGTCTCCGTCCAGTCCCCCCACAGCGTCACGTCCACCGGATCGCGGGCACCACGCTCCGGTCGAATCTGGAGCTCTCGAAGCTTCCGCTCGCCGTACGACGTCGACACCGTCCGCGCCTCTCCGACAGAGAGGATCGGCCCCCGAACGTTCACGCCCGTCTTCCACGCGCCCGGCGAAAAACGCTGTCGGTGCTGGAGCCGTATCCGCCCCGCGTGGCGTTCGATCGCCGGCTGTCGTCTGGGCGTTCTGATACTGCCGGCTGTAATTCCTTCAAGATTTTCGACGATATCCGGTTGGATACCGCCCAGAATCCGCTCTTTCGGACGGATCTGCGTTAGATAGTTA
>JARVCL010000090.1:0-41764 GCA_040405695.1 Halorubrum sp. | reverse complement strand
ATTAAGCAGGTGCTCTTCCTCTATCTCGCTGTCTGCTTCGGTAGGTTTCACACTTTTGCCAAGCAGACACTTTCACTCAAATCCGATGTGATCGACTGAGGCTTCTTCGTTGAGCCAGCGACGCTTCTCTTCAGGATCTTTCTCAGCAGCGCCTTCTCTGGGTTTGACCGGCCGGTAGCCAAGCTCGCGGAGAATCCGCGAGCAATGGCGAGGAGTGTAGTCGATATCGAATTCCTGTTCGATCAGCGTAGCCACACGCTTGGATGTCCAGAGATCAATTTCCCAACCGTGTGCTTGGGCCCCGTCTTCGAGCAACTCGACGAGTTGCTCTCTGTCTTGCTCATCAAGAGCATAATCAGGACCTTGGTTGCCCTCGTCAGTGGTGGTTTTCAGCCCCTCTATCCCCTCTTCTTCGAGTGTTGACTTCCATTGGGAAACTGCCCCCGGCGTCACACCGTGGTCCTCGGCAATCTGCGTTTGCGTCTTCTCACCTTCCAGAAGTTCCTGAGCAGCGGCCAATCGCCGCTGCTCTTTCTGCTCACGCGTCAGCGTGACCGCGGGCGAGAGGTTCTTGCTCATACAAGCATCTTGTCGTCCTGCAACTAATTTTAGTGGATCGTGTCTCAGTGTATATGAGATTATCGGCATCACAGTCATCACTGTCTCGAACCAAAGAGTGGTACTTCCTGACCGACGTAATTGACTAAATTGGATCGCCGAATTGGGTCGCGTTAAGTTTGGCGTGAATTGTGGTAGACGGCGACAGCTTCGAGCCAATTTTGAGCTGTCTCTAGCGCGACATTGCTGAAACTATTCGCAAACGATGATGTTCGCCGTTCTATTTCCTAAAAGACACGTTCGATAGCATTCCGATTTCCATGCCGAATAACTTGAAATCGATAGCCGTCTTCAGCGAGGACTGATCTGAGATGATCTGCGTCATCGACGAGAAACTCCACGGTATCGAGTTGATAGCGCCGGTGTAGCTTGGTGAGAAACCATCGCGTCGTCTGTTTATTTGCGGTCGGATAGAGGCTCACGTGAAGGATCTCGTTTGTATACGGATCAACCGCGCCGTACAGCCAGAACTTCTGGCCGTGGAGGCGGATCATCTTTTCGTCAACCGCGAGTTGATCCTCTGAAACGGTTGAGATCGGCTGTAGATCGGCTTTATGAACCCAGTTATGAATGGCGACGTGACTCCGATCGATCCCAAACCCCTCGAGATGTTTACTTACCTCACGTAGTGACATACCGGCCAAGTGACACCGAATCCCTACTTCAATCGCCCAGCGCGGTGTTCGATCTCGCTCCACAAACGACAAGTCGATCCACGCGGTACGTTCGCTGAGGCGTTCGATTTCGGCCATAAGCACTCTGAAGTCGAGCGCCTCATTCACTAACTTAACGCGACCCCGAATTGACCATGAAATAATATGTATTTGAACATCTGCAACATCCCGAATTTAAACGACCATCTTTTGCCGGCGGATGTCAAAGGCGTAGCGGACGAACTCATTACTCGATACCCTGCCGGGTGGCGAGGGGGCTCCTTGACTCGACGAACGATTAATATCCGAGGAGCCTGATCAATACTGTTGAGTGTCCATCAGTGTTTGATCCTTCGCTTCGCGCCAGTCGTCTGGACGACTATCTCGATCGCCAAGATCTTGAGGCCCTCTGGTTCGCGCGTCCCGGTGGATTCACCTGGCTCGTGGGCGGAAGCAACGTAATCGATCGGGACGCGGATATCGGCATCGCGGCGGCGGGATACGACGGCACGTTCCGCGTCGTCACGAGCAACGTCGAGGCGGAGCGACTCCGTCAAGAGGAACTTTCGGACGTCGTCTCCGTGGAGTCGTTCCCTTGGCACGAACGGTGGATTGTGGAGGCGGTCACGAACCGGTCACCGATGCCCGCAGCGGCGGATTTCGACGTTCCAGGGTTCGATACGATCGATATCGACCGACTCCGCTACCCGCTTTCCGAACACGGCGTCGATCGATATCGACTGCTCGGTCGGGACGCCGCTGCCGCCGTTGAGAAGGTCTGTCGGGAGCTCGACGCCGAGGACCTCGAACGTGACGTCGCGAGGGCGATCGAGACCGAGCTCTCGTCGGGTGGCATGAACGCCCCGGTCGTGCTCGTCGGGGGCGCCGAGCGTGCGGGGTCGTATCGTCACTTCACGCCGACGGACGCGCTGCTCGGGTCCTACGTGCTCGTCTCCGTGACCGCCGAACGCGACGGGTTATACGCCTCCCTCACCCGAACCGTCGCCTTCGATCCGCCCGAGTGGCTACTGGACCGACACCGAGCCGCGATGCGCATCGAGGCGACCGCCCTCGCCGCCACTCGCGCCGCGGCACTCGGCGTCCTTGACGGAACCGGGACGTCCGGGGACGTGTTCGCGGCGATCCGGGAGGCGTACGACACGCTCGGGTTCGAGGGGGAGTGGCGACACCACCACCAGGGCGGCGTGACCGGATACGCGGCACGTGAATGGGTCGCGACGCCCGCCGGAACCGAACCGGTCCGCGAACCGATGGCGTACGCGTGGAACCCGACCGTTCAGGGGACGAAAAGCGAGGACACACACCTGATCGCGGGCGACCGAACGAAGACACTGACGACGACCGGCGCGTGGCCCACGCGAACGGTCGAACCCGTCCCTATCGACGGTCTCGACATCAATCCGAGCGACGTGATCGGGACCATCGAGCGGCACGTGCCGTTCGATGCGTGATCGGTTCATCATCGTCGACATGCCGTTTTTCGGGGTGCGACACGGCCTCCAACATTGATTATCCCTCCCGGTCAGAGGCGAACATGGACGGACCTTCAGACGAGACCCGGGAATCCCTCTCTCGAACGCCGGCTCACGAGCTCGCCGTCGACTGTCTCCTCGCAGGGATCGAGGCCGCACATCCGAGCGCGATCGTCGCCGATGCGGTATCGGTTCACGGTGAATCGCTCACGATCACGGCGGTCGACGGAACCAGCGTGACGTACGATCTCTCGGCGTATGGCGACGTCATCGTCATCGGTGGAGGTAACGCGGCGGGAGAAATGGCGGCAGCGTTGGAGACACGGCTCGGGGATCGGCTCGCCGGCGGGGTCGTCGTCACCGATACCCCGGCGGAAACGGCGGACGTTGAAACGGTCCCGGGTGATCACCCCTTGCCGAGCCCACGGGGCGTCGCGGGGACCGAACGCCTCCTCGAGCGAGTCGACGCGGCCGGTGCCGATGACCTGATCATCTCAGTGATCTCGGGTGGCGGGAGCGCGCTTCTCGCCGCACCGGTTGACTCGATCGGGGTGGGAGATCTCCGACGGCTCACGACGGAACTGCTCGCGTCCGGCGCACCGATCGACGAGATCAACGCGGTCCGCAAACACTGCTCCGCGATCAAAGGCGGACGGCTCGCTCGACGATCGTCACCTGCATCAGTCGTGAACCTTGTGCTCAGTGATGTCGTGGGGGACGATCTCGGCGTGATCGGGAGCGGCCCGACCGCTCCCGACCCGACCACATATGGGGATGCGCTCTTGGTGGTGGACGAATACGATCTGGAGCTGCCAACGAGCGTCCGTGAACACCTCCGTGCCGGGGCCGACGGCAAGGTCCCCGAAACTCCGACTACCTCCGATACGGCGTTTGATCGTATCTCGTCTCACGTCATCGGAAACGGCCGAAACGCGCTTACAGCCGCCGCGGAAACGGCCACCGACCACGGATACGAATCGTTGCTGCTCGCCGCCGGGGTCCAAGGCGAGGCCCAGGAATCGGCGCTCACACATGCCGCCATCGCCGAGGAGTGCCGTGAGACTGGGTCGCCGACCGAACCCCCCGTCGTCCTACTGTCCGGCGGCGAGACGACGGTTACGCTTGCCGAGGACCACGGCAAGGGAGGACCGAACCAGGAGTTCGCGTTGAGCGCCGGCGTCGAGCTGGACGGCGCCGACATCGTCGTCGGCAGCGTGGACACCGACGGAATCGACGGTTCGACCGACGTCGCCGGTGCCGTCGTCGATGCCGACACCGTCTCCGAGGACCGTGCGCGGGCCGCTCTCGACCGGAACGACGTGTTTCCGGCACTCGACGACGCGGACGCCCTCCTGAAAACCGGCCCGACCGGGACCAACGTCAACGATCTCCGCGTGTTCGTCGTTCCCAGACCGGAGTAGTCGCTGCCGTCGCCTCGGCACGAATGAGTGGTCCAGGCCATGCGATACGCTACCGAATCCTTATGATCGGCTGGCGTATACTATGGGTCGATGGAAACCCTCGTCATAGAGAACGGAACGATACTCACACAAAACCCGTCACGGGACGTGATCGAACGGGGAACCGTCGTGGTCGACGACGGCACGATCACGCGGGTGGAAGCTGGCCCAAGCGCCAACATCGACCGACAAGTGGACCGTCGCGTCGACGCCGAGGACCACGTGGTGATCCCCGGACTCATCGACACCCACGTTCACGTCTCCGACGTGCTGCTTCGGGGAGCCGGGAACGAGGGCCGCGGACTATATGACTGGCTCTTCAATGTCAAACAGCCCGGAATGGCGAAGATGTCGCCGTCCGACCACGAGCTGGCCGCCGAGCTGTACTGCGTTGAGGCGCTGTCGGCTGGGATCACTACCATCGTTGAGAACGACGCCGAGATACCGATCGAGGACGTGGAGTCGATCGAACGGAAGCTCGACATCTACGAGGAGCTAGGGATCCGGAGCGCGTATGCGAGAGGGATCCGTGACCTACCGGCAGACGAGGAGTTTCGCTCGCTGATAAAAAAGTTCACTGCCAAGGAGCCGGACGTGGGCCATCCGCCACAGGAACGGTACACCGCGGCGACAGACGAGTGGATAGAACACGTCGAGTCGCTTCACGACACGCATCACGGGCGCGGGAACCGGCAAGAGATCTGGATCGCCCCGGTTATTGTCGAGGGTATGACCACGGAGGGACTGCGTGCCGCAGTCGAGTTCGCCGAACGACACGACGTGATGACGACGACACACGTCTCAGAGGCTCCCGAACAGGAGTCAGGCCCGCTCTCCAGCGTCGAATATCTGAATAACATCGGATATCTCGGTGAACACACGCTGCTAGGTCACTGCGTACAAGTCTCGAACAAGGACGTTCGTCTGCTTGCCAAGACGGACACCGCGGTCGCACACAACATCCCGTCAAACATGAAGCTCGCAAGCGGATTCGCACCGGTTCCCTCGATGCGACGGGCGGGGGTCACCATCGGACTCGGTACGGACAACTCGGTGCTCAGTGACTCCGTGAACCTCCTCGCAGACATGCGATTGATAGCGCTCGCACACAAGGGGCACTCGCTTGACCCCGGCGTGCTGTCGGCACAGGCAGTTCTCGACATGGCCACGATAGAGGGGGCGTCGGCGATGGGACGATCCGCGGAGCTCGGATCGATTGAGGAGGGAAAACGTGCGGATCTGGTTTGTATTGACATGGACGCGCCACAGCTAACCCCGGCCACAGACATCGTCTCGGCCGTCGTGTACCAGACGCTCGGCTCGGAAGTCGATCTCGTCGTCTGTGAAGGAGAGGTCGTCTATGAGGACGGGTCAGTGAGCGGGTTACGAACCGATCCACACGATCTGTACGAGCAGGTTCGGACGGCTGCCACGGCGCTCCGACGTCGTTCCGGCCTTCCAACCCGAACGGATGTCTCATCATTATAGCGATAGCTGGCTCACCAGCGGCGGATCGTCCTCGTGGGCGACCTCCGTGTCGAGAAGCGTCCCGCAATCGGGACAGTAGAACTCCCGCAGGCAGTATCCCTCGGGTGCCGACGAGTTGGTTCCAGCCTGCGAGACCGGGCGTTCGGCGACGCTCGCGTACTCTTTCCAATTCGTTGAGGCGGGTGCGAGGACGGACCCACAACCGTCACAGCGGACATATGCCCGTTCCTCGACCCGTTCGACGGACAGGTTGGCTCCGAGCCGATACGCCGTCTTCGACGTCCCGGTCACGTCCACGTCCAGGGATCGTTCCGGCGGATCCGCCGCCTCCAGGCGTGCGGACCGCTTCCGGTCACGGATGGTCGACACCTCCTCGGAGGGCGTGCCGTCGTCTCCGACCGGAACGCCGTACACCTCGCTCGCGGTTTCGGGAGCGATCTTTCCGTCCACGACGTCGGCTGCGACCGCGTTCGCGTCCCTGTCAAGCGGATCGCCGTACCCGCCGCTACCGGGAAGGCGCACGGCGAACACGCCGTCCTCCTCGATCGTCTCGACGCCCCACTGGGTGTACCGCGGATCGCCCCGTTGTGAGAGCTGGGTCTTCGTCGGCGGGAACGTCTCGACCGATCCGAGCGGGACGTCGTCATACATCGCGTACTCGATGTTACAGCCAGGATAGCCGCCGAACACGCCCGTCGAGTTGGGGATCTCGACACCACGTGCGAGATTGACGACGTCGACCTGCTCCACGTCGTCGAACGGGATCGGAGCGAGGGCGTACTCGTGACCGACGCCACCGCGGAACTCGCCCGGCCCCCCGGAGTCCTCGACGAACTGCCGGTACAGGTACATGAGCGGCAACACCGCCTCGTGGCGCTCGGCGTTCCCCCACCGCGCGACGACGTTGACGACCTCTCCGCCGAGATCGACGCCATCGGCGAAGGCTCTCGCACCGCCGGCACCGGCGAATGTGTCGCTTATCCCCTCGACGTGTGTTTCGTCCTCGTACTCGATCTCGACGGAGACGTGACAGTGAGCCCCGTGCCAGACACCCGTCGCTCGATCGGCGTACTCCTCGCTGGCACCGAGCAGCTTCGACACCGCGAGCGTCGACAGCGAGTTACACATCTGGAGCGTGGCGATCGTCGCGATGGAGATCGGTGCGGGACGCTCGGCGTTCACGATGGTCCCCTCGGGGGCGTTGACGTCGACGGCATCGATGATCCCGTCGTTCCACGTCATGTCCTGACACAGAAGCGGGAAGACGGGAGCCAGCACCCCACCAACCGTCGCGATCCGCGTACAGTTGAGTCCGTACTCGCTCTCCCCGCTCGTCCCCGAGAAGTCGAAGGTGAGCGAGTCGCCCCGTTTCTCGAGGGCCACCTGCACCGTGAACATCTCGTCTTCGGGAGCCGAGTCGAGATACTGACGCTCCTCGAACCGTCCGTCGGGGAGCTCCCGAAGCCGCTTTTTGAACCGTTTCGACGACTGCGAGATCAGCTCGTTGCCCACGGTTTCGATCGTGTCGGCCCCGTGTTCGGCCATGAGGTCTCGCATCCGGTCCCGTGCGACGTTGTTCGCGGCGATCTCCGACCGAAGGTCGAGCTCTATCATCCCCGGATCCCGGCTCATGTTCCGTATCGTGTCGAGCACGTCCTGGCGAACCTCACCCTCCTCTATCAGCTTGAGACCCGGGGTCTGGAACCCCTCGTGGAACACGGACGTCGAGTTCGGCGCGAACCCGCCCGCATCGACGGCCCCGATGTCGGCGACGTGAACGAAGCTCGCGGAGAACGCTTTCAGCTCCCCCTCGAAGAAGATGGGACAGATGATGTACACGTCCGGCGGGTGTAACGCCGCAGTGTAAGGGTCGTTGAGGAGGAACATGTCCCCCTCGTTGATCTCGCCCTCGAACCGATCGATGACGTGTTTCGTCGCCTCGGACGCGCCGAGGTAGTGATGGAGAAAGCCGACGCCCCCCGTGAGCAGGTCACCGTCGCTGGTGTACAATGCAACCATGAGGTCGTGACCTTCGTTCGTGTTCGGCGCGCCCGAAACGCGTTTGAGCGCTTCGACCGCCTCGTCCGTGATCCGTTCCAGGCGGTGTTTGATGATCTGGAACGTTACGGGGTCCATACTGTCTATGCGAAGGTCGTCGTCGTGGGTCGAATTACTCATCGGTTTCCTCCATAATGCTGATCCGAACGTTGCTGTACGCGTCGACCCGAGCGACGTCGCCCGGGTTGACGACGATCGTCGTGACCGGCGTGAGTATCACTGCCGGGCCACGGATCTCGTCGCCGGGATCGAGCTCGTCGAAGGCGTATAGATCGGCCTCGATCCGGCCGTCCGCGGCCTCGAACTGCATCCGTTTCGTTCCGATGTGAGCCGTGGACGCCGCCGGTTCGGACGGGTCGTCCCGGTTCAGACTCGGAGTCGAAAGTGGCCCGACACCACGGACGCGGAACTCGGTCATCTCGATCCCGCCCTCGGTGTACGCGGACCCCGCCCCGTAGCGTCGCTCGTACAACGACTCGAACCGATCGAGGGTCGCATCGAGCGAATCAGCCGTCAGCTCCCCGTCCGTCTCGACCGGGGTCAACAGCTCGTGTACCTGGCGTTGGTAGTGCATCTGGATCGACCGTTCGATCCGGATCTCCTCGCCGGCGAAGCCCCCGTCCGCGAGCGTTTCCTCCGCCTCACGCCGGAGATCGGCGAATATCTCGTTGATCCGGTCGATGTCGAACGGGGGAGTCAAGGTTTCGACCTCGATGAACTCGTGGGTAACGTCCGTCGAGAGCAGCCCCAGTGCGCTATTGACGGATGCGGTGTACGGCACGAGCACCTCCGGGATCCGTAGTTCACGGGCATACGAGGCGGCGTGCATGCCGGCCGCACCGCCGATCGATACGAGGGTGAACTGGCGCGGGTCGATCCCCTTCTCGACGGTCATCTCACGGATCAGATCGGAGATGACGGAGTTCGTCAGCTTGTAGATGTCGGCGGCCGCGGTTTCGACATCCTTTCCGAGAGGCGTCGCGACCTCACGCTCGAACGCGTCGTATGCCGCGTCCGAATCCATCTCCACGTCTCCCCCAAGGAAGTACTCTGGCGAGAAGTATCCCTGGATGAGGTCGACATCGGTGACGGTCGGTTGCGTACCACCGGAGCCGTAACAGACCGGCCCCGGATCCGAGCCCGCGCTTTCCGGGCCGACGGTCGGGACACCGGTTTCCTCGTCGATCGAGACGATGCTGCCGCCGGCGACCGCGATGGAGTCGACGTCCCGTTTCGGGAACTGATAGTGGTGGCGACCGACCATCGGTTCGTCGGCGTATTCGATCCGGCCGCCGTCGATGACGCCAACCTTGAACGTCGTTCCACCCATATCCGTCGAGATGATGTTCTCTGCGGATCGCTGGTTCGCGACGAACTGGCTGCCCAGCACGCCCGCGACGGGTCCGGACTCGATCAGTCCGACGGGTCGCTCGATGGCGTCTGTACGGCCCACCAACCCGCCGTGTGCGAACATCAACAATAGCGTGCCGTCGAATCCACGGTCCTCCAATCCCGTCCGGAGTCCGCTGAGGTATCGTTCGGTTGTCGGGCCGAGATACGCGTTCAGAACTGACGTGGCGGTTCGCTCGTACTCGCCCATTGTTGGCGAGACGTCACTAGACACCGTCACGTACAGCTCCGGATACCGCTCCGCGATGATCTCTTTGAGTCGTCGTTCGTGTTCCGGTGAGGTAAACGACCAGAGCAGACAGCCGGCGATGGCATCCACGCCCGCGTCGACGAGCCGATCCGCGGCGTCTACCACCTCCGATTCGTCGAGTTCACGGATCGTCCTGTCACGGTAGGTCCGTTCGGAGATGCCAGCGATCCGATCGCGGGGTATCAGCGGTTCGGGTTTCTCCGAGTTTATGACGTCCTTGATCCGGTCGAACGGGAGTCCGGACCATCGACCGTATCCCCCCCGTGTCGCGTGAAGCGTCTCTTCGAACCCGGCCGTCGTGATCAGACCCGTCTCCGCCCCCTCGCGTTCGAACAGGGCGTTCTCGCCGACTGAAGTCGCATGGAGAAACAGTTCCGTGTTCGCTAACAGCTCTTCGAGGCCGACATCCATTTCGGAGGTAGCGTCGGCAAGCGAGTCGAAGATGCCGCCAGAGAAGTCCGGATACGTCGTCAGGTCCTTTCCGATATACACCTCCCCATCAGCGGTCATCACGGTTGAGTCTGTACAGGTCCCACCGATGTCGGTCCCGATTCGAAATTCCATTCGCTATCTCCTATGTGAGTGATCGTCAGTACGCGAATAAATGTATGGGTCACCCGGATACTGCTCCGGAAGAGACGTCGTTCGTCGGCGGCGATCAGTGGAGATCGTCGAATCGCTCGCCGGGAGGTAGCGAGACGACGACATTCTTCCGCTGAGTGAACGTTTCGATCGCCTGTTGACCTTTCGACCGACCGATGCCGCTCCGTTTCATGCCGCCCGAGGGGGCTGCAGGTGAGAGCACAGGATACTCGTTCACCTGCACGGTCCCGCTCTCGAGTGCGCCCGCGACGGCGTGTGCACGCGTGAGATCGGTCGTCCAGACGACATTGTTCAGTCCGTACTGCACGTCGTTCGCTCGATCCACGGCCTCGGCGGTGCTTTCGAACTCGTACACGGTGAACACGGGGCCGAAGAGCTCCTCACACGAGAGCGCCGCGTCATCCGGCACGTTCTCGAGCAGCGTTGGCTCGTAGAAGTGTCCCTCCTCGCGAGCGACGGATCCGCCGGTGAGTACACGCGCATCGTCGCGTTCGGCGGTTTCGACGGCCCGGATGACGTCTTGGAGGGCATCCGACGAGATGAGCGGACCCATGTCCGGGTCCTCGAACCCGGGGCCGACCGTCATCGATTCGACCCTCTCGATGACGGCGGCGACGAACGAGTCGTAGATCTCTTCGTGAACGAATAGCCGCGTCGGCGCGTAACAGATCTGTCCGGCGTTCTGGAACGTGTCGATCACGCTTCGAGCTGCGGCGTCGAGATCCGCGTCGGGGAACACGAGGTTCGCACCCTTCCCACCGAGCTCGAGGTGGACCGGACTGACGGTTTCGGCAGCCCGCTTCATCACCCGAATTCCCGTGCCGGTCGAGCCGGTGAACTCGACCGCGTTGAGCCGTGGGTCACCAACGAGCGCGTCGCCGGTCGTCGATCCGCTTCCGGTCACGACGTTCAATACGCCGGGGGGGAGTCCGGCGTCGCCCGCCAGTTCCGCGAGCTCCAACACCGAGAGCGGTGCGGGTGAGGACACCTTCGCAACCACGACGTTACCGGCCGCGAGCGCCGGAGCGAAGCTTCGGGACGCGAGCGCTATCGACGCGTTCCACGGAACGACGTGGCCAGTGACGCCGTACGGCTCTCGAACCGTGTAATCGATCCGCGACCGATCCCCCGGCAGCGGGATCTGTTCGCCCTCGATCTTGTCAGCTAGGCCCGCGAAGTACTCGAAGTAGTTCGCTGCTCCCTCGACGTGAAACCCCGACTCGGTGATCGGCCGTCCTGACTCAAGCGTCTCGATCGCGGCCAGACGGTCCGCGTTCTCCCGTATCGTGTCGGCGATCGCCGACAGCAACCGTCCGCGTTCCCGCCCGTCGCGTTCCGTCCACATCGCGTTCGCCTCGACGGCGTTCTCGAGGGCGACATCGACGCCGTCCGGGCCCGCTTCCGGAACTGTCGCGATCTCCTCGGTCGTTGCTGGATCGTACACGCGTATCACGTCCGTGCTCGTTCGACGCTCGTTCCCCACGACGTATCCGAGCTCACCGAGATGGGTACCGTGGCGTATCGTCATTAGTGAGCATACGTACAGAACCTACGGAGTTATGCTTTGGTGTCGGTCGGAACGGCGAGTGCGTGTAGTTCCGTATTCGGATCCGATCCCGGTCCGGCCGTGACGTGACCCTCAACAATATATTCCTATGTATTCCTATTATTCTAATGAATTCACCAAATGTACTGTTATAGACGTTACGTTGCCCGGTCCGTAAACTATATCCAAAGAAGAGTGGTGAATCGTAATTGTGATCCACAGACAATCGGAAACCGATCGAACCGATACCGGACGGAACACGACGAGACGGCGTCTGCTTGCCGCCGGTGGTGCGGCCGTCGGAGGAGTGCTTGCGGGATGTACCGGAGAGGACTCCTCTGGTGCCGACGGCTCCGGTGCAACGGACGTTCACATACTGCTTCCAGAAGCGTCGTTGTACAACCTCGTTCACTACTACGGCCGCGACTTAGACGCCTGGAACGACCGTGGACTGAACGTCACCTACGACATCACCGGGTTCGGCCAGTACGCCCGTGGCTTCACGAGCGGCGACGTGGAGGGTATCGGACAGGGTTCCGCACAGGACCTCGCGGAGTTCGTCGACGACGGGGAGCCGATCAGCGTGTTCGCGCCCCATCTCAACGAGATTAATCAGGTGTTCGCTCACGCCGATTCCGACATCGAGTCCGTTCCGGATCTCGAGGGGCGGACCCTCGGCGTGGCCGGGCTCGGCTCCGGAACCACCCGCACGTTCTCGGCCATGTGGGCGGATATGTACGACTTCGACTTGGAAGACGATCCCGAGGAAGTGGTTGACACGGACTCCGCAGTCCTGTACGACTTCCTGATCGACGGCGAGGTCGACGCGGTGCTGATGTTCACCGGGTTCACCGTCTCAGCGCTCGCGGACGATCGCTTCGAGTCCATCTTCTCTCCGGTCGAGGAGTGGACGGAACGTACGGGACACCCCGGGCAGGTCACCCTGTTCGGAACGTACGACGATTTCCTCGAGGAAAACCCCCAAGCCGTGCTCGACTTCTGGGACGGTTGGGTTGAGGCCGTCGAAGGGTTCCGCGAGGACTTCGATACTGCCATCGAGGAGTACGCGACGGTCGCCGGGCTGGATCTCGATGAGGAGGCGGAACTGGACGTCATTCAAGAGCTCGTCGACGACGAGGAAATATTCCCGACCGAGTGGAACCAGAGCGTGATCGATGCGAACGCCGAACTCCTGAATCTGACCCTCGAAGACGGTGGGATCACCGGGTTTGCGGGGGCAGAGGAGACGTTCATCACCCACGAAGAGATCGAGGACCGGATATAACTCCGTTTCACCGCCGATATGTCCACATTCGACGGTACGATCGAACTCCGGGGAGCGGGACGCCGCGTTGGGAGCGTGCTCCCTATGGCACCGGTGATCGCGTTCGTGGTATTCCTGTTGTGCTGGCAGACTGCCTCGCTGTTCTTCGCCCAGCGCGACCTCCCTGGCGTGATTTACGTCGCTGAGCAAGTCTTGGTCGTCGTTAGCGGGGGAGGCCAGTATCAGTTCCTGACACACGCGTCCATATCGATTCAACGGATCGCCATCGCGAGCGTGATCTCGTTGGTGATCGGCGTGACGCTGGGGACGGTCATGGGATGGGCGAAACGAGGGCGATACCTCACCGCACCCGTCATGATCGTCTTAGCGTTTCCGTCCGTCGTTTGGGCGTTCGTCACCGTCATGTGGTTCGGGATCACGACGTACCTCGTCATGGTCGTCGTCATGGTTCTCATCGTCGCCCCCTATATCACGGTGAACGTGTGGAAGGGGGCGGAGTCGATCGACGAGGACATCCTCGAGATGGCAAACGCGTTCGATGCCGGACTAGCGATGAAATGGCGGCACGTGTTGATCCCGTCACTCATGCCGTTCGTGTTCGCCTCTGCGCGACTCGCCGTGGCGCTGTCTTGGAAGCTCTCGCTCGTGGCCGAGATATTTGGGGCGACGTCCGGGATCGGATACGTGATCAACATCTACTACGAGGCGATGCGAGCGGACATGATTATCGTCTGGTCCGTCCCGATGATGTTGGCAATGTTCCTGCTCGAGCGCGCGCTACATCGTATCGAAACCAATTATTTTGGCTGGCGTCCTGGCGACGCCGCGGAAACGAAACGGGTGAGATGACATGACGATTCAGATCGAGAACCTCAGTAAATCGTTTCAGGACGGAGACCGCCGCGTCGTCGCGTTGGATGATATCGACATGCGGATCGAGGAGGGGTCGTTCACCACCATAATGGGTCCATCGGGATGCGGAAAGTCGACACTTTTGAACGTGCTCGCGGGACTGTTGTCACAGGACACGGGAAAAATACGTCGGGATGGAAACCTTACATCCTCGTCGGATCTCCCGATCGCCTACGTGTTTCAGGAGCCGAGACTGTTGGACTGGCGGACCGTCGGTGAGAACATCAAGTTCGCGATGAGAGCGCAGGGAGTCCCGTCGGACGAGCACGACCGACGGATCACCGACACGCTATCGATGGTCGGACTTGGGGACGAACGCGACAGCTATCCCCTTCGTCTGTCGGGTGGGCAACGACAGCGTGTGGGCATTGCTCGGGCGCTGTCGGTCAATCCCGACGTGTTACTCATGGACGAGCCGTTCAGCGAGTTGGACGAGATATCGGCCCACCAGCTCCGTGACGATCTCATCGATCTGTGGCAGGAGACTGGAAAAACTGTGTTATTCGTTACTCACGACATTAGTGAGGCGATCTACTTATCGGATAAGATCCTGTTTCTGGATACCGAAGGGCACGTGTTCAACCGTGCGACGATCGAATGCGACCGCCCTCGTGAACCGGACGATCCCCGGCTCTCGGAGATCGAGACGACACTGATGGATACGTTCTTCGAGCATATGGAACGGATCGAACGGAGTGATCCATGAGCACCGGTACGGGCGACCGGTTGGCCTCAGAACTGCTGCCGTCGTGGGGAATGCTGCGGGATCGGACACGCCGGATTATTTTGGAAGTCTTCGTACCGATCCTAGCACTAATCGCTCTTTGGGACGCGCTCGCGATTGTTCTCGGTGACCCGAATACGCTGCCGCGGCCAGTCATGACGTTCGAGACAACGGTCACGGTTGCATTGACTGAGGACTTTCACGGGCTTACCGGCATCGATCACCTGCAGTACTCGTTGAGGCGCGCGGTTCTCGCGAGCCTCCTTGCGCTGGCTGCCTCCGTCACCGCGGGAGTACTGATGACGACATCACGCCCGTTCGAAGAGGGGTTATCGAGTCTGTTACCGTTCGCGATGACGATACCGACCGTCGTGATAATCCTGCTCAGCATGGTATGGTTCGGATTCAACGAACGCGGCGTCATCATTGCCGTCGTGATTGCGTCGACGCCGTTTGGAATCGTGAATATGTGGCAGGGTGCACAGGACATCGATACGGACTTGATCACAATGGCGCAGTCGTTCGGGGCCTCCACGGTGCAGCTGTGGAGAGACGTGTACGTGCCACATTTACTTCCGTATATATTCGGCAGCTATCGGTACGTGTTCGGGATGGTCTGGAAGATCGTCGTTCTCGGGGAGGTGTTCGGTCTCCAGGAAGGACTCGGGACGCGGTTCCGGTACCACTACCAGATCGGTGAGATCGAATCGGTGCTGGCGTATCTCATGCTGTTCGTCATCGTGATTCTCGTGGTGGAGTACGTCGTTCTCAAACCCGTTGAGGCGTACGCGTTCAAATGGAAGGACTGACCCCGTTCACGTCTGGAGCGTTGATTTCCTCGTGGTTTTATGTTCCGGCCGTGTGTGAGATCTTCACGATGGAGTTCCCTGAGCACACCGTCGTGGTGACGGGTGGCGGAAGCGGTATCGGAAAGCGGATGGCAGAAAGATTCGCGTCAAAGGATGCGTCGGTCGCGATCGCAGACATCCAGAACGCGGCGACAGTTGCCGAAGGACTGGACGCTGAGGCGATGGGCATGGAGACCGACGTGACCGACGAAGAGAGCGTGAGCGAGTTCACCGACGCGGTCCTCAACCGGTTCGGAACCATAGACGTGTTGATCAACAACGCTGCGATGTACGAGCCGCTGCTCGAGGGGCGCGACCGGAGCTTCGACGAGATTCCGGTCGAGGAGTGGCGTTCCGTGCTGGACGTGAATGTTACTGGCGTCTTCATCTGTTGTAAACAGATGGTTCCACACATGGCCGAGCAGGGATCAGGCAGCGTTATCAACATCGCCTCTGCGGTGATGTACAACGGGGTTACTGGGTACCCACACTACGTGACGTCGAAGGGAGCGATCCCGCCGCTCACGCGTGCGATAGCGAACGAGGTAGGAGAAGACGGCGTGCGGGTCAACGCCGTGGCTCCCGGGCTGGTGACCTCCGAGGCGAGCCAACAGCTCGGCGAGGAGTACCTCGACACCATAGCCGATTATCAGGTGTTACCGCGGAACGGAACCCCGGATGATGTTATTGATACAATCGAGTTCCTCGCAAGCGATCAGTCTTCGTTCATCACTGCCAGCACGCTCCACCCGGACGGCGGGATCAGTTATCGGTAAAGCCGACGTGACCCCGCTGACCGGCCGCATCGCGGTTCGAATTGCCGTATCAGTGTGACGGAGGCGAAGGGTCGTACGCGATCTCGTTTTCGAGCGTGTCGGCGACCGCGAGCACGGTCCCGTCGTCGAACCGGTTCCCGACGAGCATGAGTCCGATCGGTAATCCGTCGTCGTCCCGACCGCATGGGATAGTAATCGCTGGGTGACCTGTCATATCAAACGGCATAGTGTTCTGTGTTCGTCCCTTCTTCCCCTGTGCGCGCTCAACGAGCTCAGTCGTGGTCAGGTCTTCCCGCCGTTCGAATGCAGTGGTCGGCGTAGTGGGAAGTGCGAGGACGTCATATGTTGCCAATCGTTCGTCGTATGCGTCACACAGTCGTCCACGGAGGTTCTGTGCTTTCGCGTGGTAGTAGCCGCCGTAGGTTTCCCGGAGGTACTCCCCGAGAAGCAGCTTCGATTTGACCGTGGGGGCGAACTCGTCGCTGCGCGTCTCGAGTGCTTCCTCCATTTTCCGGAGGTACTGCGTGAAGTACTGTCCGTCAGTGTAGTAACCCTGTCCGTTGTCCCGTAGCAGCGCGGCGCTCTCGCTCCACGCCACGCCGAGCCAGATAACCACCCCATGGTCGTGCCACGGGATCGACACCTCTTCGATGTCCGCTCCCTGGTCGGCGACGGCGTCCATCGCCTCCATGACGGTCTCGTCCACTATCGGCTCGCTGTGTTCGAGACCGAACCCCTCCTGAATGACGCCGATGGAACATTCAGAAACCGGTTTCTCAAGGAAGACCGTGTAGTCGTCCGGTACTGGGTCCACGGTCGCCGGACCATCGAACGGTTGCCGATGGTCCCGACCGTCCGGTCCGGCGAGGACCGACAACACGTCTGCACACTCCGACACTGTACGCGTGATCGGTCCGGCGTGGTCATACGTCGGTCCCCCGGGTAGACAACCGGTGTAAGGAACGAGCCCGTACGTCGGTTTGAATCCAACACAGCCACACCAAGAGGCCGGCGTGCGGAGCGACCCCGCCTGATCGGTTCCCAGCGCGATGTCGACGTCCCCGTTGACGACTGCGACGGCGGAACCGCCGGAGGATCCCCCCGCCAGATGTGAGTCACTATGTGGATTCCGGATCACGCCGGTGGCGGTTGGCTCCCCGCTCCCGGAAACCGCCAGCTCGTCGAGGTTAGTCTTCCCGGTCACCGTGGCACCTGCCTTGAGCAACCGTGTCACCACTGTCGCGTCGAACGACGGAACATACCCCTCAAGCGCCTTCGTTCCGGCTGTCAACTCGACGCCCGCGACCGCGATGTTGTCTTTGACGCCAACCGTCATCCCGCTCAGCGGACCGTCGTCTGAGCTCTCGACGGTACATCGACGAATGAACGCGTTGTGCGGGTCCGCAGCCGAGTCCGGAAGGTGTCCCCTGTCCCGGACTGCGGCGATCGGGGAGGTCTCACCGTCGGGAAGCGAATCGAGTGCACGGATCACCCCGAGCTTCGACGCGATGAGCTTCGTGTAGGTTTCGATTTCCGGGTCCGACAGCGACAGACCCAGTCGAGTTGCGTACTCACGGACGTCATCGGTTGTCGGTGGACGGACGTGTGGGCGTGAAGGAGCCATGCGCTATGTTTCGATATGAACGACTTAAATCATCGTCCCCGCTCGCCTTACAGTCACGTCGAAGATGCACTAACTATCTGTTCGGGATCGACGATCTCAGCGTCTAGCTCGCGTCGCACCTCTTCGAGTTTTGGCGCGCGCTCGCGAAGCTGTTCTACCGAGTGTGCGTCCGATCCAAGAGTAAACGGAACGTTCCGCTTCAACAGCTCGGAGCGGAGAGGATCATCCGGATGATACTCTATTCCGGAAGCCTCGAGTATTGGTTTCACATTGATCTCAGGGACCGTCTGACTCTCCTCGAACGCGTCGGCGATCCGTTCGGCATGCTCTCGGGTCGTCCGCCCATATGTATGCGGAGTGGTCTCGATCAGGTCCACGTGAGCAGCAATGTCGAACAACCCGGACCGGATCAGCGCCTCCAGTTGAACGTAGTACTCCTCAACCGCCTCTGTTATCTGCTCTTCTGATGCATGCTCAAAAGCATCAATATATGGGATTGTGGTTCCGTGGACGGTGTGGACGCTCCCAATCGTGTACTCGAACTCTGCTTCGGCGAAAAAAGATGCTATTTGAGACTCGTCTCCGATCTGAAAATCCATTTCAATCCCGTCAAGCAGTTCGACGTCAGTATCCTGCTGGTGGAACTTGATAGCTTTCCGCCTATACTCATAGGTCTTATCGAAGACGTGCGCGAGATTATATTTCTGCTGCGTGCGGAGGTCGTCGTCGGTGACAATAGCGTGATCAACGAACCCAATGGTGTCGAATGATATCTCCTCGGCGGCGTTCTTTAACATCCACATGTTGTCGCCGTCGGAGTAGCGAGTATGTATATGGAGATCGTACATATTAACAAAAAGTCGGTATGGAATAAATAAAAGTATCGATTATTCAGTTGAGCACGCACGTAGACGACCGGTGAGATCTGATGGGAACGTCTCGGAGTCTTCACCAAGTGGACTAAAACCGCCTATTCGGGTGCAGTTCAGCGTCCACGGCGACAAATTTATATTAGCGTCGTAAGAATATATTGTTGTATGTCAACAATTACCAGCGTGAACCCTCTGATTAAAAAAATGCTCACGGACATTACCTACGATCTGAACTCGATCGAGACTTTTGAACAGGCGCTCGAGAACGTTCCTGCCGGATCGCGTGTGGGAATTACGTTGAATCCAGAAAACGGTATCGTGCCGACAATAGATCGAACGGTGCAAGCCGCCGAAGCAGGATATCACGCGGTCCCACACCTCGGTGCCCGATTCATTGAGGACGAAGCGGAACTCGACCGAATCCTGTCGCGGTTGACGACCGTGGAGACGTCCGAGATATTCGTTATCGGCGGCGACAGGGAAAGCCCGGTGGGGGAGTTCGACTCCGCACGTGAGCTGTTGCTGGCAATTGACTCCCTCGGATACGACTTCAATGAGGTCGGGATCGGCGGGTATCCGTCCGGACATGAGTCAATCCCGGATGAGGCGATGGCGGCAGCGTTAGAAAAAAAGGCCAAACACGCGACCTACATTGTGACACAACTCTCGTTCAGCTCGGATGACATCGTTGGTTGGATAGAGAACGTTCGTAACCGCGGCATATCCATCCCGATCGAAGTCGGCATTCCCGGCGTGATGAACTACTGGCGGCTCATGTCTCTGTGCCGCATGTGGGGTGTCGCGAAGCCGCTCGAGTTTCTCAAGAAAACAACTGGTATAACTGGGTTTGCCGTCGAAATGCTTCGTTCTCGTGGGACCTACGATCCGAGCGAACTCATCCGTGAGCTCGCGCCATACTTCGACGCGGATCCCTACGATGTCCGACGGCTCAGACTGTACACATTCAACCAGACGGCGGACGCCGAGCGGTGGCGTCAAGCACAGCTTGAAAACATAGAGTGACCTCGCCGTGTAACTGGTAGTGCAAGGATAGCTATTTACCCCGGGCGGAACCCTATGATCATATGTATCCACCGTCTTTTCAAAACCACGTAACAGAAAGCTGGGATTTGGAGCAGGCTGACGGCATCGTTTCCTTTGCGCTCGTCGGTCTAGGCGGGTTCACCCGTGAGTGGGTGATTCCGGCCATCGCCGAGTCGGACCACGCGGAGGTTACCTGCGTCGTAACGGGAGATGAATCAAAAGGGGCCGAGGTGGCTGACGACGCGGACGCGAGATCAGTGTTGACGTACGACGAGTTCACGGCGGGAGTCGACAACGACCGATACGATGCGGTGTACATCGCCACGCCGAACGCGACGCACCTCGAGTTCACACGGGCGGCAGCGGACCACGGCGCACACGTTCTCTGTGAAAAGCCGATGGAGACGTCGGCCGAACGGTCACGACGGATGGTGGACCACTGTGCCGACGGGGGAGTCACGCTGATGATCGCGTATCGGGTCCACTTCGAACCGGCCGTGAGATGGGTGCGGAGCCTCCTCGGAACGGAAGCGCTCGGTGAACCGGTTCACGTTCGAGGTTCCATGTCACAGGACCTCTTCGAGATGATCTCGCCGGACCCGGACCAGTGGCGGTTGAACGCGGAGCTCTCCGGCGGCGCGGCGCTGATCGATCTCGGGGTCTACCCGTTGAATACGACACGGTTCCTCATCGATGCCGATCCGGTCACCGTTACGGGTCAGTCGCGCTCGCCGACGGACGCGTTCAGCGACGTCGACGAGCACGCCGCGTTCACCGTTGAGTTCGATGACGGTGTGTTGGGAGCGTACACGGCGAGCCAGAACGCGGCGAAGGCGAGCCACCTCCACGTCACGACGACGACGGGGTCGGTCCGGATTGAGCCGGCGTTCTTCGGAGAGACGAACGTCACGATCGACGACGGCACCCGAACGACGACGATCCGATTCGAGGAAGCGAACGCGATCCGTGAGGAGTTCGAGTACTTCGTTTCGTGTGTTCTATCGGATCGTCCGGTCGAGCCGGACGGAGAACACGGAGTCGTGGATATAGCGGCTATCGAGGCGATTCGCGAGGAATCCGGAACGCAACTCCGGTGACGTGACGACCCGCTCGGTCAACGCGACGTCAGCTCCGCTCCGCTCCGCGATTTGATGGTTTTACCCGTGTCGGGATCGAACAGATACAGGTCGTTCGGATCGACGCTGACCGACACGTCGTCGCCACTAGAGAGCGAGGCCGATTCGGCGGTCCGTGAGACCAACGACGTTCCTTCGACGGTGAGATACACGAAATTACTGTCACCCTGGTATTCGGAGACGCCGACTGATGTTCGCGTCCAACTGCTATCCGCGTCAGTCGTCAGATCGAGGTGTTCGGGACGGATGCCGGCAGTCGCACGCGAGTAGTTTCCGTCGAAGCGGTCGGCGTCCAGCGTACAGACGGTCGAGCTCTCCGTTCGCACCTCGACGGTCGATCCGTTCCGGCGAAGGCTCACGGGGAGGAAGTTCATCGACGGACTCCCGATGAACCCGGCCACGAACCGGTTCGTTGGACGGTTGTACACGTCTTCCACCTCGCCGACCTGTTGTAGCTCCCCTTGGTCGAGGATCGCGATGCGGTCGGCCATCGTCATCGCCTCCTTCTGGTCGTGAGTCACGTATATCGACGTGATCCCGAGGTCGTCGTGTATCTGTTGGAGCTCCTGTCGCATTCGTGCACGGAGCTTCGCGTCGAGATTCGAGAGGGGTTCATCAAGCAGGAACACGTTCGGTTCACGGACGAGCGCACGACCGAGCGCGACGCGCTGGCGCTGGCCCCCGGAGAGCTCGTTGGGTTGTTGATCCAGCTGGTCAGTGATACCGAGCATCTCCGCGATGTCGTCGACGCGTTCGGTCCGCTTGGCCTTTCGCATGCCCATCGTGTGTTTCAACCCGTACCCGATGTTCTCTCTCACGTTCATGCTCGGGTACAGCGCGTAGTTCTGGAACACCATCGCGATGTTTCGAGCGGGCGGCTTCAGCTCTTGCACCTCCTCGCCATCGAACCGGATCGTTCCCTCGGTGACGGTTTCCAGGCCGGCCAACATCCGGAGTGTCGTCGACTTCCCACAGCCCGACGGGCCGACGATAACGAGGAACTCCCCGTCCTCGACCGTCAACGAGATGTCATTAACCGCCGTGATCGTACTGAGCCCCTCGCTGAACTCCTTCGTGACGTTCTCGAGCTCGACGCGGCTCATCGAATCACCTCCACGCGGTCGCCCTCGGCATCGAACAGATACAGCTTGTCCAAAAGCAGTCTAACTGACACCGAATCGTGTTCCGGTGGCTGCTTGAGGAGCCCGACGAGTGACCCCTCCCCTCGCTCGAGAAGCACCTCGTAGGAGTGGCCGAGCGGATCGACGGTCGTCACGTCCATCGTGATCGGCGTGCTCAATTCACCGGATTCCGGGTCCGCCCCGTCCTCGAAGAAGATCGACTCGGGACGGATCCCGAGCGTCTCGACGTCCGCACCCCGCGGAACGGAGACCCCCAGCGAAACGTCGCCGCCGATATCAACCGTTATTTCGCCCCCGCTGTTCGATCGTGCCGGCAGAAAGCTCATCCTCGGCTCTCCGATGAAAGACGCGACGAACCGATTGGTCGGGTCCTGATACAGCTCCCGAGGCGTCCCGATCTGTTGGAGCTCGCCATCGTTCATTACGACCAAGCGGTCAGCGATACTCATCGCCTCCTCTTGATCGTGGGTCACGTATACCGTCGTGGTTCCGAGCTCCTGTTGTAAGTCTCGAAGCTCGGAGCGGGTGTTCACCCGCAGCTCCGCGTCCAGATTGGAGAGCGGTTCGTCCATCAGATACAACCCTGGCTCTCTGACGACCGTCCGTCCGAGCGCCACGCGCTGTCGTTCGCCGCCGCTGAGCTGTCCCGGATCCTTTTCGAGCAGATCCGTGATGTCGAGCAGCTCGGCTACCCACTGGACCTTCTCCTCGCGTTCCGCCTCCGTGAGATCCATCTTATACAGCGGGAAGAGCAGGTTTTCCTTGACGCTTTTGTGCGGGTACAGCGCGTAATTCTGGAACACCATCGAGAGCTCCCGTTGTTGCGGGACGACCTCCGTAACGTTCTCGTCGTCGATGTACACGCTCCCGGACGTCGGGGCCTCCAGCCCCGCAATCATGCGGAGCGTCGTCGATTTTCCGCACCCCGAGGGGCCGACAAGAACGAGAAGTTCGCCGGCTTCAACCTCGAGATTGATCCCGTCGACAGCGACGATATCGTCGAACTCTTTTCGGATGTTTTCGAGTGTTACCGTGTTCATGGAAAGTGGTCTAATGCCGTCGATTTTAATCCATCGAGCCGAAATCCAGTCCCTCAACCATGTACTCCTCAAGATAGAGGAACATGATGATTATCGGGATCGTCATGAGCAGCGATGCCGCCATCACCTCCCCCCAGACGAAGTCGAACTCGAACTGGAGGAACTCGATCCCAATGGGGAGGGTGTACTTCTCCTGGCTCTGGATGAAGATAACCGCGTACAGATACTCGTTCCACGACAACATGAACGAGTACAGGTACACGGCGATGATCGCGGGAATGCTCATCGGGACGGTGATCCGCGTGATCACTTCGAATCGAGAGTAGCCGTCGATCATCGCCGCCTCCTCGATCTCATGTGGGATCGAGCGGAAGTAGTTCCCGAGGAGATACAGGCCCAACGGAATGGTGAAAATGAAATGCGTTGCGATGAGACTCGTCAACGTGTCCACCAAGCCGAGCCAGACGACGATCTGGAATATCGGGACCACCATCAGGATCCCCGATATCATGTACGAACCTAACACTCCACGGGAGAGGAGCGACCGACCTGGGTACTCCAGTCGGGCGAAGCTGTAGGCACCGAACGTCGCGATACCAACTGCCAGCGCCGACGAGACGGTCGCAACGAAGAGACTGTTGATGAAGTACGTCACGAAGGTGATCTCTGCGGCGAACAACTGTCGATATGTGTCCAATGAAACCTCTTCCGGGATCAACGACGGTGGTGGACTGTACAGTACTTCCGGTGGCGCGACGCTCGTGACGAACATCCAGTAGTACGGGAACAACGAGATGAACATGACGAGCCCGACGAGGAGATAGAGAACTATCTTCTCTAACAGTCCGGCTTCTATCGTCGACCGTCGGAAAACGTTCGAATACACCCGCTTCGTCGTTCGGATGCTCTCGGAGACCGCTATCCGGAGTTCGGAGCGTACGTCGGTGTCGTCTGATTTCTTACTCATGATTACCAGTCGAGCGCCCACTTAACATAGATGGTCAAGAACACAGCGAGGAACGCCAGCATGATCATCGACACGGCGGCTGCGTACCCCTGTTCGAACTGTGCGAAACCGGTCTGATACACGAACACGCCGAGAATCGGAACTTCCCGGGTGAACAGCCACACGCTCGCAAAGGAGTTGAAGTTCCAGATCCAACGAAGCAGGAACACGGTCGCCATGACGAACTTCACCTCCGGAAGCGTGATGTCCTTGAACTTGGCAAAGCGGCTTGCGCCGTCAACCTCGGCCGCCTCGTATAGTTCCTCTGGGATGGACTGGAGCCGGGCGAGAATGATGAGGAAGGTGAACGGGAAGTATCGCCACGTCTCATAGGCAATAACCATCCCGAGCGTATTTCTGAGATCCACCCTGTCGGTGAATATCGCGATGATATCTCCAAGGTAGAACGGCGCGATCCCGAACGCCGGATCCCAGATCCACCGCCACATGAACGCGGCGGCGATAGTCGGTGCGACGTACGGGAGAAGCACGAGCCCGCGCGCGAGTTTCTGTGCGAAGAAGTCCTTCGAGAACAGCATCGCGACAAACAATCCAAGCACGACGGAGCCAGCGGTACTAAAGAACGCGAAGACGAGCGTATTAAACGTCGCCTCGTAGAATTCGGGATCGGTGAGCAGTGTCACGTAGTGCTCCGTACCGACCCACGTCGGGGACTCCGCGGGCGTGAGCGGAACGTCGGTGAAGCTGAGATAGAAGTTGTATAAAAGCGGGTACACGAGCGTGATCGCGACCAGAATGACCGATGGAGCGATGAGTGCGTACCCGAGCGCAATCTCCTTTTGACGCAGCGAGAGGTCCTCGTAGCGCTGTTTTACTGATCCAATAATAGCCATTCGATGAGTGGGGAGTCTGGCTGATGAATTAGTCGATCCGGTCCCGCATGCGGTCTGCCGCTTCCTCGGCAACGGTTCTGGGGTCCTCTCCGTCGATGACGTCGCTCACCGCCTGTGCGATGTCGAAGTTGCCGACGATCGGACCGATCTCGGGGAACACCGTGCCGTCGCGGAAGCCGAACTGCTCGATCGATCGTTGGGCTTCCGGCAGGGTCTCGTCGATCAGTTCGTCGGGCCAATGGGAGATGATGTCGTTATCACGGTACTCCTCCATCTCGGGGATCTCCGGCAGCACCGGCTGGAACCCGCCGACCTGCATGTGGAGGTACTGAATATGGTGTGAGATGTCGAACTCACCCATCAGCAGCCGGATCCAGTCCTCCGCGGCCTGACGCTCGCCCGCAGTTTTGTCCGTGAAGGTGCTCAGGACCTCGACCTGGCCGTACGTCGCGGCCCGGTCTTCCTCGATAGCCGGCTCGTGGTACTCGCCGAGCATCTCGCCCTCCTCGAGGCCGAGCGAGTTGAAGTAGAGGCTGTACGCGTTCCCGGAGTACAGGTTTGCGTTTCCGGCGTCGTACACCTCGCCGATCGTGCTCGAGTCCGTGTCTCCCGGCGGCGTGTACTGTGCGAGCTCGCCGTACACCTCAAGCGCCTCGATCATCTCGTCGCTATCGAAGATGATGTTTCCGTCCTCGTCGAAGACACGCGCGTTGTTCGAGAGCGCGAACCCGGCGAAACACTGCCGCGTGTACTGGTCCACTGCCGTTCCGACGAGACAGCCGTACTCGTTGTTATCGGGGTCGTGGAACTCTTCCGCCGCGTCCAGCCAGTCGTTCCACGTCTGTGGCGCGTCCATACCGATCTCGTCGAACGCAGACTGGCGTGCAATGGTTAGCTGCGGCCACGCGCGGAGCGGCACTCCGGAATAGCTGCCGTCGGGGAGACGAGTCAGGTCCAGGACCTTGTCATAAAAGCGGTCCTCGCCGATCTCCTCGACGAGTTCGGTGGCCGGATCGATCGCCTCACGAGCCGCCAACACGACGTCGTTGGAGATGGATCCGACGTCCGGAAGCGTGTCGGAGGCGACCGCCGTCGTGATCTCTTGGGCGTAGTCCGCCTCCTGAATGACCCGTTGGTTCATTTCGACTCCAGTTTCCTCCTCGTACTCTACACCGAGCGGATCGTTGAACACGGCCCGACGTTCGTCCGCGGTTTCCGAGTGTAGGAAGGTGATAGCGCCCGGGAGATCGTCTTCGCTGACATCATCCTCACCCAAGCAGCCGGCGAGCGCTACTCCCCCTGCTACTGAGGAGCCGATGAGCATTTGTCTTCTCGATATCGGCCGAGAGCCGTCCGTGGTACGGGATGACATGTTATACCCATGTCCAGCATACGATTTAAGACTTTCCTTAATAATATATTGTGACCTACATATCCGTATTCACTGCTTCCGTCCACTACGGTGTTTCGAGCCGGGTCGGTCCCGACCGAGCACGGCGGTCGGCACCCCCTGATTTAAGTAAAGTCCATAGTAGTACGAGACATGGCGCGAACAGCAGGCATCATCGGAACAGGTGGCGTCGCCGGACTCGGACTCCTCGGCGTTCACGACGAGGACGACATCGGAAAAAAACCGGTAGACGCCAGTCACGCGGGAGGATACGCGGCGAACGATTCGATCGATCTGGTCGCCGTCGCGGACATCGACGAGGAGAAGCTGGACACGTTCGGCGACGTGTGGGACATCGATCCGGAGCGACGATACGTCGGGCACGAGGAGATGCTTCGGTCGGAAGACCTCGACGTCGTCTCCGTTGCCACGCCCACGTTTCTCCATCACGACCACGTCGTGGACTCCGCCGAGATCGGCGACCCGGAAGTCATCTGGTGTGAGAAGCCGATCGCCTCCAGCGTCAGCGACGCCAAGGAGATGATCGACGTCTGTGATCGAGAGGACACCGATCTGGTGATCAACCACACGTCACGGTTCACCGACAGCATGTCCACGGTACACCGACACGTTCGGGAGGGACTCATCGGCGAGATCCGATCGATAACGGGCCTCTTTCGGCGGGAGCTCCTGCGAAACTCGACGCACGTCCTCGATACCATGATCTATCTGACCGACGCGAGAGCGACGCAGGTGAGCGGCTATCTCAACGGTGAAAACGATGCGGTGGCCGCGCTCGGTGCGAACGAGACCGTGGACGACTCGGGCGGCGGCGGCCACGTGGTGTTCGACGACGGGACGTTCGGGATGATCGATTGCACCGTCTCCCGTGACATCTCCGCGTACGTCTACCACCTCATCGGGACGGACGGACGGATCGCGATCGACATCTCTCAAGGACAATGGGAGTACTGGGATCTGGAGGACGGCGGCCATACCAAGCGTCCGCTCCCCGACGTCGATCCGTCCCCCGACGAGTACGCGAACGGGTTCGCGACCGCGGTCGAACACGTCAACGAACTGGTGGACGGGGCGGAGACGAATCGATCCAGCGGTGAGGACGCGCTCCGATCGCTGGAGATAATCGTCGGCCTATACGTCTCCGATTACTCGGGTGGACACGTCCCGATCCCGCTCGATCGGCCACTTGAAGACGTCACGATCACTTCCTGGTGACTCCGGTCCGATTCACCGTTTCGGCGGTGCACGTCGTGGCTCGAACACGGACCTACGGTCACCTCACGTGCCGATACGGCACACAAACGCCCCGAAGAACGATGTCCAACACGCCTGATCTGTTCCTGCTGACGTGACCGCCTCACGAAGTTGCGGCTCCGAACGTCGTCAGCGTGTACCGTACATTTACTTGTCCTGCCGCCAACGTACGTCTCATGGAGATCGTTAGCATTGAACGGCATCACCTCGTGCACGAGCTCGACGGTTCGTGGGCACCCGCATGGACACCAGGCTCCCGATCAACCTCCCACGAGGTGGACCTGTTCGCGGTTCACACTGACGAAGACATCACCGGATACACTGCGATGCCCTCGTTTCCTGGAGGTGGGCTCGATATCGCGGACGGCTACGAGGCCGTGCTCAAAGGGGAAGACCCGCGAGAGATCGAGTCGATCCTCCGGAAGTTGGACACGATCGATTTCCTCGGTGCCGATGCGTGGCACCTCGAGCTCGCGATGTGGGATATCCTCGGGAAGCACCTCGGTGCGCCTGTGTACCGACTGCTCGGCGGCGACGCCGATCCGATTCCAGTATATTCGAGTACGGGGGAATGTAAGCCCGCGGAGGATCGAGTGACGTACGTCGAACAACGGGTAAATGAAGGATACGAGGCAGTAAAGCTTCGATTCCAGTCGGAGAACATCAAAGACGATCTGCAGGTCGCGAGATATGTCCGGGAGGAATTCCCAGAACTCACCCTCATGGTCGACGCGAACATGGGTTGGAGTATGCGCTTCGGCGGCGAACCGGTTCGATGGACCGCAAAGGAAGCGCTACGCGTCGCCCGTGAGCTCGAATCGCTCGAGCCGATCGGCTGGCTTGAGGAGCCGCTCGGAATGCACGAGTACGAACGGCTCGCCGAACTCCGACGCTCGACATCGATCCCGATCGCTGGTGGGGAGTCGGTAAACGGGATCGAGCCGCTTCAGGCGTACCTCAAGCACGGATCACTCGACGTGCTCCAACCTGATGCGCTGTTCGCGACCGGTATCAGACGGGGGAAGACGGTCGGTGATTGGGCTCGTGCGGAGGGGTTGGAGTTCGCGCCACACACCTGGTCGAACGGGCTGGGACTGGCCGCCAACCTCCACGTGATGGCGGCGACGGAGACGGATTGGTGTGAGTTCCCTCACGAGCCGCCGTTTACTCCGGCCGCACGCGACTTCTTCCTGACTGAGACGCTTCGTCCAGAGAACGGGAAGATCGAACCACCGAAAGAACCCGGGTTGGGTGTAGAGATCGACTGGGACGCAGTGGCGAAAGCAAAAGTATCGGAGTGAGCGGAGGCGGTCGAGGCTGACGATCCCACGTCCGACACGGGGCCGGCGGACGATCGCACGAAGATTGAAATATCCCCCCAGTAACGACTAAGACGCATGCGAATACGACAGTTCACTCCGCCGGATGGAAAGACCCCGCGGGTCGGCGTTCACACGGCCCCCGACAAGATCATTGATCTGGAACAAGCAGGACGATCGATCGGCGTCGATCTTCCATCGAACACCCGAGCACTTCTCGAGAACCCGCGATGGAAAGCGCTGTCAGAAGTCGTCGCCGACCACGGCAGCGACGCCGGATCGTGGACCTATGACGTCGAGAACGTGACAACGAACGCACCCATAGGAGATCCCGAGAAGATCATCTGTGTTGGACTGAACTACGCTGAACACGCGGAGGAGGGAGATCAAGAGATCCCCGACGAACCGCTTCTGTTCTCGAAGTATCCGAGCTCGATCATCGGCCCCGAGGAGCCGATCACGTGGGATCCGTCATACACGAACGAGGTGGACTACGAAGTCGAGCTCGCAGCCGTGATCGGCGAGGAGACACGCCGCGTGTCCGCCGAGAACGCATTGGACGTAGTCGCCGGACTGACCGTCTCGAACGACGTTTCGGCACGGGATCTGCAGTTCAACGACGACCAGTGGGTACGAGGAAAGAGCCTGGACACGTTCTGCCCGCTCGGCCCGGAACTCGTCACGCTGGACGACATCAACGACCCACACGACCTACAGTTGTGGGCGGAGGTCAACGGGGAACGCGTACAGGATTCCACGACATCGGACCTGATCCGTGGTGTTCCGGAGCTCGTCTCGTTCGCGAGCGACGCGTTCACCCTCTCGCCGGGTGATCTCATTCTGACGGGGACGCCTCCGGGCGTCGGCGTGTTCAGGGATCCGCAGATACTGTTGGGTGACGGTGACACGGTGACCGTGGGCGTCGAGGGGATCGGAACCGTACGGAACCCTTGTCGCCACGAGTGATCACGGGACGATATCGCCCGCACGGTGTCACAGGCGATCCGTCACTCCCATCCGTCGAACTCGTCGGTTGCCGTCTTCTCGACGACCTCCTCATCGAGCTCAATCCCTAATCCCGGCGCGTCCGGAACGGCCACAAATCCGTCCTCGATGACGGGCCCGTCGCGTCCGACCCACTCGACGAGGTCGCCCCACCACGGAACGTCCCGCGCGTGGTACTCCAACGCAAGGAAGTTGGGTATCGAGGCCGCGAGATGAACGCCTGCGATCGTTCCGACGGGACTCGAGATGTTGTGTGGTGCAACCGGGATCCCGTACATATCACAGAGGTCCGCCACGCGCTGAAGATCGGCGAGTCCGCCGGTCTTGTTGACGTCCGGTGCGGCGACATCCATAGCGTCGTTTCGGAGCAGCGTCAGGAACCCTTCGCGCGTTGTGACGTTCTCGCCCGTTAAAACAGGGGTACTGATCGCCTGTGTCACACGACGATGTGCGTCGGTTTTCTCCGGCGGCACAGGGTCTTCGATCCACGCAAGATCATACGGCTCCAGCTTCCGGCCGAGCCGGATGGCCGACTCGACGGTGAAGTTCCAGTGGAGATCGACGGCCAGATCGACATCAGATCCGATCCGATCGCGAACCGCCGCTATCAGCGACGTCTTGTGTTCTATCGCCTCGTTATCGAGCCGACGTGCTGCCGTGTCCACTTCCCTGTGTGTCGGGACGTCGAGATCGAACTTGATCGCGGTGAATCCCTCCTCGACGACCGCCGCAGCGGCGTTCGCGTAGGCTTCCGGCGTGTACACTTCGGTCGGGTCACGCTTCTGTGCTTGACCGAGCGACTCGCCGGCGTGCGTATCACAGTAGATCCGTACCTCGTCGCGGTACTTGCCGCCCAGCAGCTCGTACACCGGCAGATCGAGTAGCTTTCCTTTGATATCCCAGAGCGCGATCTCGATCCCGGCAAACGCCGATCGCCCGAATGAACCGGTGCCGGCGCGGTTCTGATCGAGGTGGGCCATCAACCGGTCGATATCCAGCGGGTTCTGGCCGACGAGCAGCTCCTCCAGCCGTCGAGCGGTGTCGCTCGATTCCTCGCCGACGAACGTCTCACCGATGCCGGTGACTCCGGCATCGGTCTCGACCCGTACGAGGCTCCACGGGAAGTTCCCCCGGATCACGATCCGCGAGATTCCCGTGATCTCCACGTCACGGTCGGGGCTACGGAGGGTCTCCTCCATCGTCAGGTCCCGCCACGGTACGCCGCCTCCGGGCGGAATGACGTATTCGTCGTCGTCTGAATGGTCGGACATCGATACGAAATGATCACGAGCAGGGGACTTAATCGTTCCCCAGTGTGTGGTGATGCCACGTGCGAGAACCCGGCTCACGGCGCATATCGGTTTCAATTAGAACACCGCCGTGGTCGGCTTCAATTAGAACAGCGCCGTGATCGTCTTCGTTTCCTCGTCGTAGCTCCACTGACCGCCATCCGACGCGTCGGTGACGCGGCTCAATGAACGGCCGTTACAGGTGATCCGATCCGGCGGTCGTTCGACGGCGCGGACGGTCGCACCGAACTCGCTCGCCTCCCCGTCGATGGTGACCGCGATCCGATCCAATCCGGGGCTGCCGTCGACGGTGACGGTTACTCCCCTAGGATCGGTCTCGTACACCGTCGTTTCTGCGGCCGTGTCGTCCGCACCGAGCACGGTCCGAAGCATCACCGTCTCGGCGGGCCGTTGATCGACCCATTCCGTCGGGTCGCGTGTCGGGACGATCGTCCCTGCGCGCTGGAACACCGGCATCGTTTCGAGCGGCACGTCGACCGTGATCGTGGCTCCGCCGTCGTATCGCTCCTCAGTCCAGTGGTCGACCCACTCCCCGGGCGGGAGGTAGACGTCAAGCGTCCGCGTCGAGGAGAGCACCGGTGCGACCAACAGTGCCTCGCCAAGCATCAACTGGGTCCCGTTCGTGTGCGCCGCCGTGTCGGACTGGAACTCCAGGACGAGCGGTCGGAGAACGGGAATGCCGTCCTCCGTCGCCTCCACTGACAGGCGGTGGAGGTACGGAAGAAGCCGATATCGTTCCCGTGCGTACCGAGTAACGATATCGGCCGCCTCCTCGCCGAACGCCCACGGCTCACGGGGCGTCGTTCCATGGAACCGGGCATGACTCAAGCCGAGTAGTCCGAACTGAGCCCAGCGAACGTACAGCTCCGTCGACGGCTCCCCGTGGAAACCACCGATGTCACAGCTCCAGAACCCGTATCCGGAGAGCGCGAGGCTCAGCCCACCCCGAAGCGAGGCACCCATCGACTCGAACGTCGAGTTCGGATCGCCACCCCAGTGGACGGGGTACTGCTGTCCCCCTGCCCATCCCGGACGTGCCCAGATCAGCGGGTCGGCACCCGTCTCCGCCATCGCGTCGTACACCGTGCTCGTGTACAGCAGTGAGTACTCGTTGCGCACCGCCTTCCCCGCACGTCCGTCGGCCATCACGGCGTCCTCCGGAAGATACTCGCCGAAGTCCGTTTTGAACGCATCGACACCCATCTCGATGAGTGGTACGTGTTTGTCCTTCCACCATCGGCGGGCTTCCGGATCCGTGAGATCGATGATCCCACCGAAGTCATCACCCCAGCTCAACCGGTACAGGAGATACGGCTCGCCGGTGGGGGAAGTGACCAGATAGCCCTTCTCACGCGCCTCGTCGAAGGCATCAGTCTCCGAGAGGAGGTACGGATACTCCCACAGACAGAGCTTGAACCCCCGATCGTGGAGGTCGTCTATCATCCCTTCGGGGTCGGGGAAGCTCTCGTGGTCCCATTCGAGATCACAGAGATGTCCGTCACGAAGCCACGGCGGGTCGAGGTGGACGACGTCACACGGGAACGACCGCGAGCGGATCTCGTCGGCGACCGACTCGAGCTCGTCCCGATCCTGATAGCCGAGTCGCGACATCCAGACGCCGAGGCTCCACTTCGGGACCTGACCCGGACGGCCGGTCAAGGCGGTGTACGTCCGGAGAACGCGCTTGAACGACGGTCCATAAAAGAAGACGAACGAGAGGGAGTCATCGGCCACGGTGATCTCCTTGGAGATGGTCGAGGAGTGTCCGATGTCGAACTCGGTCCGTTGAAACGTGTCCGCGAGGAACCCGTACCCACGCGTCGAGAGGAAAAATGGAACGTTCTTGTAGGCGTCCTCGGTTTCCGTGCCGTTCGGCTGTGTGATCCAGGAGTTGATCAGCTGGCCCCGTTTGTCGAACTCGGTGAACTTCTCGCCGAATCCGTAGACGTGTTCGTCCGAGTACAACGTGAACGATCCGCTCGTTGAGTCGACGCGATACGGCCACCGGTTGACTCGCTCCAGCGTGAACCCGAGCGAGTCGGTCCGAGCCTCCTGTTTCGCCGTCACGTCTCGTTGTTGTTCCTCCAGCAGGTCGGTCCCATCGACGGCACTGACGGCGAAGCTCCACGAATCCAGTCCGATCCGAAGGCGGAGCTCGTCCGTGCTGATCTCGAGACGTCCGTCGCGCTCGGACGTTTCGAGCGTCGTCGGTTCAGTGATCGCGTCCTCGTCGAGATCGAGGCCCTGGTGGTCCAGCTGCTGTGCCGCCGTGAGCTCGAACCTGAACGTCGTAGCGTTGTAGAACCGGATCGAGACGATGGTGTCCGTCCGTGGGAGCTCGTATTTTTCCACCTCCGCCGTGTCGTCATACTCCACGTTACATCGGAGCGTCACGACGTCATCGGTGATATCGTATCCACTTACCGAGACGATGGATGCGCGTGGCATGATCCGACATACAGCGAGTGCCGCCTTATACCTACTGACGAACCGACCGGCCGAGCACCGGAGCGGAACGGCACGGCCGAGCACCGGAGCGGAACGGCACGGCCGAGCACCGGAACGATAGCGTCCTCATTCCGGAACAGAATCCGATAGGAACGAGTCCCGGTTCCGATACCCGATCGACGCGTCAGCATCGGTTACACGGATCTCGGTGACCGAGCAGTTCGCAACGTCGATATCGGTGATCGCTTCTCGATAGTTCATCCCCTCGATGTGAGCGCGTATCTGCCGGACCACGTTGCTATGAGCGACGAGACAGGCGGCGTCCACGGGAAGCGTCTCGACGAACGCGGTCCACGCGTCGACGACGCGCGTGTCGAACTCGGCATAGCTCTCACCGTCTTTGGGCGTCCGATTCGCGCCCGCAGCGCCGTGATCGAGGATGGAGTACTCGGGATACTCCTCGAAGAAGGTGGACGAATCGAGACCCTGGAACTCCCCGAAGTTCCGTTCCCGCCACGCCGGATCGACCCGCACGGACAGCTCCGTGAACGGCTCCGTCGCGACGATCGTTTTCGCCGTGTCGAGCGCTCGAGGGAGGTCCGAGGAGGCAACCAGACCGATCTCCGGATGTGACCGTGCGAGAAACGCCGCCAGCTTCTCGGCCTGTCTTCGTCCGGTCTCGTCCAACCCGACTCGCGTCCAACCCTGGATCCGGTCCTCGGCGTTCCACGCCGTCTGTCCGTGCCGAACGAGATACACCCGTTTCACGGTTCGAGTAGCACCGAGGGAGGTTTAATCGTTCTCCCACGTCGTCCCGCGAGGTCCCGGGTGTTCCACGAGGAGTAGACGGAAGACTATAGATTACGGATACCGTTATGAACGGTATGGCAGACATCCCGGAGACGGTGGAAGCCCTACTGACGAGTGAGCCGCTTATGATCCATCTCGCGACGTGTCAGGACGGGCGTCCACACGTCGCCCCGGTATGGTATCGATACGAGGACGGGTACGTGGAGATCGTCACCACCGGTCGGAAGCTCGCGAACATTCGGGCGAACCCGAAAGTGGCGCTCTCCGTACAGTCCGACGAGGACGGAGACACGGAGTGGATGGTTTCACTGCTCGGAACGGCGACGATCATCACGGACGAAACGGAGAACCGGCGAGCGACGCGGCAGATCAATGAGAAGTACGGCGCACCGCCGGACGCGTACGACGATAACACGCTCGTGCGGATCGATATCGGTTCCGCGAGCTACCGGACGTACTGAGTGGAGCAACGGTTCGGAGACGATCGAAAGAGCACCCGTCAGGGGAGCTGCGCGTCAGTTCAGTCGTACAGCGTCGTGGTCGTGGGGATGCCGCCATCGAGGAGTCCCGCCTCCTCGGCGACGCGTTGCCCGTGCTCGTTCGCCTTCCGTTTGACCGTCTCCTCGTCCATCGTAAGGACCTCTCGATCGCGCATGACGATCTGGCCGTCGATGATGGTGTGTTGGATGTTGTGGGAGTTCGACGAGTACACGAGCGTCTGAACCGGTCGGTGATGTGGCGTCCATTCGATCGAGTCGAGATCGAACATGATCAGATCCGCTCGCTTCCCGACCTCAACCGAGCCGATCTCGTCGTCCCAGAGCAGCCCCTTCGCGCCGTCGATGGTCGCCATCCGGATCGCTTTCGACGCGGGAACGAGCTCGGGATTCCGCCGGGCGTCCTTGAACAGTCCCGCGGTGATGTACATCTGTTCGAGCATGTCGGCCGAACCGGCCGCGGACGTCCCGTCACAGCCCAACACCACGTTCACCCCGGCGTCGAGCATCTCCGGATACTTTCCGATGTCCGCAGCACCCTTCGCGAGCTTGAACGAGGTTCCCGGGCAGAACGCCACCTTGGTGTCGTGTTCGGCGAGCAGATCGATCTCGTGGTCCTTCGCCGCGACCACGTGTGCGAGAACCACGTTGGGACCCAACGCGCCGATATCCGCCAGCCGTTCGACGGGCCACGTGCCATGCTTCCGCTCGCTCCCTTCGGCCTCCTCGATCGAGGACGCGATGTGGTACGTCGTCCCGACCCCGAGCTCCTCGGCGAGCTCCGATGCGCCGCGGTGGAGCTCGGGACTACATGGCTCCTTCCCTTCGATGTTCGCCCAACAGCGGATGCGGCCGTCGGCCGAGTCGTTCCACGTGTGTACTGCGTCTCGCAGGGCGGCCAACGCCTCGTCGGCGTCCTCGAAGAAGTGGTGGTCGACCATTTCCTCGGACCAGTAAGGAGGGATCTCGTCGGGGACGACGTCCGCCGCGTGTCGACCCGTGATGCCCCGAATCCCCGTCTCGCCCGCCGCCTCGACGACGACGCCGGGGTGGTGTTGAGAACCCATCTCGAGGAAGCAGGTCGTCCCCGTCTTTATCATCTCGAGGCAGGCCATCTTGATGCTCCACCGTTCCGCCTCCTCGTCTACCGCGGAGTAGTACGGCTTCGCCCAATTGAACACCCACGGACGCGTCGAGAGGTTGTCCGGAAACAGCCCACGGCTCAGGTGCTCGGAGAGATGAAAGTGGGCGTCCACCAGTCCGGGCATGAGTAACGATCCGTTCCCGTCGATCACCTCGTCGAAATCCGGTTCGGCGTTCGTCGCTGCGATCTCGTCGGCCGGACCGATCTCTCGTATCTCTCCGTCTCGAACCACGATCGAGCAGTTTTCTTGTATCCGATCATCTGGATCGACGGTCAGTACCGTATCGACGTCCTTGATTAGTAGGTTTGACATTGTTTCTGGTCGTAGTCGTTCATCATATGATACCACACCCCACAGTTATAAACGTTCGCAGATATGGCATCGGCCAAGCTTCGGTGGTGATCCTGATCGGGCGTCGTGGTCCTCGCCGGGTTCTTTATTATCACGCGGAGTAACATGTGATATCGATGCTCACAGAATCCCGAATGGCTAGCATGCTCGAGGAAGGCGATCTGGACGTGTTAGTCGCGGCAACGCCGGAAAACGTGTTTCACTCCTCGGGGATGCACTGTATCGCAACCACTCGGTTCGGAGAAGCTGGATACAGCGTTTGGTCACGCAGCATGGGTGGCCCGTACCTCGTGATGCCGGCCAGAGAGACGAGCAGCCTCGTCGATATGGACGTTGACCCAGAGGGCGTGTTCCCGTACGGGAAGACGAACATCTACCTGAGCGATTCGCTCTCCACCACCGATCAGCGTATCCATCGTTTACAGAACGAACGGGACTTTGACGACCCGATTCCCGCACTCGCCGCCGCGATATCGGAGCTGGCCGACGGCCCGCGTGTCGGGGTTGAGCGGAGCGGGTTCGAGCCAAAGGAGTACGAGGCGTTGGAACGGCGGGTGTCCGATCGGCAGCTGATCCCGGCGGACGAGCAGTTCTACTCGCTTCGGGAGGTGAAAACAGACGCCGAGATCGAACGACTCCGGACGTCCGCAACGATCACCGAACGGTCGATGGAGGAAGCGATGGAATGTCTCGAACCTGGAATGACCGAACGGGATCTAGCAAACGAATTCCGCGCCCGTGTGTGTGAAAAAGGCGGCCGTCCACTATTTCTCACCGTCGGGTTCGGGACCCGGACCGCGTACACACACCCGATCCCCGGGGATAGGGAGATTGAGGACGGCGATCTCGTCCGGTGGGACGCTGGATGTACCTACGAGAACTACTGTTCGGACGTCGGTCGCACGTTCGCATACGGCTCCGCGTCCGATGAGCACGAGCGGAAGTACGAGGCGTTGTACGCTGGACTAGAGTCCGCGCTATCCGAGTTACAAGATGGTGCAGGAACGGACGCGGTGTTTGAAGCTGGCGTCGACGCTGTTCAATCGTCCGGCGTCGACGCGTTCGACGAGTTCTCGCCGTTCCACCTCGGGCACGGCATCGGCGTTGAGATCTACGACACCCCGACAATCGTCCCCGACGGCGGAACGATACGCGAGAACATGGTCATGTGTATCGAACCGCCGTACAACGAGCTTGGATCCGGCGGCTTCCTGATTGAGGATGAAGTGGTAGTCACCGACGACGGGTTCGAAAAGCTGACCGATGCCGCCGCTTCGCTTCCAATTGTGAACTGAGCGGTCGTGCGGATCAGATGTCGCCGGCTTCGAGGATCATTCGCCTGATACCCTGCCACTGGCTGCGTCCGGCCGTCTTCGGTGCTCGCCCGCCGAGTCCTCGAGCGAGGATCGCCGTGATTCCCAGCTCCTCCGCGGCGTCGAAGTCGGTCCCACCGGGAACACTGGAGAGATCGACGATGACGGGCTTTTTGTTCATCGCTTCGAGCGTCTCGCGATCCAATAGTTCGACGGGTATTGTGTTGAAGACGATCTCCGCATCGGCCAGCACGTTGGTTTTGTGTTCGAGTAGCACCGGCTGCGCACCTAACTCGCGCGCTCGAGCTAGCTGTGCTCTGTCACGAGCTAGTACCGTCGTATCGGCGCCGAGCGGAACGAGCGCACGAGCCATTGCGAACCCCATTCGGCCGAATCCCATGACGACGGAGTTCGAGTCGTGAATGGAGATGTCCGTGTTCTCGATCGCGATTTTGAGTGCGCCCTCGACGATCGTGGGCGCACGGAGAAGCATGAGCTCGTCGTCGTCCCCGTATTCGGTCACAGTGAATCCCACGTCGTCCGCGATTGAGTCGATCTCATCCGTGCTCGTTCCGATGTACAGCGTCGCGCCAGGGTCTATGTGCTCGAAGGCGGACTGGTGTATCTCACCTTCCCACTCAGGAGTGTATATATACCCGTCCTCGGTGATGTAGACGACAGTCGTTAGCACGATGTCCGCACCCGCGACGGCTTCCGCGGCCGTCTCCGTTTGGGGGTGTCCCATGATCTCTTCAGCCTCTGGCAGACAGCCACATGCCCGCAGTTCGGCACCGTCAGCTTTCAGCCCCCTGAGGTATTCGAGTTCTCTCCCGTCACCGCCGATGACGGCGGCAGTGACGCCGTCGAGTCGCGTCGTTTGAGTCGGTTCGTCAGCGCCGATGAATCGTTTGTCGTCCGGTGTGTACATGAATTAGTGATCTGCTTTTGTGCTCTGTAACGCCGTTGCGTGCGGGCGCGGTATGGTCGTGCGGGTCATCGTGACGTCGTGCGGGTCAGTCGTGACATTCGATCCGGTTCCCGTCAGGATCGAAGAAGTATACCGATGTACCATAACTCGTCGACTTCGGTCCGTCGTCAATTTCCACGTCGTGCTGGTGTAGTGACTCTACGAGTCCGTCGATGTCATCAATCTGGAACGCGACGTGCTCAACGATGCGATCGTCGCTGGCATCCGCTGGCGGGATCTCGGTGAGACCGAGACGCTCGTGCATGACGACGAGCGGCTGGTCGTCACCGAAGCGCTCGCGTTTCTTCACCGAAAAGCCAATGACATCAGTGTAGAACGCTTCGAGTCGATTCAGATCGCTCGTTTGTAACAGGAGGTGTGAGACGTGGCCGATACCATCTCCCATAGTCAGTCCTCCCGGTGGATGCCGAGCTTTCCGTTCCGTCCCCAGCTGTCCTCCGGCACGTCCTCTATCACGACGTGAAGAGTCTCCGGGTTCGCGCCGGCGTGGTCAACCATCGTTTCCGTTATCCCCTCCACAATCGCTTGTTTCTGTTCGGTGGTTCGGCCTTCGTACATTTTGACGCTTACAACGGGCATGGGTGTGCGAGGGAGCTGTCCTCAAGATAACCGGCGGTCTCGGTATATAAAAGCGTTTTGAACGGGTGACATAAGATACCATGGGCAGTCGGTTTGACGCCGATGAGTCGTGTCGATGGCGGGCGGCACAACTAAGTCACATCCGACTGATGTGCTTGTATGCGGATTGAACACATTGATCACCACTTCGTCAAACTGCCAGAGCGTCGAACCCACAACTGGGCGAGCAAGATGGAAACGTCGATCGGATCACATCTGATCGTTCGTCTCGAAACCGATACCGGACTCGTTGGATGGGGAGAGACCCCGCCAATTACGACGTGGGGGGGCGCACACATGAAGTACTACGGTGAGTCACCCAAAACAGCCAGAAGCATCATTGATGACTATCTCTTCCCGGTGATTGAGGGACGTTCGCCGCTGTCGATAGGGCCGATCAACGACGAGATGGACCAGAAGGTGAAAGGACACCCGTACGCGAAGGCGGCGATCGACATCGCGTTACACGATCTGGCTGGGAAGCAGCTCGGCGTTCCGGTGTACGAGCTCCTCGGTGGCGCCCATCGGGACAGGATACCCGTCGCACACAGTCTCGGCATCATGGACAACGACGAAGCGGTCGCCGAAGCCGAACGGGCGGTCGGTGAGGGAGTGACCACGATCAAAATGAAAGCGGGAATCGACGCGGAGCGGGACGTGGAGCTCGTACGACGACTCCGCGAGACTCTCGGACGGGAAGTCACGATCCGTATCGACGCAAACGAGGGATACGAACTCCGCTCGAAAGCGATCGATGTGACCCGACGCATGGAAGAGTACGACATCGCGTACATGGAACAGCCGGTTGCGGACCGTGACGACCTGGCTGTCGTTGCTGATAAGGTACGCGTACCGATCATGGCCGACGAGGGGGCTTGGACACCACAGAGCGTGCTCGAGCTCGACGAACGAAACGCCGCGGAGCTGTTCTCGTTGTACGTCACAAAGCCCGGCGGGCTTCACAGGGCCCACCGGGTCGGAGTCGTCGGTGAGGCCGTCGGGATGCGGTGTGATATCGGCGGATCGATCGAGATGGGAATCGGGAACGCCGCCAATCTCCACCTCGGTGCTGCCGTGTCGATCGCCGGGATGGCGAGCGTTACGCCGGTGAACCGTCCGGCCGAGGCGTATGACGGAGAGATCGCCGGTGTGTACTACGAGGACGATATCGTGGAAGAACCGTTTACTTACGAGGACGGCGAGGTCCTTGTTCCGTCGGGCCCCGGTCTCGGGATCACGGTCGACGAATCGAAGATCGCCGAGTACAGCATCGAGTGATCCATGGCCACGGTTGCAGTAATCGGCGGGGGAAACGGCGGGTTCGCAGCCGCCGCCGATCTACAGACGGACGGTCATCGAGTACAGCTGTACAACCGGTCGTACGAGACGATCGCCGCGATAGATGATCGTGGCGGTATCGAGTTCAGCGGAGCGATCGGCGAGGGGTTTGTCTCGATACCCGTTATCACGTGCGACCTAGCGACGGTCGTCGAGGGCGCCGATGTCATCGTCGTGGTGCTCCCAGCGACGGCGTTCGAATCCCTCGCAGCCGATCTATCAGGGCTCGTCACGGACACACCAATACTGCTCAATCCCGGGAGTACTGGTGGGGCGCTGCTGTTCCACGAAATGTTCCGGTCCCGCAAGAAAGACCCGATTCCACGCATATCTGAGACCAACACGCTGACATACATCTGCCGAAAGCGCGGAGAGGACCACGTTCACGTCTCCTCAAAAGTGGAAAACGTCCGGTGTGGCACAATATCGGGGTCGGGTTCCGAGACCACCGAACTGGACATCGAGCAGCTCTATCCGGATATTACTCCAGTTTCGAGCGTACTCCACACCTCGCTGTGTAACGTGAACGCGGTGTTACACCCTCCGGGCGCGGTGCTTTCGGCCGCGTGGATTGAGGCGACGGGTGGCGATTTCCGGTTTTACTACGACGGTGCCACCCCCGCAGTGGCGAACGTTATGTCCCGAGTAGACGACGAACGACTGGCAATTGGAGACGAGTTGGGCCTCGACCTGCAGCCGTTTCCCGAGTTGTTCGCGGAGATAGGTTCCACCTCCTCTGAGGCCGGAGAGAGCGAGTCATTTCTCCGCATCTTAAGAGAGAGCGAGCCGAACAAATCGATCCGTGCTCCAGAGTCGGTCGACCACCGGTTCTACCACGAGGACATCCCGTACGGCCTCGTCCCGATGTCGGAGATGGCAGACCGAGTCGGCGTCGGGACACCACTTATCGACTCACTCATAACGGCCGCGTCTTCAATAACTGGAACAGAGTTCAGATCCAGTGGATGGAGCGACAGAGATCTGGGCCTGACACGCGAGTCGTTCGACATAGAGCTGACTCAGCTTTGAACGTTGAAGTAGGATCGTGACGTAGGCGGTAGCGAACACGGATGATGCCGATTACGGACTTCTTGTCGTGCACGCGTGTATTCGAC
>JARVCL010000089.1:0-12402 GCA_040405695.1 Halorubrum sp. | reverse complement strand
TATGAGACGAGCACGCCGAGCCCGAACGCGATCCCGGTCGTCGTGCCGGCGACGGCCATCAGGACGATCGCGACGAGAATCGCGAGCCCGTAGGCGGCAGAACGACGAACTCGACGTCACGTACGGGCTCGCGACCGGAACGCTCGACGACTTCGACGCCGACGACGGCTTCCTTGTCCACGGTGTCGAGACCGGCGGGTACGAGTACATTCAGTACCCCGTAGACGACGAGCCGTTCGACGACCGTCGTGTCCGACGGGCAGTCAACCATCTGGTTCCCCGCCAACAGATCGTCGACAACGTCTTGAACGGGTGGGCCCGCCCGGCGTGGACCGACCTTCCCGAACTCGCACACGGGTCCGGGACGGTCGATCACGACGCACTCGAATCGGAGATCCGGCCGCTAAACGAGTTCGACACGGAACGTGCAGCAGACCTGCTCAACGAAGTTGGAGAAGAGCACGACGACGACCTATTCCCGCTGGAGGTTCAGCTTGAGGTCAACGCGGACAACGACGACCGCGTCCAGCTGGTCGAGCTCATCGCCGAATCGATGGAACAGAGCGGCTTCTTCGAGACCCAAGTCGAAACGTACGAGTGGAACACGTACGTCGGCCGGGTCCTCGATCCGGAGTATCCAGCCAATCAAGAGGAGACGATCATCCCCTGTATCGGGCTGTCGGGAACGTTCAACCCTCACAGCTTCTGTGACGCGCTCCACCACAGCTCGAACATCGGTGCGTGTTGTAACCTCACGGGGATCTCTGATCCCGAGATCGACGAGCTCCTCGACACGGCTCGGTTCGGCACCGATGTCGCCGAGGATTCGCAGCTGCGTGCGGAACGGTACGACCAAATCTGGCAAATCCTCGCCGAGGAGTCGTACAGTTCCATCACGCACTTCGATCTCGCTACTGCCGTGACGAACACGGATGTCGAGGGGTTCAACATGTGGCCGTTCAACGAGGGGATCTTCAGCTACAACCTGTTCTCGCCACAGGATGAACAGTTCATCGAGCTGAACCGGTAACGAGGAGCGGCTCTCACCCTCGTCTTCCCGGTCGAACCAACCTACAACCACCTAACCACGATACATGACTTACCACGATGAGTGAGCGACGATGAGCCTCCAACGTTTCATACTGAAACGCGTACTATCGGTGATCCCGATCCTGTTCGGCGTGTCCGTGATCACGTTCGGGCTGTTTCACCTGACGCCCGGCGACCCGATCTCACAGCTGGTCGCGTTGAACCCGGACGTCTCTCCGGCCGAAGAGGCACAACTCCGGGAGCGATGGGGACTTTCTGGTCCCGTCTACGAGCAGTACCTGACGTGGATCTCGAACGTGATGGTCGGTGACTTCGGCCAAGAGCTCCGCACGGGACGTGACGTCTCTGCTATCGTCTGGCGGCGTCTCCCCGAGACGATCGCGCTCGGCATCTTCGGCTGGGTGTTCGCACTCGTCGTCGCCATTCCGACCGGTATCTACGCGGCGGTCAACAAGGACCGCCTCGGCGACACCGTGAGCCGCTTCATCGCGCTCTCGGGCATCTCGATTCCGAACTTCTGGCTCGGCCTGATGCTGATTCTGGTCTTCTCGCTGTACATCGGACTCTTTCCGGTGCTGCCGCCGTCACGCTTGCCGCTGTATCACCCAGAGATGCTCTGGTATCTCATCCTTCCGGGGATCACCATCGGGACGGCATCGGCTGCGAGTATCATGCGGGTGATGCGGACTTCGATGGCCGAGGAGCTGAACAAGGAGTACGTCACCGCCGCTCGGGCGAAGGGGCTCCCCGAGCGAACGGTCGTCTTCAAACACGTGCTCCGGAACTCGCTCATCTCCGTCGTGACGCTCGCTGCGACCCTGACTGCGGGGATCGTGGCTGGGTCCGTCGTCGTCGAGACCGTGTTCAACTGGCCCGGGCTCGGCTTCGAGTTCATCCAGGCGATCAACCAGCGAGAGATCAACGTCGTGATGGCGATCACGCTGTTCACCGGCTTCTTCGTCATCATCGCGAACCTCATTGCGGACATCCTGTACGCCGCACTCGATCCGAGGATCAGATATGACTGACACCGACAACCAAGCAGAGGAGCGTGGTCGGATCCGCGTCTCCGGATTCGACGCCGACCGTGTCCGCGAGCGCGAACCCCTCTCCGACTGGACGGGTGAGACGAGCGGAGAACCGATCAGCCGCTGGCGGCGTGGCCTCCAGCGGTTCATGCGGAACCGTTCGGCGATGGGAGCGCTCGTCGTCGTGGCACTGATGTCGCTCGTCGCGATCTTCGCTCGCCCCATCGAAGTGGGCGGCTACGTCGTACAGCCGTTCTCGCTCGCGCCGTACGACCCGACGACTATCATCTACTTCTCCGTCGATCCGAACGTCGGGATCTACGACCCGCCGTCGTGGCAGTATCCGATGGGTATCGACGGCTCCGGGCGTGACCTGTTCTCCCGGATCTTGGTCGGTGGACGATACAGTATCTCGATCGGCTTCATCGTCGTCGGGCTGACGGCGTCGTTCGGGCTAATATACGGGGCCATTTCCGGCTACTACGGCGGGAACGTCGACGAAGTGATGATGCGGATCGTCGACACCATCTTTGCGTTTCCCGGCCTGATTCTGGCGCTCATCATCGTCGCTATCCTCGGCGGCGGCTACTGGCAGCTCGTGTTGGCGTTCAGCCTCTTCGGCTGGGCGGGCTACGGCCGGCTCGTCCGCGGCGAGGTGCTGAAGATCAAGGAGAACGAGTACGTGATGGCGGCGAAGGCGCTCGGCGCGCGTGACCGATCGGTCGTGTTCAGACACATCGCACCCAACGCGATGCCGCCGCTCATCGTGCTCGCGTCGCTCAACATCGGCACGGTCGTGATCGGCGTCGCCGCACTCGGTTTCTTGGGACTGGGAATGGACCCGAGCACCGCCGAGTGGGGGACGATGCTCGACGAGACGCGTGAAACACTGATCCAGGGGCCCGGCGGGCAGATCCCCTGGTGGGCAACCGTGTATCCCGGCGCAGCTATCTTCACTTTCGTGATGGCGATGAACCTCATCGGCGACGGTATCAACGACGCATTGGACGCGAACCAAACGGGCGTCGGCCGCGGGGGTGACGACTGATGGCGCTCCTCGAAGTCGAGGACCTGACAGTCAGGTTCTACACACAGGAGGGCGTCGTCACTGCCGTCGATGGACTCTCGTACCGGATCGACAGCGGGGAGAAGTTCGGCGTGGTCGGCGAGAGCGGTGCCGGCAAGAGCGTCACGGCGCTGTCGGTTCTCCGGCTCATCGAGAGTCCCGGACGGATCGAGAGCGGCGAGGTCCGGTTCAAAGGGGAGAATCTCCTCGAGATGTCCGAAGAAGCGGTTCGATCGATCCGGGGCAACGAGATCGCGATGATCTTCCAAGACGCCCAGACTGCGTTGAACCCGGTGTACACCGTCGGCGAACAGATCGCCGAGGCGATCGAACACCACATGGGGTACAGTTCGGCAGAGGCACGAGCGCGAACGATCCAGCTCCTCGACCGCGTCGGAATCCCCGAGGCCGAAGAGCGGTTCTCGGATTATCCCCACGAGTTCTCCGGGGGGATGCAACAGCGGGCGATCATCGCGATGGCGCTGTCGTGTGACCCGGACCTCATCGTCGCCGACGAGCCGACGACCGCGCTCGATGTCACGATCGAGGCACAGATCCTCGACGAACTCAGTGAACTCGCGGACGACTTCGGCGTCGCGATCCAGCTCATCACCCACGACCTCGGCGTTATCGCGCAGGTATGTGACCGGGTCATGGTGATGTACGCCGGGAAGCCGGTCGAGAAATCTCCGGTCGAAGAGCTGTACTACGACCCCAAACACCCCTACACGGTCGGGCTGATGAGCTCGATCCCCCGAGTGGGTGACTCCCGCGAGCGACTACAGACTATTCCCGGTACCATGCCAGATCTGGTCGAACTTCCGTCGGGGTGTAGCTTCCACCCTCGGTGTCCGTTCGCCGAAGAGAAGTGCACGCGAACGGAGCCGCCGTTGATCGACCTAGAGACGGATCGAGAGGCCGACATCGAGACGGAGCGTGCGGCCGCCTGTCTGGAGTACACGGAGGGGCTCACGAACGGGCTCGACTACACGGTTGAGGTCGATGGACCGGTCGACGAGACGGTCCGACAGTACGTGGAGGGTGGTTCACGTGAGTAGCGCGGACGAGCCGATCCTCAGGGTGGACGGTCTCGAAAAGTACTACGACTCGACCGGTGGGCTCATCGACAAGCTCCTCGGCAAATCACAGTGGGTAAAGGCGGTCGATGGCGTCGACCTCGAACTCTACGAGGGAGAGACCCTCGGCGTCGTCGGCGAGTCCGGCTGTGGAAAAACGTCGCTCGGTCGGAGCATGCTTCGTCTGATCGAGCCGACCGGCGGCTCGGTGTACTTCAAAGGGCAGGACCTCACTGAGTTCTCGAACTCGGAGCTACGCGATGTCCGGAAAGACATTCAGTACATCTTTCAGGACCCGTTCTCCAGTCTGAACCCGCGACTCACCGTCGGTGACATCATCGGTGAGCCGCTCGACATCCACGACATTGCGAGCGGAGATGCGCGGAAAGAGCGGATATACGAGCTGTTAGAGACTGTCGGGCTGAATCCGAGCCACGCGAACCGGTATCCCCACGAGTTCTCCGGCGGCCAGCGTCAGCGAATCGGCATCGCTCGCGCGCTCGCGGTCGACCCCGAGGTCATCGTCTGTGACGAGCCGGTGTCCGCACTCGACGTGAGCGTCCAAGCGCAGATCCTCAATCTGCTCGAAGACCTCCAGGAGGAGTTCGGACTCTCGTACATCTTCATCGCACACGACCTCAGTGTGGTTGAACACATCTCCGACCGAATCGCGGTGATGTATCTCGGCGAAATCGCCGAGATGGGCCCAGCCGACGCCGTGTTTGAGCCGCCGTATCACCCCTACTCCGAGGCGTTGCTCTCGGCGATCCCCGAACCGGATCCGCTCTGGGAAGGTGATCAGATCTTCCTCACTGGAACGGTTCCGTCGCCGCTCGATCCCCCTTCGGGCTGCCGGTTCCACACGCGGTGCCCGAAGGTGATCCCGGACGCCGACTACGACCTCTCACAGGACGTGTGGCGCTCGATCATGGATTTCAAGCTCCGCACGCGACAGGCGGATTCCGTCGGCTCCGTCACCGCAGAGCTGGCCGAAGACGAGACGGGGGCGCGAACGGAGGCGACGGAGGCGTCCCGACAGGTGTTCGCCGAGATGGTTCGCACCGAGTTCGACCTTCCAGCGACACTCGGGGACACCGAGGCCGAACGCGCGGTGACCGAGGCGATCGACGCGCTCCACGACGACCAGATCGAGGCGGCTGCCGAACAGCTCGAGGAGGCGTTCACCTCCCCGTGTGAAGAGCACCACCCAGAGCACTACCCAGCTGGACCGGAACACGACATCGCGTGTATTCGGTACGACGACCGGTTCGACGAGACGTCGAACACGTTCCGTACCGCGCTGACGACGGAGGCCGCCTCAGATCGTGGAAGCGCGGACGACTGAGACGACAGCGCGGTTGTTTTGACACTCAACGCTCGATTGTGCCGCTCACGATCGTGTTCCACGAATTCACGCAGAGCCGACCGCGTTACGGTTATTTATTTCTCTCGACCACGTAGAACAGCTGATGCGACGGATATACGAGTCGGACGCGCTCCACCGCGACGACGAGGAGCCTGGGTCACCGAACGAAATCGAGCGAGAGACGAAGCTCCAAGCTTTACGATCGGTTCCGTCGTCGACGCTCAGCGACCTGTTCGTTCCGCGCGGGCTCAGACACCGGTTCGTCTCCGTCGACGTGACGACACCTGAAACGGAGTACCCTGAAGGCGAGTCGATCCCGTTCACGGTCACGATCCGGAACCACGTCCCGTTTCCCGTGTCTATTCCGACCGAGTCGCCGCTGTTGTGGACGTGGAGCGTCGATGGCAACGTGGAGGCCTCCGCGGTGTCGCTGCGCGATCCGCCGGACGAAGCGGGGCAGTTCGAGTTCGACCGCGGCGAGTGCAAGCGGTTCCAGAAACGCTGGGATCAACTGTTCCGGGTCACCGACACGGAGTGGGAGCCGGCAACTCCTGGCGAGTACACCATCGGCGCGGCGATAAACACTGCTGACGCGGCGTCGAAGGGGTTAACAGCGGAGACGACGGTTCGGATCCTCCGGTAGCGGCGGCTCGATCGCGTCGGCTACTCTCCGGTCGATCCTCCCGTCGTACCGTCGGCGATCGGCTCGGCATCGATCGACGGGTCGTATCGGAGACACTGTACGCTCTGTCCTTCGTTTCGTGTAACCGTTTTCGGCGCAGTCGACTCACAGACCGTCGGTACTCCTTCCGAGAGGAGTTCGTTCGCGCGGTCGGCGTCCCCGTCGGCGAGCGCCGCCGCGGCCCGTCGAATTACCTCCTCCACCGTCTCGTCGGGGATCGGGTCTGGCAAGCCGAACGCCTTCCGTACCGCGTCTGGCGTGACCGCTCCGCTCGCGTTGCGATCGGGGGCGATGGTCGGTGGGAGTTCACCGGCCTGCACGGTGAATCGGAACGCGGCGACCGACCGCCACGTCTCCTGTGACAGCTCGATGGCAGCCGGTGGTATCACCGCCGGACAGCGAGGATGGAACCGACAGCCGCTCGGTGGGTCACTCGGCTCGGGCACGGTTTCGGTGAGTGGTCGTCCGAGCGCCCGATCCGTGGGGTCGAGCGCCGGCACCGACGACCGGAGAACCTGCGTGTACGGGTGCGCCGGGTCGTCGAACACCGCGTCGGTCGGGCCTCGCTCGACGAGTTCGCCGAGGTACATCACGACCACGCGGTCACAAAAGCGTCTGACGACGTCGAGGTCGTGGCTGATGAACAACACCGCGACGTCGAACTCCCGGCGTACGGTATCGAGGAGGTCGAGGATGTCCGCCCGGACGCGAGCGTCTAAGGCGCTCGTCGGCTCGTCGGCGACGATGAGGTCCGGACTCACGATCAGCGCCCGAGCGATCGAGATCCGCTGTTTTTCTCCCCCGGAGAACTCGTGCGGGTACCGATCGTGGTCCGACGCGGAGAGCCCGACGCGTTCGAGCAGGTCCTCGACTATCGCCTGACGCCGGTCGGGCTCGTCGAACCCGTGTATTCGAAGCGGCTCTGCTACCGCTTCGCCGACCGACATTCGTGGATTCAACGCGTCGTTCGGGTCTTGGACGACGAGTTGGACACGGCGGCGGAACGCCCGCAGCGACTCTCCTGATCGCTCGCCGACCGGGATCCCGTCGAACCGGATCTCTCCGCCGGTCGGCGTCTCGATCCCCAGAATCGAGTGTGCGGCGGTCGTCTTTCCGCTGCCCGACTCACCGACCAGTCCGAGGGTCTCGCCGCGAGCCAGATCGAAAGAGATGCCGTCGACGGCGCGCACTCGACCGACCTCTCGCCGGAGCCAGCCCTTCGTAATCGGGTAGTGAGTCTCGAGGTCCCGGACAGATAACAGGGGATCGTCACTCATCGCCGTCACCCTCTGGCTCCGGCTCTGGGCGGGCTGACTCGAACCCTTCCGTGCTCGCGTCGTCGCCACGTATTCTTCGTTTCGATGCTTCGGGTGACTGCTCGGCGGTCGGCGACGATGCGGCCGCGGCGGCACGGATCGCGGACGGATCGCCGCTGGGACGGTAGTGGACGCAGGACGCGTGGTGAGTCGCCCCGTTCTCAACCGCGTGGAACGCCGGCTGGTTCCCACCGTGACACGCGTCGACAGCGTACGGACACGCTCCCCGGAACCGACAGCCGTCCGTCGGCACGTCGCCGCGTGCAGGTCGTGAGTCAGCTGACCGACGTCTCTCGTCGTAGCTCCCGAACAGCGCTTGCGTGTACGGGTGGGCCGGCATCGCGAACAGCTCTTCGACCGGCCCGCGTTCGAGGATCGTTCCGCCGTACATCACGAGCACGCGGTCCGCGAGCGACGCGGTGACCCGCAGGTCGTGGGTGACGAGGAGGAGAGCGGTACCGCCGTCGGTTAGCTGTCGAAACAGGTCGATGAGCCGTGCCTGCACGGTGACATCGACCGCTGTCGTCGGCTCGTCGGCGACGATCAGCTCCGGGTCTGCGGCCAACGCGATCGCGATCGCGACTCGCTGTTGCATCCCGCCGGAGAACTCGTGAGGGTAGTCGTCGACTCGTTCGCTCGCCCGTGGAATCCCGACCCGACGGAGGAGTTCGACCGCCCGCGCTCGCGGTGTCGTGTCCGTCGCCGTCCCGTGTATCTCGATCGGTTCGGTCACCTGCTCGCCCACGGTGTAGACGGGATCGAGCGCGCGCTGTGGGTTCTGGAACACGTGAGCGATTCGGTCACCCCTGATCACACGGAGTTCGCGGTCCGGACGACCGAGGAGTGACTCGCTGTCGAACGTCACGGTACCGCCGACGACGTCGGCCGGTGGCGACGGGACGAGCCCGGTCATCGACTCGCAGGTGACGCTCTTTCCGCTGCCGGATTCGCCGACGAGACACACGGTTTCGCCGGCGTCGACGTCGAAGCTTACCCCATCGACGGCGTGGAGCCGTCCGTCACCGGTGTCGATGTGCGTTCGAAGGTCTCGAACCGACAGCAGTCCGTCAGTGTCCCGAGTGTCAGTCATCAGCGCTCACTCCGTGGGTCAAGCGCGTCACGCATTCCGTCTCCGAGCATCTTGAACGCGATGAGTGTCGCCGTCAGCGCAGCTGCAGGCAGCGCCGACACCCACCAGATCTGATACGCCGGATGGTCGGCGCGGTTCTGGAGCTGTCCGGCTACTTCTGCGTTTATCGACTCGCTGATCGTCGACCCCCACGAGTACGTCTCGAGCTGGTGGAAGCCAAGGAAGGCGACCCCAGCTTCGATCAGCACGAACAGCGCCAATAGCTGGAACGTCGCCGGCACGAGCGTGTTCGTGCTGTTGGGCAAGATGTGTGTGCGTGCGACGTACGACTCGGACGCGCCGAGGCTTCGAGCGACGAGCACGTGTCCGTCCTCGCGTCTCTGTATTACCTCGCTACGGACGAGTCGGGCGATTCCTCCCCAGCTCAACACGCCGAACGTCGCGAGCAGTAACAGCAGCGATGGACCCCAGTACGCGTATCCGATGAAGTACACGAGGATAGCCGGCAGACACAACTGGACGTCGACGTACGAGCTCAGCACGTCGTCGACGACACCGCCACGAATCCCGGCGACGACTCCGACAGCGGTCGCTGCGGGGACGATGAACGCCAGCGCGATGACGATGACGTACGTCGCGACGCGCGCCCCCTCGATCAGGAGGAACCCCATCGGATGGCCCCGCTCGTTCGTCCCGAGCGGATACTCCCAAGCACTGTGACAACGCCGCTCGAACGGCTCACCAGTCTCGACGCCGAGACACTCGCTCGGGGGAACGGAACTCGTGAAGCCGACCGGAGGGTGAAAGGCGTGCTGAAATCGCAACGGTGCGTAGCCGGTCACGAGCGGTCCGACCAGTCCGACGACGGTGAGCGCGAGCACGAACCCGCCGGCGACGGTTGCCGCGGGATAGCTGGCGAACGCGGCGGGTGTGAGCCGTTCGCTCGCGATCCGTCCGAGGGGCACGACGCCGTACGCGAGCACGACGACCGCCGCGAGGAGAAACACCCAGTCGACGAGTTCCAGCCGATGAACACCGAAGAGCGTCGGGAGGCTCTCGACGGCCTCCCCACCGCTGAGCACGCCCATCGCGGCCAGACCAGCGACGAGGGTGATCCGTTCGGCGGTCGCGTATCGACGTGTCCGCTGGTGGCTCTCCCAGTCGATGTTCTCGAACTGTGGCGGACCGTCGACCGAGGACATTGGGGGAAGGCGACCGTGTGTACCGCCTTCCTCATGTTAAAAATACTCATACCAGAAATGCGCCGGAACGAAACGCGAAGCCGTTCGTCTCGTGGCGTACCCTTTTAAGCCCAAGGCGATCCAGACGGACGATATGGACATCGGACTCACCGTCGGTGTCGATATCGATCGGCTGGCGACGTCGCCGTCCACGTTCGACTTCGTCGAACTCGGCGTGGGTGCATCGAGTCTCCCACCGGAGTCGATCGATCCCGACCGGCTCGAGCGGGCACTCGACGGCCGTGACCTGCTGATCCATCTGCCGTACACACAGCTGTTGACCAGCTACGCCGACGAAGTCAACGACGCCATCGTTGCCTATCAGCGACGGCTGCTGAAAACGGCCGGTGACCTCGGTGCGGAGAAGGCGGTGTTACACGCCACCTCCGCCGACCGCGACGACGTCGACTTCCGCGACGTCGCAGCCGACCAGCTCGCCCGCGTCGCCGAAGCGGGACGAGACGCGGGGGTCGAAGTCGTCGTCGAGAACGTCGGCCACCAGCACAAAGGATTACAGCTCTCCGTGCTCGGCGACATCGCCCGCGAGACCGACACGCCAATCTGTTTCGACGTCGGTCACGCGTACATGGAGGGTGGTAACAAGGCGATTCGCCGGTTCCTCCGGAGCCACGCCGACCGTGTCTCACACCTTCACTGTCACGACGTGCGTCGTCGCGGCGATACACACATCCCCGTCGGGGCAGGTGAGGTCGACTACGAACTGGTGAGCGCAGAACTCGACGGCTTCGACGGTACCGTCGCGCTCGAGGTGTTCACCGACGACGACGCGCTGCTGCTCGACTCGGCCGAGCGCGTGGCTACTCATCTCGGCGCCGAGTGGTGAACTGAAGTCCCCGGTCGAGCGCGACCGACGCCACCTACGGCGTGTCGTGATCGGGGTCGTCCTCGCCCTCGCCCGTGCTTTCCGGCGTGTCGACGTCGTCGGCCGGACCGTCCGCGTCAGCGTTGTTGGCTGGGCCGTCTGCGTTGGCGTCGTCGGCCGCGCCGAGCTGGCGTTTGATCGAGTCGAGCTCTGACTCGACGTCGACATCGGGCGTGTCGTCACCACCCACCTCCGTTTCCGCTTCCTCGTCGGCCGCGTCACGGCTCCCGTCCCGATCCGTATCAGGGTCGGTAACGTCGATTCGGACCGCGTCGTCTTGGCGGCCGCGCCGGTCGTCGCTCTCTCGCCGGTCACGGTCGTCGCGCCGTCTCGTCTCTGCTGGCCGGTCACGGTCGTCACGCCGCCGGTCGGGGTCGTCACGTCGTCGACCACGGTCCCGGTCGTTTCGGTCGCGACGGTTCGGATCCCGGGCGGCGTCCGCCTGCTGCCGTCCCTCTTCGATCCGTGCCTCTATCTCCGCGGTGAGGTCGCGCGCCTCCTGAATGATCGAGCGTGAGGCTGCCTCCTCGGGGAGGTCTGCTTCCGTGAGCGCGGTCCGGAGCTCGGAGAGCGACCGCGCGAGCCCCTCCGTTGCCTCGTCACGGACCTCGCTCAGTCGGTCTCCTGTCCCCCCCGTGATCTCGCGTGGGTCGCGGTTCGGATCGAGCAGTCGGAGCGCCCCCTGCACCAGCTTCAACGACTTGATCGCGGTTTCCAACAGCGCGATGACGGTCGGGATGGTGTACTGCTCGGTGAATCGGACGAGCTCGGAGATTCGCGGCGGTCGTGGTAGGTTCGACGAATCGTCCGTTCGCCGGTCGTCAGTGCGGCGGGAGTCCTGTTCGCGGCGTGACTCCCGATCCCGATCTCGGTTTGGCTCGTCGTTCCGGCGCGGCGCGGACGACCGCGGGAACCGCCGTCGATCGCGCTCGCTCGCCCGAAGATCAGAACGGAGCTCGGAAAGAACGTCCTCGAGCTCGTCGAGGCGCTCCTCGAGGTCGTCGTCTCGCGGTCGGTCGCGGGAACTCATGTCCGCCTGTACGGTGTCGGGAGGTAAAAACCCAGTCAGCGCGTCCTCAGCGGCGACCCCCTCTCGACAGCCTCACCCGGCAGCGGCTCCCCGACGAACGGAGGCGTGCCGGCGGTCCCTACAGCACGAGTCGCAGCTGTCACTCGAACCGACCGCGGCGATACTGCACGGGCCACTCGATGTCGGCACCGAGCTCGTGGGCGGCCTCCAGCGGCCAGTAGGGTCGCCGAAGCAGCTCGCGGCCGAGCGCGACAAGGTCGGTCCGACCGTTTCGGACCAACGCGTCGGCGTGAGCTGGCTCCGTAATCTTGCCGACCGCGGCGACCGGAACTTCGGTCTCCTCGCGGATCGCCTCCGCGTACGGCACTTGGTAGCCAGAGCCGGTGGTCGGTAACTGCTGGTCGGGGTGGATCCCGCCGCCAGACACGTCGATCAGGTCCGCGCCGGCGTCCGCGAGTAGCGGAGCGAGTCGAACGGAGTCGTCGACGTCCCACGAGTCGCGGTCGTCGATCCAGTCGGTCGCGGAGATCCGGACGAACACGGGTTTTCCCGCCGGCCACACGTCTCGGACCGC
>JARVCL010000088.1:0-12482 GCA_040405695.1 Halorubrum sp. | reverse complement strand
CGCTTCCTCCCACGTCGTCAGAAATCTACGATTTCTGACTGGCACATCAGAACGCTCCGCGTTCTGAGGACGGCTAAAGCAGTGGGCTTCCGCGCTGTTACCGCTGTGAACGTTTGCTGCCGGATCGTCGGTAGCCGTGTGAGGACCCACGTCGCCGTCCGCTCCCGCAACCTCTTTGCGATCACTGCCCGAACCGTGAGCCATGAGTCACGGATCCCTCGACGCGGACGCGGTCGAGAGCTATCGGGAGGCTGGCGCAGTACTCGTTGAGGCGATGAACGAGGCCCGCGAGATGGTTGAGCCGGGCCGGACACACCTCGAAGTCGCCGAGTGGGCGGAAGATTACATCCGCGAGCAGGGTGCCGGGATCGCGTTTCCCGTGAACATCAGCGTCGACCCGGAGGCGTCACACGCGACGCCCGGCGTCGACGACGAGACGACGTTCGGCGAGGAGATGGTCTGTCTCGACATCGGCGTCCACGTCGACGGGTACATCGCGGACGCGGCGGTCACCGTCGACCACACGGGCACCGACGAGCTCGTCGAAGCCGCCGAGATGGCCCTCGAAGCTGCCGTCGACGAGGCCGGTCCCGGCGTCGAAGTCGGCGTCATCGGTGGAGCCATCGAGGACGTGATCCGTGGGTACGGCTACACGCCCGTGCTCAACCTCTCGGGTCACGGGGTCCAGCGGTACGACGCACACACCGAGCCGAGCGTCCCGAACCGCGGGGTCGACCGGTCTGTCGAATTAGAGCCCGGACAGGCGATCGCCATCGAGCCGTTCGCAACGGACGGGCGCGGAAAGGTCGGTGAGGGAACCACCGAGGAGATCTACGAACTCCAGCAGGAGCGGAGCGTCCGCGACCGTCGCGCCCGGCAGGCGCTCGGGGAGATCACCGAGTTCGACGGGCTGCCGTTCGCGGCGCGGTGGCTCTCCGGCGACCGGACGGCGATGGCGCTGCGGCGGCTGAAACAGGCGAGCGTCGTGAAAGGGTACCCGGTGTTGAAAGAGAACGACGACGCGCTCGTGAGCCAGGCCGAACACACGCTCCTCGTCACGGAAGACGGCGTCGAGGTGACGACCGCAGGAATCCACGGATTCGACTGAGCGACGATAGAGGCGGTGAGTCGCCCGAACCGACGCGGGGTGCTTCCGCTCACGCGATCTTCATCATCCGGGTCTCGAACTTCCCGACGCGGACTTTCACCCACCCGGCGAGCGCCGCGTCCAGTTCGGGGTCGTCGGTGTCGACGCGGAGCGCGCGCACGTCGTCGAGTTTGGCACGCGAGGCGACGACACGCACGTCACACTCGCGGATCACCGCGGGGGAGAGTTGCGGATTGCCGCGGCCGAATACGAACCCCTGACCGCCGATAGGCGAGACCACGATGACGTTCTCCTCGCCGAGCGCCGCCAGGATTTCGGCCTCGCTCGCATCTCGAACGACCACCTCGCCGTCCCGCCAGATGTCCACGCCGATCGGGGAGGGCGTGAACCCCAACTCGGCTTTGATCGCGCCGACGGTCGATCCGGGGCCCAGCACGTACGTCACGCCGTCGCCGTCGCGGGCACGGATGTCGTCGGCAACGCCCGAGGCCAGCGATTCGACGGTGCCACTCGCGGTCTGTTTCGACGACTGGAGGTCGTCGGCGACCGGAACGCGCGCGACCGCACGCAGTTCCGGGTGGACCGCTCCCTCGCGGTACGCGTCCTCGTCGATATCCATCACCTCGCGGCGCTCCGTCCGTGAGAACGTCGCCGCGACCTCCGCGGCGTCCTCCGGCGACACGGCGAACACCGAGGAGTACACCTTCACTCCCGCCGGCACCCCGAGCATCGGCACGTCACTCCCCTCCAGTGCTGTCGCTACGTCTGTGGCCGTACCGTCGCCGCCGACGAACAACACGAGGTCGACCTCCTCGTCGCGGAAGTGTCGAACTGCTTCCCGTGTGTGTTCGGCCGTCGATTCGGGCTCACGCTCGGTGGTCGACTCCGAGCCAGCGACACTGACGAACGGGTCGACGACGTGGGCCGGTTCGAACCCTGCGTCGCGAACGATCGATTCACCCATCGGATCGACGACCGTCGAAACGGTCGCGTCGGGAGCGAGTTCGGCGAGACGGGTTGCGGCTCGGCGTGCTCGATCCGGAGCGCGCGGCTCAGCGCCGCGTGCGCGAGCCTCCGTGACCTTCCCGTCGGTTCCTTTGAGTCCGACACGACCCCCCATCCCAGCGATCGGGTTCATCACGACGCCGACGTGCATACCCTCGTTTTCGTCGGCGACCACTTAACGGATTCCGGACGCACCAGCTGGTTCGAGAGTGGCCGCCCCCAACCTGTCGACCACCCGCCGGTGGCACTCGGCGAGGACGCCCGACGACGATGCTCTGTGAAGATCAACGCTTAAGATGGCACCCTGACAAGGCGCAGGTATGCTACTGTCAACCCTGCAGCCGGAGACGATCGCGGCCACCTCGGCCGCGTTGATCGCTCTCAGTCTCGTTCTCATCGTCGCTTGGGTCGCGTATCTCTACCGGTAGCCGTCGCCGCGCGACGGAACTTGAGTGCACGCTCGCACGAGCTCCGGGGGATTCGACTCACTCACACCCTGCAACGGTACTCTCTGAGTGGTCTCGGAGCCAGTTGGCAGCCCGTTCTGCCGTCTCCAGATCGCTCGCCGTTATCTTCACGCTCACGCGCTCTCCGGGGTACGAGCCGACACTCACGTCGAACCGTTCCTGTAGCTCGGTGAACCGCTCGATGAGCGCGCTCTCGGGCTCGTCGACGTCGACGGTCACGGTGTGTGTCGGCGCCCCCTCGAACTCGTCGGCGACCGTCTCGAACATCGCTCTCATTTCTGCTGGAACACCGGGGAGGACGTAGACATCCTCGACGACCGCGCCCGGGGCGACGCCGGCGTCGTTCTGGAGTGGCCGACAGTCGGCCGGGAGGTGGGTGGTCCCGCTCACGAGGTCGTCTGCGCTGTACCCTCGGTCGGCGAGCCACGCGGCCGCCTCGTCGTTCGCGACGACGTCACGACCGAACGCGGCAGCGACCGCCTCCATCGTCACGTCGTCGTGGGTCGGTCCGAGGCCGCCGGTGACGATCACGGCGTCGTACTCGGCGTGATACTCGTTCACGACCCGGGCGATCTCGGCGACCTCGTCCGGAACGACGGTGACGCGTCTGACCGGGACACCCCGGTCTGCGAGGCGAGCGCAGAGCCACGTCGCGTTCGTGTTCTCCGTGTCACCGACGAGGAGTTCGTCCCCGACGGTAGCGATGGCGGCGTCCATACCCGATCGAGACGACGGCGACTCAAAAGAACGCCGGGTCGAGACCCGGGCTCAGGGAAGCCCGCCGTCCTCGTCGTCGTCCTCGTCGTCGTAGACCCCGAGACCCATCTGTCGGCGGCGTTCCCGGAGTTCGTCTAACTGCCGGCGGAACCGGACGGTTCCGACGATTGCGACGATCGACGCGATGACGACGATGCCACCGAAGATCAGCAGGTCAGTCTCCCGATACGACTGGACGACGAACGACCCGGACACCGACTCCCAGGTGATGCGGTTGCGGCCGTCGACGGTCTCGATCTCGTGGCTCCGCGGCGAGACGTGACCGACGATCGGCACGTCGGTGCTGAATCCGGGCGGGAGCGTCACTGCGTGTGACCCCTGAACGTACGCGATCGACGTGAATCGCCGCGGGGACCCTGTTCCCGAGAACGCCATCTTTCCGCCTTCCATGTCGTCGGCGAATCGGATCCACGTCTCGTCGGGCGTGCGGTCGACCTCGCCGCCGCGGGCGCGGAACTCGCTGCCGGTGATCACCTCGCCGTCAGGGTACTGGTACCGAAACGCCTCGAACTCCAGCGGCTGGTCGCCGGCGTAGACGGTTCCCTCGTACAGGCGGATCTCGTCGCGCTCGGAAACGTTGTAGACGACCCGATACGTGCCGTTGGCCGCGAGATCAAAGTCGGCGTCCCGGTCCGTCTCGAAGTCGTACGCGGCGTGCGGCTCGCTGTCGAGCGTCTCGTTCGTGACCTCGCCGCCGCCGGTGACGTAGCCGAGACAGCCGGCACTCACGGCGAGGAGCGCGACGCAGGCGACGGCGAGGGCGAAGCGTCGGTTCACGGCTCAGACGACACAGCGCATCTCGGCCGGGAGGTACGAGCCGATGGCGGCGAGCAGCCCCGGCGGATCGGTTCCGTCCGTACAGACGATGCTCTGCTCTAGGAGTCCGAGCCGTTCGACAGTGACGATGTCGGCTGCGTGGCCGGCGCGGTTCACGGTCGCACGAACCTCTCCGCGGGTCGCGGAGTTGACGTTCACCCGACCCGGACCCCGTCGCCAGTCGTACAGTTGGTCACGCGTCACGTCCGCGAGGCGGTGGGTAGTCGCGGCGTCTTCGTCGCCGTCGGCGGAGTCCGCCGCTCGGTACACGAACGTCAGCGGGAGGTGCTGGACGAGGCCGAATCGTTCGACGACCTGTGCGGGCGCGCCCACACCCAGTCCGATCCCGTCCGCCGGGATCCGGATCCGCTCGCCCGCGTCGAGCACGAACCCATCGTCGTCCCACGATTCGAGGGTTCCGACGTACGTCTCACCGGCTTCGAATCCCTCGTCGTGAGCGACGATCTCCCCCCACGTCTCCGCGAGGACGTTGCGCGCGACAGTGGCGTCCTCACCCGTCACGTCCACCTGGACGAACTCGTCGTCACGGACGCCGACCTGCCAGTCCACGGCGAGCTCGCCGATGTCGTTGTCGACGAGCGACTGCATTCCGTCGAGCGCACGCTCGCGAGCGTCCCCGTCGACGTAACACTTGGTTGCGAGGACGACCATCAGCCCGTCACGTCCACGTTGAGCTCGTCACTGAGCTCCTCGACGCGTCGGCTCATCGCCTCACGGAGGCGGTCGTTCTCCATCGCGTCGAGCGGCGAGCCGCACTCGGGGCACTCGAAGCCGAAGTCCATCGCCTCACCGAACTCGAAGCGAAGCGAACACACCTCACACAGGTAGAACTCGTGGGTTCGCTCGTACTCCTCTCGCTCCTCTAAGGCGTCGAGCAGACGGTACATCTCTTCTTGGAGATTCTCAGGGATGTTGTCGTAGTGGAACGTCCAGAGGTACGTGAGCCAGCCGGAGTCCTCGTCGCGAACTCGCCGATACGTGGCGAGGTCGTTCTCGTAGAGGATGAACAGCGCGCGACGAACGTCGTTGAGCTCCAGTCCGAGCTCCTCGGCCAGCTCCTCGTCGGTGACCTCACCGTCGGGGGGGGCGGCGGCAACCGGCATCCCCGTCGGGCCCACGAGTTCGTGGAGGTACTTTTGGATGACGGGGTCGTTCAACAGGTCCTCAAAAGCCATTAGCTGATTGTGACGGTGGAACGAGGTTAAAACCTCCGGAAGGGCCGCCCCGTAATCGGGCTCCGGCAGACATTTACGCCGTCCACGACATCGGTTTCGCGTATGGCACGCGGGTGGCGACGAACCGTCGGGACCGGGGTCGGGGCAGCGGGACTCCTCGCGGCCTCTGTGGTCCTCGCAGCGGTCCCACTCGTCCCGCTCTCGTGGCTACTCGGTCCGGTGCTCGGCGTCGAGGTCGTGACCGGAGCACGAACCGGTCTTCTCGCGGCCGTCGTCGTGGGTCCCGTGTTCTCGGCGGCGCTCGGTCCCCTGCTCGTCGGTCGTCGGCTGACCCGACTGCCCGCCGCGGATCTCGACGATCGCCCAGCAGCGTTCGTCGAGTACCGGGTCGACGAACTCGCCGAGGCGGTCGGGGTCGACCGTCCCGAGGTTGTCGTCGTCGAGGCTGAGGCCGCCAACGTCGCCGTTACAGACGGGTATCGCGGCGCAACACTCGTCGTCTCGACACGCCTCCTCTCGCTGCCGGCGGACGACCGTGACGCCGCCCTCCGACACGCGCTCGTTCGACTCGAGCGCCGAGAGGCCGCGTTCACGACCGCGATGCTTCCCGGTCTCGTCGCCGTCGAGACGGTCGCCCTCCTCGCGACCCTGCTCGTCGGTCACCGCGACGACCGGAGCGCGAGCGATCGGCGCGTCAACCGGATTCACGGGTACGAACCCGAGCGAGAAGGGATCCCGGCTCCCGTCTACGCCGCAACAGGAGTGCTACTCTGGCTGGTGCTGCTGCCGGCGTGGGTCCCGGCCGTCGTCGGCGACCAGCTGTTCGTCGCCGGACAGCGGCGAGCCGCCGACGAAGTCGTGGCTCGGACGGGCCAGACGGAGCGGGACGGACTCGCAAACGCGGTTGCGTTCGCGAGAGAGGCCGCGGGCGCGGCCGACTGGCCGCCGCTCCTCGACCGGCTCTCGCTGGTCTCGATGGCGGACAACGCGACGGGCCGCGTTCGCGGCTCCAGCAGGCAGGAGGCCCGCGTCCGGCTCGCTCGGTTGCGATCGAAAGTGAGCCTGTGATCACACGAACTTACTTATAAACCCCTCACTGCGCCGAGCGGGAGTATACATCTACCTCGACGGCGTTCGTGTGTTGGCCGCTCTCCTCGCTGCGTACGTGTACCCGCAGTGCCGGCGGCTCACTCGGCGGTCGTCACGTCATCGCCGCCAGCTGCCGACTCGGCCGAGTCCGTTGTATCGCCGTCGGTCGCCCCCGCTTCGCCTCGGCCGGGCTCCGAGCCGACGTCGACGACCGTCTTGCCGGTGGCTTCTGGCACGACTCGCCGGTCGGCATCCGTCCACTCGCGGTCGAGTTCGGCACCCGCGAAGAGTCGGTCTAAGAAGACGGCGAGACCGGCGACCTCCGAGTGCGGCTGGTTCGTCACGCCCACGTTGAAATCGGCACGCTCGTACAGCTCCCAGGGGACCTTCTCGCCCCCGACGACGACGAGGAGATCGCGGGAGACAGACCGGTCGGCGTTCGGACTGCCGTCGTCGCCGAGCCCGACCGCGTCGCGGATCGCGGCTTCGACGGTCTGGATCCGCTCGCCGTACATCGTGAGGTGGACGACGACACCGTCGAACTCGCGGACGATAGCCCGTTGGTCCTCGCGGAGGTCGACGGTGAACGGGCCGCCGAAGCGGTCGGTGATGTCTCGTACCGTCTCGGCTGACTGCCCCGCGTTCTCGGGGAGGATCGCTCGGTCCGCGCCGAGCGCGCGGGCCGTCAGCCCCACGTGTGTCGTCATCCGGTCGTCGCGTCCCGGTCGGTGACCGTACCGGAGGACGACGACCTCGCGTTCGTCGGTCATACCCACGATCCGTGCGGGGTCCGGGTGGACCTTTCGATGCGGGCTCGCGATCGGTTCGACCCCCCCGAAGGGTGGGACATACACGAGCGTGGATCGACCCGGCTGCTCACCCGGCGAGGTACTCACGTAACTGAAAGGTTCATAGGGGAGGCGGTCACCGGATCCGGTATGACGAGCGTCAAGGAGTTTCGCGTGGTCGAGCCCGCGACGGAGGCGCGCCTCGGCCGTGGTCGGTTCGCGTTCACCGACGCCTACTCGGTGTTCGACTGGGGACAGATGCCCGACACGATCCCGCGAAAGGGCGCGAGTCTCTGTACGATGGGGGCGTTCAACTTCGAGCGGCTGGCCGACGCCGGGGTCTCGACCCACTATCGCGGTGTCGTCGACCCCACCGCAGTCGAGGCGGGGACCGACCCCGAAGCGGCGGTCGTCCCGCTCGCAGACGCAAACGCTCCGCCGACGGAGATGGCCATCGAACTAACGCAGGTGCCGAATCTCCCGTACCTGGGCACCGACGAGGGCTACGACTACGACGCCTTTCACGCTGCCGGCGAGAAGAACTACCTCGTGCCGCTGGAGGTCGTGTTCAGAAACACGGTTCCAGTCGGCTCGAGCCTTCGACGGCGGGTCGAACCGACAGACGTGGGGCTGGACGTCGACGCGTGGCCCGACGAGACCGTCGACCTCCCGGAGCCGGTGGTCGAGTTCTCGACGAAGTACGAGCGGCAAGACCGCTACCTCTCCCGCGCCGAGGCCGATCGGATCGCGGGGGCCGCCGACGTCGACGCGCTCGCCGACCTCGCCCGCGACGTGAACCGGGTCGTCACCGACCACGCCGCCGAGGCGGGGTTCGTCCACGAGGACGGGAAGATCGAGTGTCTGTACGTCGACGGCGAACTCCGGGTCGCCGATGTGGTCGGCACCTTCGACGAGAACCGGTTCTCTTACGACGGCACACAGGTGTCGAAGGAGGTGATCCGGCAGTGGTACAAGCGTGCCCATCCGGAGTGGGTCGAGGCGGTCTCGGCGGCGAAGGAGGCGGTCGAGGAGCACACCACCGACGACTGGCGATCGATCTGTGAGGTGGAACCGACCGAACTCCCCGACGAGGTGATCAGGGCAGTAGCAGGACTGTACGCCGCCGGGGCGAACGCCTACACCGGGACGGCGTGGTTCGACGCGCCGCCGATGGAGGCAGCGGTGGCCGCCGTTACAACGGTGTGATCGAGGGGCGACAGCGAGCCGGTTGCCGTCGATCCTGCCGACCACTCACAGCGTCACCGCCGCCGCCGACTCACGAATCGTCGGGGGTGTCGCCGTCGAGTCGTCGAAACGACCGGTTCGCGAGCCACACGGAGCCGACGGCGATTCCGAGCGTCGCGGTCGCGAGCGGGACTCCGGGCTCGTACAGCAGCGGCGGGTGGTACCCGAGGCCGTAGTCGACGACGACGTTGAGGACGCCGAGCGCCAGCGCGAGCGTCAGTGCGCCGCGAGTCGTGCGCCCGAACGTCGGAAACAGTAACGCGAGTCCGACAAAACACAGGTGACTCCCGAGCACGCCCCAGTAGTAGATCCACGCGTCGGGGGCGGTGACGTACGCCTCGAACGCGAGGTTCAACGAGACGACGGGCCAGAGGCCGAACTGGACGAGCCACACGAACGAGAGCGTATGGAGGTACGCGAGCGTCCGGTTCGTCGGCGCGTCGCCGACCCGTCCGCCGGAGCCGACCGTGGGAAGCAGCGTCGCGAGCGAGAGCGCACCGAGCGCGACCGCGACCGCCGAGTCTGCGTACAACGGCCAGAGGAGGGTCGGAACCGTCGAGAGCGTCGGCGCGTAGTAGTCGACGCCGATCAGAAACATGAACGCGGTCAACACGAGCACGGCGACGAGACTCGACGTCGTCCCGAGCAGCTCCTCCGCGAGCGCGTCACGCACCCGACGGCGGACCCGAGCGTGGCGGAGTCGGCCGAGCGCCCGCAGCCGTTGCAAGCGCCGTAATCTCGTCACAGGCGGCACTCGGCGGGCCGGCGAGTAAAACCCCTCTGGTCCGATCGCCGAAATTATCAAAGCCGGGGTTTTGCGAGACACCTTTTTGAATGGTCGTCGGCTGGGTCCGGATATGGACGATGTGGACGCCGAGTGCGCGCCCGAAGAGCGGGGCGACGTAGCGCAGCCGGCGTCCGACGGCTCGGCGGCAGTCGGACGGTACACGTGGCGGACGTTCCTCGACGAACACGGGCACGAAGACGCGGCAACGACACTGTACGAGGAGATTCCGAGGGCTCCGGCGATCCCGGCGAGCGTGGTGAAAGCTCGGTTCGAGAACGAAGAACAGGCGATCGTTCGAGCGTCGGGGGTCGACGAGCCGTTTCGAGCGGACGGCGAAACGCGCGTCGACGGACACGGCACGCCAGAGGCCGGCACGCTCGTGATCGGCGCCGACGACGTCGTCGTGAACGGGTCGGCGGTGTACGAAGACCGGCGACCGAGCGTGGCCGAGACGCGGGCGGCCACGGCGGAAGCCGACGCCGTGACGGGAGACGCGAGCGCAGGCGACCCAGACGACACCGTGGCCGCCGACGATCCGGAAGCGCCCACGTCGCCGTCGGGCGAGAGTGAGTCGGACAGGTCACTGGGGATCGAAGCCGGTGAACCCACGAACGACGAGACGGATCTGTTCGAATCGGCGGATCCGACCGAACACGACGCGGAGGCCGAAGCGGATGGGACCGCCGAGAACGACACACCAGCGACCCGTGACGAAACCACCGACCACAGCGGGACTCCCGGAGACGACGCGACCACTGACAACGACATTGAGGGCGCGAGCGACGAGCGAACCGATCGAGAAGACACCGGTGTGGATGACGGGGACGATCCGGTAACCGACGGCGGGTCCGACGTGGTCGACGACGGGGGACCCGACAGCGACGGACTCGGTGGTGAGACACGCGGACGAGATACCGATGGCGAACGCGGTGTAGCTGTCGATATCGTGAACAGCGGGGTTTCCGGCTTCGTGGTTGTCGCCGGCGAGGACGTGGAGCCGACACCCGCCCGCCCGCCAGCGGCCGCCGACTGGGAGCGGGTCGCCGTCGACCCCGCAACGTTCCTCGGATTCGACCCGGACGAGTTGGGGTTCCGTCTGTGGGCTGCCGACGCGGTCGGTGACGAGCTGTGGGACCTGTGTCACGCCCGGTACAACCTCTACGAGGTGCCGGTTCTCAAGGGGTACTACACGTGGGACGACTACGTCGACCAGTGTTACCGCGACGAGGCGGGGACCCTCCCGACCGACGAAGACGACGAACCGATCCCTTTCACCCACGAGGACAAGGTGGACGCGTTGGGGTTCGACCCGGACGGTATCGAGGGCGTGGTGGACGCCGGGGCGGACACCGCCGCACAGCTGTCCGACCTCGTCGACGAGCGAACCGTAGACGTGAATCCGGATCTGAACGAGGACGCGTTCTTCTCGACGGCCGACGGCGAGACCACGCTCGTGAACCGCTACGACCTGGAGAAGGCGGTCCCCATGCCGAAGAAGACGCACTTCACGGAGGTGGAACGCTACTGGGTAAACGAACCGTACGCGTTCGTGATCGTCTTCCGGTCGAGAAAGGAGAACGAGGTGAAGTACTACGCGGTTCAGCCGTACATGACCCGCATCGAGTCCGACCTGGCAGAGTTCCTCACCGGAAAACTTCGGACCTCCATCAAGTACGCCGACGAGGCCATCACCGGCGGCGACGAAGCGTTCCGCGAGGAGGTCATCGCCGAGGAGACGCGGACGCTGCTCGACCGGTACGACCTCTACGAGGAGGACGAGGAGGGGGTCCTCGCCGAACTCGTCGACCGGGTCGACCTCGACCGACTCGACATCGATCGGTTCGATACCGGCCGCTTCGACCTCGATCGGTTCGATCTCGACCGCCTCGGCGACCGGGTGGGACTCGACCGCCTCGACACGGGCGCGCTGGGCACGCTCCGAAGCCGGGTCGCGGCGGCAGTCGGATACGACGGATCGGCCCGGCAGACAGCCGGTCGATCGGGTATCAGCGCCCGCCCCGAGCCGGCGGTGCTGGAGGAGGACGCACGAACCCTCTCACAGTATCAGGTCGAGAAGCTGTTGTACTACCTCAAACGCGACTTCATCGGGTACGAGCGGATCGACCCGATCAAACACGACATCAACGTCGAGGACATCTCGTGTGACGGCTACGACTCCCCCGTGTTCGTCTATCACTCCGAGTACGAACAGATTATTACGAACGTGTACCACGGAACCGACGAGCTCGACGACTTCGTGGTGAAGCTCGCTCAGCGGTCGGGGAAGGGAATCTCGAAGCGTCGACCACAGGTGGATGCGACGCTACCGGACGGGTCCCGCGCACAGCTCACGCTCGGGAAGGAGGTGTCCGACCACGGAACGAACTACACGATCCGGCAGTTCAAGGACGTTCCGTTCACGCCGGTCGATCTCATCAACTGGAAGACGTTCTCGCTCGACGAGATGGCCTTCCTGTGGCTCTGTATCGAGAACAACAAGAACCTGATCTTCGCCGGCGGTACCGCCTCCGGGAAGACGACGTCGCTGAACGCGGTCTCGCTTTTCATCCCGTCGAACGCCAAGATCGTCTCGATCGAGGACACCCGCGAGGTCGAACTCCCGCAGCGAAACTGGATCGCCTCCGTCACTCGACCGTCTTTCTCGGACGACGACAAGGGCGACGTCGACGAGTTCGACCTGCTTGAGGCCGCGCTCCGCCAGCGACCGGACTACATCGTGATGGGCGAGATCCGTGGCGAGGAGGGACGGACCGCGTTCCAGGTCATGTCGACCGGCCACACGACGTACACCACGTTCCACGCCGACTCCGTCGGTGAGGTGCTCAAGCGGTTCACCACGGACCCGATCAACGTCTCGAAGACGATGTTCACCGCGCTCGATCTGGTGTCGATACAGTCGTCGACACGGGTGCAGGGGCGGAAGGTCAGGCGGAACAAGTCGATCACGGAGATCAACCACTACGACGCCGAAAACGACGAGATAAACGTCCAAGACGTCTACCAGTGGCAAGCCGAGACGGACGAGTTCCTCCAGATGGGTGACTCGAACACTCTCGAAGACATCATGTTCGACCGCGGGTGGAGCCGCGCGAGGCTCGACGAGGAACTCCGCAAGCGACGGCTCGTGCTCGCGTACCTCATCGACCGGGGACTCAACAGCTACGCGCAGGTTGCGGCGACGTT
>JARVCL010000087.1:0-12529 GCA_040405695.1 Halorubrum sp. | reverse complement strand
TCCAAATCGAGACCGTGGAACACGTCGAACTCCTTTTCGACCGTGGGGGCAGTGACGCCGCCGCCATCGATCGGAAAGGTTCTAATAACTCGTGAACGGACACGTGAGTATGGATCCACTGCAGTTCCTCGTCCCCCTCGACTGGCTGACGGTCGTCGGGCCGGTGTTGCCCTTCGCGATCCTCGTGATGGCGATCGCGAATCTCACCACCCGACACGTCGCCCACAAGCGACACGTCGAACAGGGGCAAAGCGGGGACTCCGTCGAATCGTACGGTCCACACGTGTTCACGAACGTGGGACTGCTGGTTTTGAGCTCGCTGTTCGCGATCGACTCGCCGACCGGCGGTACGGTACTCGTGATGCTCGTCGTGACGATGCTGCTCGCAGACCTCTTCGAGTTGGAGTCGCGGAACGTCGAGGCCCGAAACGACATGACGATCGAAGCGCCGAAGAGCGCCATCGTCTCCTCCGGCCTCGTCCTGTTGTACGCGGCATACTACGCGCTGTTCTTCCTCGTCGCCGATATCTGGAGCGGCTCCGTGGTCGCGTAGGCCTGTCCGCTCGTCGCGTTCCGCCGTTCGTCTCGTGACTGCCGACCTCCCGCCTCGCGTGGACTCCTGTTCTGTCGTTGCACACCCTCGTCGCTGTCGGTGACCGCTTCTCTGCTCGGAAGCGCAGGCTGTCCCCCATGTGCGTTCGCCTCACGCGACGGAAGGCCGTATCGACGCGTCGCGGAAGAGACGCACGACACGGGTGACGACCGTCGGTTATCAGCGTCGGAAGTGGAGCGAACCGTCTCCGAACGACGGAGGGGTGGCAGGATGTGGACAGAGCGAGACAGCACAGAACGTCGACCGGGAACTGTCAGTTCGCGGCGTCTTCCGCCATCGACTCACGGAGTTGTCTACCAGCGGGAAGCAGCACCCAGAACACGACCGGTCCGACGATCATCAGCCAGAAGAACGCGTCTCCGGCGAGCACGCCGACCTCATCGTAGACGGATTCCACTCCCTGTGGAGCGGCGAACAGCTGGCTGAGGTCGTAGTACGACGGTGTCCGGTACCACCCGCCAAAGGTGATCCAGCCGAGACCGCCGAGGGTAAACAGCGCCAACCCCTTGATAAACTCGTCTGCCATACGTTACTCTTCGCCGGTATCCTCTTGAGCCTTTCCCATTCCCTGAGCTCGAAACCGCGTTCCGAGGACGTACACCGCCGTTCCGAGCAGTATCGACCCGATTCCGAGGATGGCGAGCACGGCGGTCAACACCCCCTCGCTCGGCGCGAGACCGACCGTGTCGAGGGTGACGAGAATCGCCGCTCGCGTGAAGCTCACGTTGAGCGTCGCAGCATCGACGAGCGTGAATCCGATAAAGTACGCAACCACTGCGGCCAGCGTCGAGAAGGCGGTGACGGTCTTGTACAGCCGAAGCGGCACGACGACTTCGCGGCCGTTCGGGCCGACCCGCGGGCCGACGGGCTCGTTGCGTGGGTCATCCGCGTCGTCCGTCGCTATCGGGTCTCCGGTGTCGTCGACGGCCTGAAATCGGTCGTCATCGGTGTTGGACATGACTGTGGAGTGATGTAGAGCGTACTGACGGGTGAAGACCGGCTACTTTGGGGGACGCAGCATGTAGTACCGACGGTTGAGGTCGTACATGTACCCCTCACGCATGGTCTTCAACACCGCGTAGGTGATGACTGCGCCGACGATCGGCAACAGGAACACGAGGTTCAACAGCAGATCGAGTTCGATCGGGACGAAGTTCTGGATGGCGAGCACGCCGAGCGTGATCGAGAAGATCACGCCGGAGACGCCCACAGCAGCCCAGAACGGCTCTTCGACCGGGCGACGGGCGCTCCCCTTGTTGAGGAACGGCACGAGCGTGATGATCCCGAAGATCACACCGTGTGCGACGAGCCCGTACAGCTCGTCGGACATGACCTTGTCACCGCCGAGGATCGCGAGCTCCGGGTTTATCGGGTCGAGGTGGAGCAGCCCGAACGACCAGTAGAGGTACCAGTCCGGGAGGATGACTGACGGCGTCGACCCGGGATTCGCTGGATCGCCGAAGTGGGGGGGCAGGATTGCGGACACGAGCAGCATGATGCCGATGAAGAAGCTCGTGATCGCGAGGTTCCGGATCGTCTCGTGGGGCCACGCAGGGAACCCCAGCACGTCACGCTCGACGTACGTGGACTCCGCACGGAGGTCCTCGTCTTCCCGACGAGAACGTTCGAAGTACTGGTACGTGAGCCGAGAGAGCCCCTGTGAACGCTCTTTCCGCTCGGTCCACGTCGGAGTCTCGTCGTCAGGCGGCACCGTCGCTGGCGGACCGCCGTCGGTGCGTGCTTCCTCGTCGGTGCCGCCGTCCGTCACCGCTCGATCCGTATCGGTCGTGTCGGTCGGTGTGGTAGTGTCGTTTGTCATTGGCTTAGTGTGGCTCCGCGATACCCTGCACCCAGACGATGCCAACGTGGAGCGCGATGAGCGCCGTCACCACGAACGGCAGGATGAACACGTGCAGGATGTACATTCTCACGAGCGTTGCCTGCCCGAGCGTGAACCCGCCGAACATCAGCTGTGCCGCCCACTCACCGATCAGGGGGGTCGCGAGCGCCATCTCGACGCCGATCTGTGCCGCCCAGAAGGACAGCTGCTTCCACGGGAGGACGTACCCGGTGAACCCGAACAGCAACGTCAGGCCAATGAGGACGATTCCCAGAATCCAGTTGACCTCACGCGGCTCCTTGTACGAGCCGGTGAAGTAGACCCGGAGCATGTGGAGGAACACTGCCGCCACCATGAACTGGGCAGACCACCGGTGGATCGACCGGAGCATGAACCCGAACTGCACGTCTTGCATGATCGTGACGAGGGAGTCGTACGCCGCCGTCGGGTCACCCTGCGCGACCGCGCCGGCCGTCGACGGGGAGTAGTAGAACCCGAGCAACGCGCCCGACACCGCCGCGACGAGATACGCGATGATAGAGAGTGACCCCAGCGAGTACAGCGGATACCAGTACCAGAACTTGTTGTCGAGGTCGTACTGTTCAGTGTGGCTCTTCGGCATCTGGAGGTTCGCGCGGTAGTACATCGTCTCTAGCAGCTCGAGGTAGTCGACGATGCGCAACCGCTTGTCGAGCCAGATGAGCGTGGTGAGGAACGCGGTCTCGATGACAGTCAGATCCTGCGTCTTGAGCCACGCGTTGTGGTCCATCTCGTCTTGCTTTTTCAAACTCATTGGATGATCACTTCTTGTAGTACGGGTAGACGGCCCGCTTGATGGTCTCTATCGCGTTCCCGGTGTCCACGCCGGTTCCGTCTTTGTCTTCCTCGTCGATGTAGAGGTCTTCCCACTTCCGGCGGCGTTTCTTGACTATCATCACGTCCGGCAGGAACTCCTTACGGTACAACAGCAGGATGAACGCCAGGTCGATGAAGATCAGCGCCAGCAGCGCGCCCATGTACATGTTACCGAACTCCGTCGACGCCCAGCCAAACATCAGTCCGTAGACGAACAAGAAGACGAAGACGATCTCGATGACGGTGAGGAGCACGATGGCGATGGCGGCGGCAGTGCTCTCGCGGGCCGGTTCGTACCGGTGGATGTCGCCGTACGAGGAACCACTCGAACTCATCGGCCACCTCCGTGTCCGGTGTGTGCGGACTCGCCGTATTTCAACATGTAGAACGTGAACACGAACGTGAGGATGATGCCGAACATCGAGGCGATACCGACCCAGTGGGCGTGGATCGGGACGCCGACGTCGGCGATGTCCTCTGGCCACCCGGTGTTGGGACTGGCCTCGATGACGGGAACGTCGCTGCCGACCGCGACCGCCCCGAACATGTCCACGCCGCGATGGGGCGTGCAGACGTAGCCGGTTCGGCCCGGGTCCTCGAACGTGTGCTCGTACTCGTAGCCCGCTTCGTCGACGGGACTCCCGCTGTCGAGGTCGTGAGTGTTCTCGAAGGCGGTGTTCTGGTCGTCGGTGACGACGTTGTGGCCGCCGCCTTCACCGGTCCACTCCCAGACCACCGTCGTTCCCTCGTCAATCCAGATACCGGCCGGGCTGAACGCGAGGTTGCCACCGTTTCCGCTCGCGCCGACCTCGACACGTACCTCGTCTTCGCCGCGGAGGTCTCGGAATCCTCCGTCGACGCCACCGAGGTACCCCTCGAAGTCGACCTCTCCCGCCCCCTGTCCGGCGACCGATCCGGTCGCGGCAGTCGAGGCGGCGAGGGCGGCGGTGGTACCGCCAGCCGTTCGCACGAAGTCCCGCCGTTTCATACAGCTTCACTCAGCACGGCGACCGCTTAAACCCACCGACTACAGCCGTTCGTTCGGGGACACCTAAGGGGCGTGAAACAGCCGAATTCGGCCGTTTCACCGACCGCCGTTCTCGTCGCTCACGACTTCGCCGTCGACCGGCACGAAGTCGGGGCGCTCTTCCGCCTCGCGGAGGGCCCGAAGCCGGTTGCGGTACTCCTCTGAACGGAACCGATCCGAGAGCCGCGCGTTCGCGACCATCGCGAACAGGAACACCCCGACGAGGAGGAACAGCAGCCCGATCGCGGGCACGATGATGCTGCCGACGTCTGTCAGGATCGAGGCACCGACCAGCGCCGTGCCGGCGATCAGCTGGACGGCGGCGACGACTTGGATCATGAGATTCCCGAACTCGCCGGTTCCTTCTGGGACCGTGTCGGGATGGGGTAGCGACCAGTCGTCGGGTGGTTCTGGCACGTCGTACGCCTCCATCGCCGCCAGCGCGACGATCGGCTCGACGTCTCGAAGAACCGTTCCGCGACCGCGCACCTCCCCGGTCGGTCGAACGATCGCGTACCCTTCATCGGAGTAAACGACGATCCGCTCCTCGCCGTCCTCACGAACCCGTTCGAGCAGTCCGAACACCTCACGCCTGCCGATTCGGGATTTCAGCTCCGACTCGACCCGTTCGAGCAGCCGGTCGCCGGTGATCCAGGAGTCGGGATCGAAGGCGGCGTCCCACTCCTCGGCACTCATGCGGGCCATGTCTTCCGGCCCGAAGTCGTCGAAGTCGTACTCGGCGTTCACCCGCTCGCGGAGGGCTTCGAGGTCCGTCTCGTCGTCCGTGACAGCGGAGTTTGCCCCGTCGGTCTCGTCGGCGGAGTCACGAGATTCGCCGCCGCCGTCTGTCGACTCCTCGGTGACCGCACCGGACGTCTCGGTGGCCACACCGGACTGGCCGCCCTCATCGCCACCGTCCTCGGACTCGTCGGCCCCTGCTTCGTCGGCGTTGGGATGCCTCTCGCCGGTTCTGTCGGGTTCCGACCGTGTCCGCGAGTCCTCCATCGGATTACGATACGTGCTCCGGAGGCTAACGGTTTTCGTCCGTCGTCGAACCCCGAGAACGATGGGAGCGATCCCGCCCCGCCGAGCGCTCCCGGCGATCCGGATCGGGGGGCTTTACGCGCTCGGGACCGATCGTCTGGTATGGTCGACGAGTCGGTGATCGCGGCGGTCGCGGGGCTGTCGGTGACGGCGAGTCTTCCCTTCCTGCTGTACGGAGCGTGGATCATGATCGACGCCGAAACCGTCACGTGGAACGTGCTGACCCGGCACCTGCGGTACATCGTGGTCGGCCTCCTGTTGACCACCGTCCCGATAGTCACGTGGATGCTCCCGCGGATCCTCGGGCAACTGACCGGCGACGCCGTCATCCACGCGTTCTTCGGGCTTCAAGCGTATGCGCTCCTCGTGTTCGCGCTCACCGGGATCGTTCGTATCGTTCAGGCGAAGCGGAACGCGGACGCCTACAACGACCCCGACGTCGATATCGACGAGATACACGAAGACATCGGTCACTGGCGAAGTCGGCTCCGGATCGGCGTGGCCGGGTTCATGTTCCTCTGGGTCTGTGCCTGGCTGACCGGGCTCTACCGCTTTTACGTGCTACACGTCGTTCCGATGCTCTCTTGAGAGCGTGAGCGTCGTCGAACGTGACCGACAGGTTCAATCCGCGGTTCCGCTTATGAGCGGTATCGTGGCAGTAACGTTCGATCTCTTCGGTACGCTCGTCGACGCGGATTACCCGGCTGATCCGGCCGAGGTCGTCGCGCGAGAACTCGAGTCCCGTGACGTCGCGGTTCCAGACGACTGGCACGTCGCGTACGGCGAGCGGCACGTCGACGCCCCGGCGGGTGCGGAGGTCCCGATCCCCGCACACGTCTCGGCCGCTCTCGACTCTCGCGGGGTCGTGGTCGCTGACAACCTCGTCCGACACGCCGTCGTCGCGGCGTTCGACCCAACGGTCACACGGCGAGACGGCGCGCTCACTGCCGTTCGTGCGGCCGCCGAGCGCGGTCCGGTCGGGCTCTGCTCGAACTGTTCGGTGCCCGAACTCGTGCCGCGAACCCTGATTCGCGCGGGGCTTCGCGGCGAGTTCGACGCCGTGACGACGAGCATCGGCTGCGGCTGGCGGAAGCCGCACGCGAAGGCGTTCGAGGCCGCTGCCGAGGCGCTGAGTGCCGACACGACAGACCTGGTTCACGTCGGCGACGACCCGAACACCGACGGCGGCGTTGTCGAGGTTGGCGGGCGCTTCGTCGACGTGACGGAGACGCCGCTGGCGTCGGTCGTGAGCGAACTCGAAGCGGAGCCGTAGTCCCCCTGCCCTGCCCTGCCCTGCCATGTTTCGGCCCGCTTCCCGATTGCTCCAGTTGCCGTCTCGACTCGCCTCTCCGCAGTCACCGTCCCGATTCTCCCTTCCCAGTCGCCTGTCGCTCGTCGCGTCACCGACTGTGCGTCCCGAGCCAGCTACGACCGATCCGCCCACGCTGACGGTATCCGCTCGTCTGCGGCCAGTTTCTCGAGATGTGCGCGAACGGTCGCCCGCGCGAGGTCCTCGACGCCAGCGAGGTCCTTCTCGTACGCGGCATCGAGCACCGCGTCCACATCGGCTGCCCCGTGCTGGACCGCAGAGAGTACGCGGCGCTCGCGGGACAGCCGGTGATCGATCAACCGACGGCAGGTCGCTTCGGGGTCGTCGACGACTCGACCGTGTCCGGGATACAGCCGTTCGAACCCGGCCGCACGAACCTGCCTGAGGCTCGCGAGGTACGAACGGAGGTCACCGTCTGGCACACCGACGACGACGCTCCCCGCTGCGACCGCGAGGTCACCAACGATCGCCACCGGCCCTGCACCCTCTGCTCCGAGACCGGACCCCTCGTTCACGACGAACGAGACGGAGTCCGGCGTGTGTCCTGGGGTCTCGATCACGCGAACGGCTCCCGTGTCAGTCAGCGCCGCCCCGTCGCGGAACGTCTCGTCTGGGTCGAGCCCCGTCGCCGACCGGAACCGGTCGACGTGGTCGGCGTGCGCGTACACGGCCGCGTTCATCCGGTCAGCGTACGCAGCGACCGCTCCGACGTGGTCCGGGTGAGTGTGGGTGACCGCGATGGCGTCCACTCGTCCGTCGTCGCCGTCGCTGTCGGTGCTGGTGTCGATGCCAGCGTCAGTATCGGCGTCGGCTTCGGTTCGGTCGGCTTCGGTCGTAGCTATTGCCGCGTCGAGCGCTGCGGTTTCGGCAGCCGGGTCGATCAGCACCCCGTCGACGAGGTACGCGTTCGTCGTTCCCGTCGGCGCGCGAGTGTCGGCAGGGACCTCGATCCGGGTTATCCGGGAGAAAGCCGCGGACTGCTCAGACGCCCTGTTCGGCGGGTCGTCGGGGAGGCCGGGCGGTCGCATCAGTCGCTTCGGCCGAGCGGTGACCGCGCGTCCGGACCGGGACCGGACCCGGGCGTGTCTCGGCCGGGTATCGGGATGTCGGTGTCGTCGGCAACCGCGAACCGTGAGAGGTTCGCGACCCCGTCGTCGACGGCCGCGACCGAATCGTACGGGCGGCCGACGACGATGTCGCCCGCCTTGCTCCGGTTGATTCCGGGGAGCGCCGTCAGTTCGTCCATCGACGCGGTGTTGATGTCGAGCGGGTAGGGGACGCCCGTGACGGAGCGGTAGCCGTGGTCGGTGATCGCCACGTCGATGGCGGTTCCGAGCTCGCGTTCGCCGGGGACGGCGACGAGAAGCGCGTACGTCCCGAGCTGACGACCGAACGTCTTCCCGTCCTGATGGTACTCCAAGTGAACGTCGGGGAGAACGGTCCCCGGTGGCACCACGCGTTCGAGCATCGGATTGTCGATCGTCTCGCGGACCTCGCGTTTGTACGGCTTGAACCGGTCTTTGTGCTCGTTCGCTATCTCCGCGCCGGTTTCGGACATCTCCGTGCCCGCGAACGCCATCACCTGTCGAATGTTGATTCGGCGCAACATGAGCCCCTCGTCGTAGACGGACTGCAAGAACCGCTTGTTGTGCTCGTACGTCTCTGGGCGCTCACCCGCCAGCCCGTGGACGAGGTTGATCCCAGGGAGTAGCTTCGGGAGCCGTGGGGACGCGTCGGGTCCGGTCGAGGGACCGTACCGGCGGTCGGGGTCGGGGCCCGAGACGCCGCCGGACGCGCCAGCCGGCTCGTCGCCCGGTCGCCACCCGCCCTCTTCGTTGACGACCCGGACGGCCTCTAGACACTCTTCGGCGGTGACGAGCAGATTGTTCTGTTCTTGTACCACGGGATCAGCCGATTCCAGTCCGAACGCCGCGGTGTCGCCGGGCGTGTTGTGCTCGGCGATGATACGGATCGCCTCGCGGGACGCCTCGGGGTACTCGGTGATCGTCACCGGGTTCATGTTGTCGAGGTGGAGCGTCTTCAGATCGGGAGCGACCGCGCGGATCCCGCCGTACAGGTCGCGGAGGGCCGCCGGGTTCGGAGCCTCGCCGTCACCACCGAACGCGAGGATGTCCGCCTGTCGACCCAGCCGAAAGTGCTTGACTCCTCTGTCGGAGAGCGCATCCACCTCGTCGACGACCGACCGCGCCTCCCGGAATGCGGGGTTGCCGTACAGCGGTTCGGTGCAGAACGAACACCGGTACGCACAGCCGCGGGAGGTCTCCATCTCACAGATGAGATACTCGGGGTGGTTGGGGTGGTGTTCGACGACGAACGCTCCCTTCGCCGCCCAGCGGTCCACCTCAGTGTTGTCGCGCATCCGATTGCCGAACCCTTCCAGCCCACTCGCGACGAGGTCGTGGGCGGCGGCCTCGACGTCGCCTTTGGCGACGAAGTCGTAATCGAGGTCGTCACGCTCCGTCTCCTGTGCGCCGGCGTTCTCCTCGCCGACGCCGAACCTGACGGGGCCACCGAGGAGGGTGACGCCGTCCGCGGTCCAGCCGAGCTCGCGGACCTCGTCGGGCTCTGCCGGGGTCCCGCCAACGTAGCTGCCTGGAACGGTCATGCCGCCGACGTAGATGAACAGGTCGGCGTCGGCGACGTCGGCGTGTTTGTTCCGGTCGTCGCGGAGTTCGTCGATGGTGTGATAGGTGATCGAGGTCTGCGGGACGCCCGCGTCGACGAGTGCACCGGCCGTGTAGCGGGGGTACGTCGAGATGTACGGGGGCACACCGAAGTGTGCCGGCTCGTCGACGTAGCCGTCGACGATGGTGACGGAGAGGTCGTTCGGGTCCGGCGGCAGCGAACCCCGGCCCGACCCGGGCGAGTCGGTCATGGATGCTACGTACTCGGCCGAGACGGAAAACGCGTGCGGATACGCCGGGTTCCCGCTCCGCGCCGCGTGAGTTATATCCTCGGCAACTGGATCGGCCCATATGTCCCCGAATGAGCCCTCCCGGCAGCAGCGACTCGGTAGCTACGTCGTCATCGGGCTGTTTTGCGTGTACGGCGTCGCCCAGTTCGTCGCTGCCGACCCCCAACCGTGGGGGGTCGCCGCCGGCTGGGCGGCGGCCACTGCCGTCGTTCTCGGACCGATCGCGTGGGTCGCGCGGGATCGGGTTCCGCCGGACCGTCGGGAAGCGCTCGGGTACGTCGCGGCCGGTGCGGGTATCCTCGTCGCGTCCGTCTGGCTCGGCGTCGCGCTCGCGTTCGCGCCGAGACTCTTCCCGTACGGCCCCGGGTTCCTCGTCGGCGTCGTGCTCGGGTGGATCCTCGTCCGCCTCGCAGAGCGGACGGTGGTTCCGGAACGGCTCCGCGGCGCGGGTATATAAGCCACGTCGTGTGGAGCTTCTGAAGTCGTCGACCGGTTCCCGATAAACGACACGAGTTTCAGACCACTGCGACGACACCTCGAAACCCGCTAGCGACCGCGTAAGGCGTATATATACCCTTCGAGCGCGACGGTTTCCGGGTCGACTTCGTCGGTCACAACCGAAAACCCGTCTGTCGACGCCGCGTACGCCCCGAGACAGGCGGCGACCGCGTCGAGGGCGTCTCCGCCGTCGTCATCGACGATCCGATCGACGAGGTCTTCGGGTTCGGTATAACCCAATCCGGCCTCCGCAGCCACCCCCTCAGCGTTCTGCCGTCGGCGCGTCGTTTCGGCGTCACTCGAGCCTTTATATTTCGTCCGGGGCAGGCCGAGCGCGTCGAGCACCGCCGCGGGGTACGTCTCGACGAGCGTTGGTCCGGACGGAGGGAGGCCGGTACCAGTCGTCTCGGTTACGCCGGGCGAATCGAGCGCGTCGGATCCGTCTCGTATCGCGTCTATCGGCTCGACGCGGACCGCGTCGATTACGGGCGCGAGCACGTCTCGCAGGCCGTAGAACGTGATCGTGTCCGCGATGAAGCCGTACGGCGACCGCGCGCCAACGACCCCGTCGGTCGCCCGCTTGTCGTAGGTTCCCTCGCCGTGGCTCTCGGTGAGTTCGACACACCGCTCCGCGAAGGCGTGAACCGGGTCACCGGTCTCGGTGGAACGCACCAGCGAGTCGGGGAATCCGCCGACGAACGACCGCCACGAGTCGTGACCGGTCGCTTCGACGACGAATCGCGGGAGGCCGAACGGGAAGTCGAGACCGACGACGGTCTCCTCGTCGAGGCCGCGGATCCACGCTGCGAGCGCCGGAAGCGCGTCGGTACGGTCGGCGGACGGGAGGTCGGCGAACTCGACGAGCGGTTCGACGTCGACGATCCGGAGTCCGCTGTCGGTGACCGTTCCGGTCGCGATCCAGGTGTTTGTGCCCGCGTCGCGGGCAGCAGCGCTGAAGTCGACACCGTAGACGCGTGTCGCGTCGCTCGGATCGTCGTCGCATGCATTGCGGTCCGTCACTGCCGTTCGTCGGTGCATTGCTCACGTAAAATCGTCGATAGCGTGTCGGAGCCGTCTCGACTGGGACACCTCGATCCGTCGACGACCGCAGAGGCTAACGTTGATTAGTCGGCCGATTCTACCACTCTGTATGCCTGCCACCAAGGAGGTCGAGTGTCTCGACGACGACTGCGACCTCGACATGTTCGAGAACCACTACACGTACGACGTGCCCGACGACCACGCCGTCACCGACCTGACGTGCCCGTACTGCGGCGGAACCCAACTCGCCGAGATCGAGGTCTAACACCGTGGCCCGAATCGTCGACACCGGTCGATCCGTGTTCCGTCGCGCGCTCGCGAAGGTGGGTCGTGGCTGGAGCAAGATGCAGGAGCGCCGCCCCCTCTCGTACGACCTCCTCGAGAGCGACCGCGCGTACCTCATCGTCTTCGACGCACCAGGCGTCCGCGGAGAAGACGTCGAGGTGAAGTTCCTCGAACGCACCGTCGAGGTCCGGCTCGACCGCTTCCGTGACTTCTACGACGGATTCGAACTGATGTTCCCCGGTCGTGGTCTCACCCTCACGGGGACAGCCGACCTCCCCGCCGACGCCGACGTAACTCCACAAGGGGCGACCGCGACGCTCACTCGCAGCGGTACCCTCGAAGTCGAAATTCCGAAGCAGGGAACGGACAACGTCAGCGTCGTCGAGGAGGACGACTCGGACGCCGACGAGTCGGAGTAGCTCGCACACCCACGTACTCGCTCCCCGCTTCGCCGACGTCGACCACTCACGCGTCGGAGTCTCCTCGCCGCGCCACCGTCATCCCCTCACGGATCTCGAACTCCTCGTCGCCGTCGAACCGACCCGGGTCGAACGCGTCGATCCACACCGATCGCCGATCTGTCCGCTCCTCTCCGTCCGCCGACAGCGACGCTAACACCCCTTCGGCGACGTGTTCGCCGACCGCCGGCGCGCGCATGAACCCGTGACCCTGCCAGCCAGCGGCGACGAACACCCCTGTCTCGAGGTCGCCGACCGGCCCAACGAGAGGGTCACCGTCGGGGGTCGCGGTACAGAGCCCCGCCCACGACCGTTCGACCTCGGGGACGTGGTCGGCGCGCTCGGCGAGCACCGTCGCAACGGCTTCACAGAACCAGTCGTCGGCGGTTCGGTCGTAGTCGTCAGGGTCGGCTTCGACCGGCTCGGTCCCGTCGCCCGCGAGCAGCCCCGTCGGATGCGGACGGAAGTACGCCCCCGCCGTCGCGTCGTAGATCATCGGGCCCTCGTACGAGATTCGGCTGGTGAGCGCCTGCACGCGGTACGGTTTCACCGGCACCCGACCCCCGCCCGTCGCGAGGAGTGAGTCGGTGTGTGCGCCGGCTG
>JARVCL010000086.1:0-12568 GCA_040405695.1 Halorubrum sp. | reverse complement strand
CCAGTACTCTACGGTACAGAACTGGTCGAAGAACACCTACAACCTCAACACGAAACGCGCTATCGCCGAACAGAACGGCCGGATGGAGTGGATCTCCGGGTCGATGGGGTCGAAGGCGACGATGTTGTACCCCTCGACGATTCTGAAGGGCCGCGGTGCCTCGGACAACCACATCACCATCGCGTTCGCGGGTGAGGGCCAAGACATCGACACGGGTGCGAAGGTGTACCACAACGCGCCGGACACCAAATCCACCATCGAGTCGAAGTCGATCGCCAAGGACGGCGGACGCACGAACTACCGCGGGCTCGTTCACATCGCGGACGGTGCGGAGAACTCCTCGACTGCGGTCGAGTGTGACGCGCTGATGTTCGACAACCAGTCGACGTCGGACACGATGCCGTACATGGAGATCAACGAGTCGAAGGTGGACGTCGCTCACGAGGCGACCGTCGGGAAGATCGGCGACGAGGACATCTTCTACCTCCAGTCGCGCGGTCTCGACGACGACGACGCGAAACAGATGATCGTCTCGGGCTTCATCGAGCCGATCACAGAAGAACTGCCCATCGAGTACGCGGTCGAACTCAACCGACTCGTCGAACTCGAGATGGAGGGCTCACTCGGATAACATGAGTACGCAAGCAATAGAGAGCCTCTCGGAGGACACTGTACGACGTATCGCCGAGGAACGCGACGAGCCCGAGTGGCTCCTCGAAACGCGTCTGAGCGCGCTCGCCGCGCTGGAGACGGCCGCGCTGCCGGATGTCATCCAGACGCCCGGTCGTCGTTGGACGGACCTCGAAGCGCTAGACTTCGAGGCGCTCGTCGACCCGCTGAACCAGTCGGACACGACGGAGCGTGCCGGCGGCGACGAGGATGTCGTCGTGTTACCGTTCACCGAGGCGTTCGACGAGTACGGCGACGTGCTCGAAACGCACTTTGGTAGCGTGCTCGATCCCGAACACAACTACCTGACTGCGTTGTCGGTGGCGCTTTTCACCACCGGTACGTTCGTTTACGTCCCCGAAGGCGTCGACGTCGAAGACGTGACGGTCCGTGCCGAGATGAACTCTCGCTCGCTGTTCAGCCAGACGCTCGTCGTCGCAGAGGAGTCGTCCTCGGTGACGATTCTCGAATCGATCGAGTCCGGTGAGGGCGAGGCGGCTGCCTCGGGCGACGTGAGCGGCGACCGCTACTTCTCGAATCTGGTCGAGGTTGTCGGCGGCGAGAACGCCTCTGTCCAGTTCGGATCGCTTCAGAACTTAGACGACGACACCTACACCTACGCGCTGAAGCGCGGTCGAACCGACACGTATGCGACTATCGACTGGATCGAGAGCAACTTCGGCTCGAAGCTCACGCGCTCAGATGTCGAGACCGAACTCGCTGGCGACGGCTCCGAGAGCCAGATCGTCGGGACCTTCTTCGGCACCGAGGACCAGCACTTCGATATCAACGCGCGCGTCTGGCACCAGGGCGAGCACACGACTGCTGACCTGGTTACCCGTGGCGTGCTCGACGACGTCGCTCGGTCCGTGTACGAGGGTGTACAGGATGTCGGGGAGGACGCGTGGAGCACCTCCAGTTACCAGCGTGAGAACACGCTGATGCTGTCGGACGACGCCGAGGCCGACGCGTCGCCGAAGCTGATCATCCACAATCACGACACCGAAGCGTCTCACTCCGCGACGGTCGGTCAGGTCGACGCCGAAGACCTGTTCTACTTGGAGAGCCGCTCGATCGACTCCCGGACCGCACGCAACATGCTCGTCGAGGGCTTCTTCGTGCCGGTGTTAGAGGAGATCGCCGTCGACGAGTTCCGCGACGATGTCGAGTCACTCGTGTTAAAGCGCCTGGAGTAGGCCCGCTGGCACGGTCTTTATTTTTCTGCTGGTCAGCAACGCGGCTCCCGGTTGTGTGATGTTGGGTCCGCATAGCAATCAGTAGGGTGCCGGCGAGCACGGCCCGGGCGCTTCTCTCAGCCACCACACACGGTCTGACCGGCCGTGCTGAGCGGTGGTGTCGTCATCGCGGAAGCGGTTCGTCGTCGTCCTCGTCTTCGTCGTCTACCCCCTCGCTGCCGGACTCGTCGGGGGCATCGTCGTCACGTCCCTCAGTGGTGTCCTCGTGGTCGTGGCTCGTACCGTCGCCCTCGTCTTCGTCGTCGGGCGATCCGACGTCGATGGTCACGGGACCGTCGTCGGCCTCTTGAATATCGAGACCAGACGGTTCCTCCTCGGCGTAGTCGTCGAGAGTCGTCGACCGACTTCCGTCGTCGTACTCCTCGTTCAGCCCGCTCATCGCGTACCCGACGGCGTATCCGGTCGAACCACCGAGGAGCGCGCCGATCCCAGCGCCAATCGGGCCGCCTCTCGCGCCGAGGACCGCGCCTGCGAACCCGCCGACGGTCGCTGCGCGCTCGGCGTCCCGCTCTCGGTCGCCGGTGGACTCGAACGCGGCGGACTGGTGGTCGTCGGTGTCGCCGTGGTGGATGTCGTCGTCACCGTCACCGCTGGCGTCGTGGTGATGATCGGTCATATCTGACGATAGGAACTCCAGGGGGGTATAGTTCCCGGCCGATCAGACGGTGTGTTTCGCTTCGTCCTCGGCGACGACCGCTAATCCGCGGTTGTTTACGGCGTACGGGTCGAGCCCCTGCTCCTGAAGGAACTGCTTGTAGAGCCGCTCTGCGGTCTCCCCGTCTTTTTGTTTGTCGGAGGCGTGATCACACAGTTCGACGAGGTTCTCGGGCACGTCGTTCTCGTGGACGATCCAGTGGTTGATCGTGTCCGAGAGCCTGCGGATAGGCGAGGTGAAGTGCCCGTAGATGTCGAAGTTGAGCGCGTGGTGACCGCCGAATGGATCGTTCATGTACTTCGCACGGGGCATCACGCGCAACACGGCACGCTGGATTTTGTTGAGTTGCCGGTCGGGTGACTCCTCTAAGGCCGCGTTGACGGCCTTCCGCGGGTCATCACCCCACGCGTCGCCGGGGATCGAGACGCCGTCGAGGTCCTGAATCTCTTTGAGTGCCTCACTCCACTGGTCCGGCGTCGGCTGTGGATGAACGCGATACATCGCCTCGACGCCGCGGTCCCACATCAGTGTGTGTGTGACCGCCTTGTTCGCTTTCAACATCGACTCCTCGATGATCGTGTGTGCCCTGTCGCGTCGGGGATTGAGGACGAGCGATCCGTCTTCTTTGCGCTGTTCGTGCATCCGGTCCGCGAGTTCGAACGCGAGCGTGTTCTCTTCACCGAGCGGGAGCGACGGGTCCTCTAACCGCGCCTCACACTCCTTGTAGGTAAGCCGTTCGTCAGAGTTGATGACGGACTTGTATATCTCGATATCCTCGAACGAGAGTGTCTCGTCGTCGATCTCCATTTCGACCGTGTGCGCGAGTCGGTCCTCGTTGGGGACGAGCGAACAGACGGTTTCCGCGAGCACCGGCGGCAGCATGTGGATCGTGTAATCGGGCAGGTAGACGGTGTTCGCGCGCTCGACGGCTTCTTCCCACATCGCGGTGTCGGGCGTGACGTAGTGTGTGACGTCGGCGATGTGAACCCACAGCCGGTAGGCGTCCTCCTCACGTTCGATCGAGATGGCGTCGTCGAAATCTTGCGCGTCGATCGGGTCGGTCGTCCACGTGGTGAGCTCCCGAAGATCGCGCCGCTCGTCGATCTCCGACTCGATCTCGTCGTAGACGCCGTCGGTTCGGGCCTCAGCCTCGCGGAGGACCGCCGGTGGGAACTCGTCGCGGATCTCGAACTCCTCGAACAGTTCCTCCCGCTTGTCGGCCAGCCGGTCGGCCAGCGCCTCGGTTATCGTCACCGGGCCCTGGTCCTCGGCGGACCCCTGTTTCGGCTCGTCAGTCGACATACGCTCACCAACGCGCGTCCGTTAGAAAGGCCTGTCGGGGACCGAGTCCGTCCCGGCCGTTCGGGTGGGCGTCGGTCGACCTTCGGTTTCGTTCCCCGCGCCGATCGATCCGTTCGTTTCGGACAACAGCAGTCCGACGGGGCGACGAGACGAGCGCGTCCTGCACGCTACTATCTCCCGCGCACCTACATCGGGATATGCTATCCGTCCTCGGGCCGCCCCGCAGAGTCAGTGACCGCGTCGGTGTAGCGGTCGAGGAACTCCTCCTGTGAGAGTCCGTCCGACTCGATAGAGAGGATCAGCGACTCGAGTCCGTCGCGAGGTTGGTGACAGATGTTGTCGTCACAGTCGGTACAGAGATACTCGAACTCCTTCTCGCGCCGGTTCCAGCGGTCCCCCTCCTTGTCGTACTCGCGGGCGTCCTCGCGCAACACGGAGTCGCCACACGCGATACACACTACCGTTCGCCGGTCCCGGTTCCGCCGGGAGCGCCACATACTCGGCTTCTCGTCCCCTCCCTACTTAGCGTTTTGTGCGTGGCTGACGCTCGTCCGACAGGAACGGACACGATCCGACTTGGTCCGTTCGAACCGCCTGAGCAACTCGGCTGAAAAGTCGGCTCGACGCCGAGGTATCCTTTCAGCCGGTCAGCGAGGAACCGGACCGGTCCACGCTTCCCGGCGGTGTTTTCACTGAGTGGTGCGAGAGTTGGCTAGGACCACGGTCCAATCACTGCTGACCCACTCGCCATCTTCGCGCCCTGCTGTCTGCTCAGCCGACGATGGCTACGACGAGGAGCATCCCTCCGAGCGCGGCCGGCGGGATAGTAAGGTTGTCGTCGACGGCGAGACCTCGGATCACTGGCGGGAGTCCGTCTGCGACGGTCGCGCCGACCGCGCCAGCCGCCGCGACCGCGACGCCGACGCCCGTGCCGAACGCCGAGATGGTAAACGGCACGGCGAGGGCGACGCAGACGACGGCCATCACGACCCACACGACCGGCCGTTTCGGCTCTCTCGGACCATTGTTACCGAGCGCACCGCTCACTGGGTCGCCGAGCGCGAGCATCCACATCGCCGGGATCGCGAGTGTCGGGCTTGCTAGCGACGTCGTCGCCGCCAGAGCCACTCCCGTCATGCTCACCTGATAGAGGGCGTATCCAGCCACCCCGTCTGCCTCGTACCCGCGAACCAGCGCCGCGTACAGCGGGGACAGCGGGCCCGCGTTACCGGTGAGCCGCAGGAGTTCGAGCACCCCGGCGACCGTCACCCCGACGAGCAGGACCGCGACCGTCTCACCCCACGAGAGCCACCCCAGCAGGTAAGGCACCGGATAGAGCGCGCCGCCCATGTGAACCAGCCGTCGCTCGAACTCCACGCGCTCGCGCCAGGCCGAGAGCGGACGAGCCACGTCTATGTCTCCGTTCAGTCGGTCTCTACGTCGGTCTCCACCGTCTCGTATCGGTTGAGGAGATCGACGAAAGAGCGGCCTGCCCGCAGCCCGGCGAGGGTCTCGGCGAGCTCGTCGACGGGAACCCGAATCTGTGTCGCAGAGTCACGTTCGCGCACGGTGACGGTGTCAGCCCCTTCGCCCTCGATCCCGTCACGATCGACGGTGACACAGAAGGGCGTTCCCACCTCGTCCTGTCGCCGGTACCGACGACCGATGGAGCCGGAGTCGTCGTACGCGACGGCCAGCCCAGCGGCACGAAGATCAGCAGCGACCTCGTCTGCGAGGTCGACCAGCCGGTCGTCGTTCGTCACCAGCGGGAAGACCGCGGCGTCCTGCGGGGCGACCTCGGGCACCAGCGAGAGGTACGTCCGCTCCTCGCCGTCGACCACGTCGGTCTCGTAGGCGTGTGCGAGCAGCGTCTGGACCGTTCGCCCGACGCCAAAGGACGGTTCAACGACGTGTGGGGTGATCTGTTCGCCGGTCTCTGTGACCTCTTCGACGGCGAACCCCGCAACGTCGGCGTCGACGGTGTACGTCGTCGCCTCACTGCCGTCTCCGACTTCGACCGTAACGCTGTCCTCCTCGAACGCCGACGGGTCACGGCTCGCGAGCGTCTCCAGTGCGTCCGCAACCGCCTCGGCGTCACCGCCGAACTCGGGCCCTAACACGGACATGTCCGGGTCGACTGTGGCACGCTCGACCGTCTTCGGCTCGTCGTAGCGTTTGAACACGGTGAACGAGTCGTCCCCGTACGCGTCGTGTTTCGAGAGGTCGTAGTCGCCGCGGTAGGCGAACCCCGCGATCTCGATCCAGTCGCCGTCAACCTCGCTCTCCGCGTCCCAGCAGTCGGCCGCGTAGTGTGCCCGCTCGCCAGCGAGGTGCTGACGGAATCGGAACCGGTCGGTGTCGACGCCGATTCGTTCGTACCACTCTTGGGCGATCCCGAGGTAGTAGCCGACCCACGCCGACCCGATCACGCCGTCGTCGACCGCCTCGCCAACCGTCGTCTCGAGGTACTCGCCGCCGTCGGCCGCCTGTTCCGTCGCCGGGTACAGCCGAACCGACACGTCGCGTACGCGTTCGAGCGGGGGCTCGTCTTCTTCGGGATCGATGAACTGCTCCAGTTCTGCCTGGGTGAACTCACGCAGCCGGAGGAGACCACCTCGCGGCGATATTTCGTTGCGGTAGGCGGGGCCGATCTGGGTAATCCCGAACGGGAGGTTTCCGCGGGCGTACTCCTTTAGCCGTGGGAACTCCACGAAGATTCCCTGTGCGGTTTCCGGTCGGAGGTACCCCGGCTGGGCGTCGCCGGGGCCGATGTCGGTCGCGAACATGAGGTTGAAATCCTCGACCGACTCGCCCGCGAGCGACGCGCCGCACGTGGGACAGGCGATCTCGTGGTCGGCGATGAGCGCCTCCACCTCTGTGCCGGGTAGCGCTTCGGCGTCCTCGATGTCGGTGACCGCCTCGACGAGGTGGTCGGCCCGATGTGACGCCCCACACTCACCACACTCGACGAGCATGTCGTCGAACGTGTCGAGGTGGCCGGACGCCTCGAAGACGGGTTCCGGCATAACAGTGGGAGCCTCGATCTCTCGGTTCCCTTCCTGGAGCGTGAACCGATCACGCCAGGCGTCCTCGACGTTTCGCTTGAGCGCAGCGCCTTGCGGGCCGAACGTATAGAACCCGGCAGTGCCGCCGTACGCACCGTTCGAGCCGAAGAAGAACCCACGTCGCTTCGCGAGTTCGGTGAGCCGCTCGTCGGCCATCAGACACCCTCCAGCAGGTCAACATCCCGGACGATCCCTGCCAGCTCCGTGCCGTTCACGAGCGGGACCTGTTCGATGTCGTTCGTGATCAGCTCTTGAGCGACGTCTTTGGCGGTCCGCGCGCCGTTGACTGTGATCGGGTCGCTCGTCATGAAGTGGCGGGTCGCGCCGACCGGGAGCTCGACGTTTCGGGTCGGAAGATATCGCGCGCCGGTCGCTTTAATGCCCTCCCAAGACCACTCAGAGTCCTGCTCGGCGATCGAGTCGCCGGTGCTCGCTTCCCCCTCGACGACGCGGGCAACTTCGAGAATATCGACTTCGGTGAGGATTCCAGTCATGCTGGCATCGTCGTCGAGAACGACCGCGTACGGGACGCCCGCGAGCCCGATCTCCCGTTCGGCGACCGGGAGCGGCGTCTCCACGTGGGTCGCGTTGACCGTTCGCGTCGCCAGTTCGCCGACCTGTCGGTCACCGTCGACCTCGCCACGGGCGATCGCGCGGATCACGTCCGTGATGGTGATGATCCCGACAAGCGTGTCGCCGTCGACGACCGGGACGCGCCGGGCTCTCTCCTCGACCATCGTCTCGGCTGCGGTCTCGATCGAGGCGTCTGCTGTCGTGGTCGGGACCTCCCGCATCAAGAGGGCGAGCTGGTCTTCGTCGGGGGTGTCGATGAGGTCGTCACGCGAGACGAGTCCCCGATACACCTCCTCGCCGTCACGGTCTTTCACGACGGGCACAGAGGAGAACCCGTACTCTTGGATGTACTCCAGCACGTCGTCTCTGCTCCCGGGGATCTCGACGACGACGAGATCCGCTCGCGGCGTCATGGCGTCTGCTACGTTCATGCACCGTCATTCAGCGTCGCTCCTCTTGTATCCCCCGAAGGTGGCCGGCAGGCGAGACGTCGATCACGACACGCGTCCTGTGCCGTCTGTCTCATCGCGTTCTCTACAGATAGAGCAGGCCGAGTGCCTCGGGGCTTGACCCCGAGTACTTCACGCCTCGTCGCGTCTTCTACAGCCCGTTCTCGTGTCTGCTGTCGTATCTTGGTTTAGTCCCGTCAGATCGTCGCTCGTCCCGCCTCTCGGCCCCCTGATCGACGGTGTAGACACGGTATCCTTCGAGATCGTTTCCGATACAGACGGTCGTGCCGACTGATTACCAAGTTTAGTTCGGAATCCTTATAAATGATTGGCAACTAATACCATCCATGTCACGGAGTTCCACTCCTTGGGACGACCCGGACCCTGACCGCCACCGGACGGGGCTGCCGCTGGATCCGGACACACCCGCCGGCGCGTCGCCGGACGTCATGGCGTCCATCGACTCTTCCGAGTCGCGACCGGAGCTCGTGATTGCCGATGTCTCCCGCGAGAACGCGTGGCTCTCCGTCGACGAGACGGACGCCACCGTCCTCGAGGAGTGGTGTTAACGCGCCGTTCGCCATCCTTCGCCGCCACAGTTGCCTTCTCGGACTCCTGCCCCGACCTCCCACGCCCGAATCAGCGACGCGACCGTCCGGCAGGTCGGTACTCTGAGCCCGTGCGTGCGAGCGCGCTCCACGACGACCCCGTAGATCGCGTCGACCTCGGTTCGACGGCTGTTCTCGACGTCTTCGCGCATCGAAGAGTGGTTCGCGGCCGTATCGTCGGCGACGCGCTCGACTGCGTCGACCGCGGCCGCGTCGCTCAGGTCGATTCTCTCTGCTCGTGCCACCGCTGCGACCTCTTCGGTCGCCTCGCGCGCCACGTTGCAGGCGGGCCCCGACAGCGTCTCGCCGTTCGTGACGCGTGTGAGCGCGGACGGGCCGTTTATTCCGGCGTTGACGGCCAGCTTCTCGTACCGACGGCGAGGCATGTCGGCCGCGGTGGTCGCCGCCACCCCTGCGTCGGCGAACGCGTTCTCGATTCGGTTGGCGAGGGCACTCTCGCCGCCCGAGAGCGCTCCGACGACGACCTCGCCGACGCCCGTACACCGGACCCGACCCGGTTCGACGAACTGAGCACCGTAGCTCGCAGTCCCGGCGAGCACCGGCGGGTCGAGCGCGGCGACGAGACGCTCCTCCGTCAGTCCGTTCTGTAGCGAGCAGACAGCGTCGTACTCGCCGGTTGCGAGGTCTCTCGCGGCCACGTCCGTATCGTACGCCTTCGTCGTGACGAGTGCGAGTTCGGCCGATCGGTGGCTCCCATCGGTGAGCGCCCGCGGTCGCTCGTGCGCGTCGATCTCGCCGTCGATCCGGAGCCCCTCCTCACGGATTCGTCGCATGTGCGGATCGCGTCCAACGAGCGTCACGTCGTGTGCACGCGTGAGTAGTCCACCGACGAGGCTTCCCAGCGCACCCGCACCGTACACGAGCACCTTCATACGGGTCGTAACGACCCGGTCCCGAAAAGGCGTACCGGCCGCTCTCCCCGCACCGACCACTCACCCTCACCGACTTCGCAGTTGCTCGACGCTCACCGGTCGCCCCCGACAGCCGAGGCTACGTCTTCAAGCCGCTTCCAGTGAGGGGGACGACGACGTCTTCGTCGGCGTCGATCGCCCCTCGCTCACGGAGTTCGCGAAGCGCGGCGGGTGCGACCGCGCAGGTTGGTTCTGTGTAGAAGCCGGCGGCGTGAAGCCGCTCGAGTTCTCGGGTGACCGCTGTCTCCGTGATCGCCACCGCGTCTCCGCCCGTGTCGGCTATCGCCTCGCGGATCCCGTCGATCCGGACCGGGGCTTCGATCTGGATCCCGTCTGCCGCGTCGTTCCGGGTACCGCTTGGGTCAGACGCGGCTGGACCGTGGAGCGCGTCGACGACCGGTGCGACGCCTGCGGCCTGTGCTCCGTACAGCCGTGGCAGCTCGTCGATCCAGCCTGCTCGTCGAAGCCGGCGAAACCCCCAGTACGCTCCGAGGAACAGCGTGCCGTGACCGAGAGGGGTTACGATCGCATCCGGTGCCTCCCAGTCTCGCTGATAGGCAAGCTCGTACGCGACCGTCGCCGTTCCTTCGAAAAACGCCGGATTCCACGCGTGGCTCGCGTACCACGCTGGCGTGTCGTCGTCGCCTCCTGCCACGGCCGCAACACAGGCATCGGTCACGTCGGCCCGGCTTCCCTCGATCCGGACCGGCGTTGCCCCCGCCCGCTGAATTGCTTGGAGCTTCGACGGCTTTGCGTCGACCGGGACGTACACCTCGGTGTCGATACCGGCCCGAGCCGCGTACGTCGCGATGGCAGCCCCGGCGTTGCCAGAGGAGTCTTCGACGACCCGCTCGACACCGAGTTCGACGGCGCGGGTGAGCGTCGTCGCCGCGCCACGGTCTTTGAACGAGCCGGTCGGGAAGACGTACTCCAACTTGAACGCCGCGTTCCAGCCCTCATCCGTCTCGGATGCTGCTCGTTCGGCGTCCGCGCTCACGAGCGGCGTCATTCCCTCGCCGAGTGTCACCCGGTCGCTCGAGGCGTTACCGACCGGGAGGAATCGCTCGAACGTCCACAGTCCGGCCCGCGAGTCAAGCGCCCCCACCTCGGGCGGCCTGCCGTCGGGCATCGGTCGGTCCGCGAACCGGAGCGGAGACGCACACGTACAGCGCCACCGGTCGTCGAACGTCTGGCCACAGTCGGGACACTCGAGGCAGGCGGCGCTCGATGCGGTGCGGCTCGTCTCACTCATCAGTAGGTGTCGACGTTCGTGCCCACCGAGCAGACGTACTCGCCCGCGGCGACCTGTGGAAGCCGTCGGGTTCGCCAGAACACGCCGCTCTCGTCGGCTGTTACCCGAGCCTTCCGCGAGCCGAACACGTCGGTCACCTCGAAGAGAGGGTCCCCGACATCGACCCGGTCGCCGAGCGCTGCCTCGAAGCGGATCAACCCTCCGGACGGCGAGCCGTACTGGTCGAATCCGCGCGCGCGAACCTGCGGCTCGACTTCGGCAGTTCCATCGAGGAAGCCGTAGTGATAGAGGACGTTGAACACACCCTCGACGCCGTAGCGGATCGACTCCTCGTCCCACCCGACACAGCCGCCGAGTTCGGGGTCGATCGTCGGAATCCCCTGATCGGGTCCCGCCCGCGCGAGTTGGCCGTCGGGCCCTTTGATATCGAGGACGTGTCCGCAGCCGAACACTTTTGCGAGCTCCAAGCAGTCGCCGTGGAGGTGGTGTCTGATTCCGCATCGGACCCGTGTCTCGTTTATCATCCGGCTCGTCGACCCCTGATGGAGGTCTAATATTAGGTCCGCGCGCTTCGCGGCTTGAAACGTCGCGTGTGCGATCCGCTCGCTGGTCGTTCCGTTCTCGTCACCGGGGTACCCGCGGTTCATCTTCCGATCGTCGACCGGATTCCGGTGTTCGGCCACCTGAAATCCAAAGTAGTTGACGATCCCCACGACGAGAACGGTTCCCGACAGCTTCGTCGGGTCGATCCGTGGAACGACCCGGCTCACGACGCCCAGTCCGTTGAGTTCGTCGCCGTCGCTGACCGCCTGCACGTAGAGCGTCTCTCCGTCGCCGGCACCGTTGATGACCGCGACCGGCAGCCGAACCGGGCTCCCGTCGCGCGTCTCGCCCACCTCGAGACGGCCGGTGTCCGTCTCGCCCGGCGGTGCTCGCGCCGTTCCCAGCGTGATCATTACACGAAGGTGGGTCGGCTGCCCCTTTATCCGTTCGGTCCGTAGCGTCCGCTCGCCCCCTCCTCCGACACAAGCTTTACACCTGCTTCCGCCGAATGGTCGGTAGTCAAGGAGGATTTGACTCCCCGCTAATCGGCCCGCCCCGACGTACGGGTCCCAGCGGCCCGGCCCGTCCCGACCCGACTCAGTTCGGTTCGGCTCCGCTCCGCCCGCGAACCCCACACATGAGCATCGACATCGACCCCCTCTGTAACGCCGCCGGTCTGACGGTTACAGACCACATCGAGAACACACAGTTTGAGCTGTACACGGACCGTCAGGTCGTTCCACGCTCGTCTTCCGAGGAGAATCACTACTTCCCCGTGGACGCGAGCGTGACGGTTGAGGCGGGGTGTATCGAAATCCCACGAGTCGCGATCGTCGAAACACGCTCTCGTGACGGGACGCTCGCTGCCCGAGGAGATTCGTACACGATGCCGTCGGGAGAGTATCATCTCGGAATCGACCCCGCGCCGACGAAGCTGTACCTCTGGTTCGACTCTGGGTTCACGGTTGTGAACACGAACCAGGCCACCCGGATCGAACTCGACGACGTGGTCGACGTCTCGCTCGGCTTTCGCTCGCTACATCAAGCGCCCGCTGGTACGATCACGACGCCGACAGATCCCGAGTCGTTGATGCAGGCCGTCTCGCTGCTCGGCTCCGCGCTCCAAACGACGAGCCCCGAGCGGTCGTTCCCGACGCTTCGCGGTCACCCGCCGCTGATCGAACCCGGCGACGAGTTCCGGATCCCGGAACGGGTCGACCCGCCCGACAGCGGCGTTCGGATCGTCGTTCCGCCCGAGTACCGA
>JARVCL010000085.1:0-12607 GCA_040405695.1 Halorubrum sp. | reverse complement strand
GAGGGTTACGGCCTCTTGTATTGTGTCTGCCATTTTCACCTCCGTAGTACGCAGGTCGCTCCTACGGGTCAGTGAAACAGGCGAAGCCTGTCTCATCGGTAAGAAGCCCATCGGACGCTTAAAACCGTCGAAGCCCCGCCCGGCGTGTGAACCGGAGACAGGGACGCTGAGGGCAATCTTGCGGTCCTGGCCGTCCAGCCCCTCTCTACCTGAGGCGGCTCGATTCGACGCCTGTCGAACCGATTATCGTCGCATAGGGGAACCCTTTTGACCGCGCTTTCCGATCCGTTGAGTAATGATGCAGGGTGGTCCGGCGTGACGATGGAGGACCGCATCGAGGACCTTCGCGAGCGACGCGAACGGGCCGCGAAAGGCGGCGGGGAGGACCGCATCGAGTCCCAACACGAGAAGGGAAAGATGACCGCACGCGAGCGGATCGAGTACTTCCTCGACGACGGGACGTTCCACGAGTTCGACCGGTTTCGAACCCACCGAAACCACACGTTCGGGATGGAAGAGCGGAAGATCCCGGGCGACGGCGTGGTGACCGGCTACGGGGAGGTGAACGGCCGAAAGACGTTCGTGTTCGCTCACGACTTCACCGTCTTCGGCGGCTCGCTCGGCGAGGTGTTCGCCGAGAAGGTCTGTAAGGTGATGGACAAAGCGATGGACGTTGGCGCGCCTGTCGTCGGTCTCAATGACTCCGCTGGCGCACGGATTCAGGAGGGGGTCGCCTCGCTCGCCGGGTTCGCGGAGATCTTCCGACGCAACACCGAAGCGTCGGGAGTCATCCCCCAGATATCGGCGATCATGGGGCCGTGTGCCGGCGGCGCGGTGTACTCCCCCGCCATCACGGATTTCACCTTCATGGTGAAAGACACCTCTCACATGTTCATCACCGGGCCGGACGTGATCGAGACGGTCACCGGCGAGGAGGTGACCTTCGAGGAACTCGGCGGCGCGGTCACGCACTCTTCGACGTCCGGTGTTGCACACTTCGCCGAGGAGAGCGAGGAGGCGGCGCTCGACAACATCGCTCGCCTGTTGTCGTATCTGCCCGCGAACAACGTTGAGGACCCGCCTCGCGTCGAGCCGTGGGACGACCCGGAGCGCGAGGCCGACGAACTCGCCGACATCGTTCCCAACGCACCCAGAAAGCCGTACGACATGCACGCCGTGATCGAGGGGGTCGTCGACGAGGGATCGTTCTTCGAGGTCCAGGCGAACTTCGCGAAGAACATCGTCGTCGGGTTCGCCCGACTCGACGGTCACTCGATCGGCGTGGTGGCGAACAATCCACGCGTGAACGCCGGCACACTCGACATCGAAGCGAGCCAGAAGGGGGCGCGGTTCGTCCGCTTCTGTGATGCGTTCAACATCCCGATCCTCACCTTCGAGGACGTCCCCGGCTTCATGCCCGGCACGGACCAGGAGCACAACGGGATCATTCGCCACGGCGCGAAGCTACTGTACGCCTTCTCTGAGGCGACCGTCCCCCTCCTCACCGTCATCACCCGGAAAGCCTACGGCGGCGCCTACTGTGTGATGTCGTCGAAACACATCGGCGGCGACGTGAACTACGCGTGGCCGACCGCGGAGATTGCCGTAATGGGACCAAAAGGTGCGGTGAACGTCCTCTACCGCGAGGAACTGGCCGAGGCCGACGACCCAGACACCCGAAGACAGGAGCTGATCGACGAGTACCGTGACGAGTTCGCGAACCCGTACACCGCTGCCGATCGCGGGTTCGTCGACGACGTCATCGAGCCTGCCGAGACCAGAGCCCGCCTCGTCGACGACCTGAGGATGTTGCAGGGGAAACGCTCGGACCAACCGGCGAAGAAACACGGTAACATCCCGATCTGAGATGGCGACGGACAGATCGAACCCGGACGCTACGGGATCCGAGAACGCAGAGTCGTCACCAACGTTCCCCGGCTTCGACCCCGCGGCTCTCGACCTCCCAGACGACGCCGACGCCGACGAGGCGGCCGCCATCGTCGCCGCGGTCGCCGCCCACCTCCGTGATCGAGAAGCGGCCGCAGCGGCCGCGGCTGCCGCGGACGCCGACTCCGGATGGGTCGGAAAGCGCTGGGCGTTCGCCGGTCGACTGGACGCAGTCCAGGGTCATCACCGCCGGGTTCCGACGAGCGCGCCCACCGACGCTTGGACCGCGGCTGGCAGAATCGAGCGGTTGTGACCTATCCACACCTGCTCGCCGCCGTCACCAGCTCCTTGAGGTAGGAGCTTCCTGATTCCACGACGCGCCTTGCAGACGCAACCGCAGCGTCCACAGGGAGCACCATCTCTGCAGGCGTTAACGAATCGCTCTGCAATTCGTTCACACATAGACATCGGGGATTTCTGCGGATGTCCGCAGAAGCGCTCGCGTTTCTGTTGGGCTGCACGAGAGCAAACTCCGCGAACGGTACTCTCTCTGTGCTACTCGGTCGTTCTGCTCTCTGCGTCGTCGTCCGAAAGTCAGCGGTTCTCGAAACGACCCCTTGGGGAAAGAGGCGTAGCGCCCGAAATCGGCCAACCAGCCCCGATCCACCCGTCGATCAGTGCTGTACTCGGCGGCGAGCGCCGAACGCGGCGAGCAGTATCCCGAGCACGACCGCTCCGACCGGCGCTGGCACCTCGTCGTCGACGGTCTCTCCACCGCCATCGGCGGCTCCCGAGTCGGTCGTCGTCTCGCCGTCGGCTGCGCCCGTGTCGCCATCGGCGCTCCCGCCGTCTCCCGCTGTCTCGCCGTCTCCCGCTGTCTTGCCGTCTCCCGCTGTCTCGCCATCATCGGGCTCGCTGCCGTCGACATCGGCGAACGGGTCGTCCACGAACGCTGGTTCGACGACATCGCCGCCGCCGTCGATGTGGAACGCCGCCGGTGTGACAGAAGTCGGTTGTGAGTACCGGCTCCGGGTGGGGAACACACGAGTCCGCTCGGCGGCGAGCTGTGCGGTGGCCGGCTCGGCGTCCTCGCTCACCTCGACAGTCACCGTCGCAACCGGTGCCGTTCCGATGACGCCGAACTCGGGTGCAACGAGTGACTGCTCCAGCAGTGCCGCGCCGTTCTCGTCGGCGTGCGTGACCTGCTCACGCACCTCCGTGTGCGCTTGTCCCTCTCCGAGTGGATCGTTATCCGGTGCCTCGTCGAACCAGTCGCCGGGATCGATCTCGGTCACCGTGAGGTAATCGGCTGGGTACTCGACCTGCAGTTCGATGGTCGACACACCGACGTCGGCGAACTCGCCGTGACTTCTGAGCGTTAGGTCTACGTCGACGGTGTCGCCGGGAGCGACTGACAGTTCCTCCGGCTCGAACTCGATCACGGCGACGTTGTCGCCGGCGGTCGCGCCGCTCGCCCCGAACGCGACTCCAAGACCGACGACGAACGCGAGCAACACGACGGCCGAAGTGAGACGCACTCCCTGATTCCTCCCAGAGTCGCGGTCGCCGTCGCTCATGGAAGTTCGATGGTGTACCTCACGGTTCCGGACTCGTTAAACGCAGTCTCGTAGCCGGCATGTCTCGAAACGTTCGGAATCGTCTCGATGGTCACCGACAGCGCCTCGCCGCCCGACAGGCCGTCGATCGGTGTTCCGTAGTGGTAGCCCACCTCGTGGTCGAGCGTGTCCCGAAGCGATCCCTCGACGACGACCTCGTCGCCGCGTTCGACCTCGTAGTCGAGCGCCATCGACGGGAGCATCAGGCGGTTGTACGGACTTCGAGGAGAGACCGCGAGGTAGAACTCGTCGCCGTCGACGAACCGTGAGCCGCGGTCGAGCACTGTCGCCGGGTACAGCGCGTCGGCGAGTGCCGGTTCCCCGAGCAGCCGCCCGGGGAGATCCTCAGCGAGCGGCACCTCACCCTCGTTCGCCCCTCGGCGGTACGTCCCGAAGCGGTGGTGACCCTCGCCGACCGACCACCGCTCCTCACCGCGGTGATCGTGGGTGTCGTCGCCGTGTCCGTGGCCACCGTCCCCGTGGCCGCTGCCGTCGCCGTCCCCGTTGTCGCTGTTTCCGTATTCGCTACCGTTCCCGTGGCCTCCGTGATCTCCGTGTCCACCGTCACCAGCCATGTGATTCGCGAGTGCTCCGTGGCGCCCCCAGTGTTCTTCAGCCAGGTAGTGGATCCCGCCAATGACCTCGTCCCGAAACGCCTGATCGAACTCGAACGTGAACGACCCTCGTCCCGGCTCGTCGAACCGCTCGGCGAACGCTCCGGTGAGACGCGCGTCGATGCTCCCGACGCGGACCTCGACCTCGTAGGTACCGTCCTCGCCGAGTGGAACGTTGTCGCCGATGTGGAATCCCATCTCCTGTGAGAGCATCGGCCACGGTGCGTGGGGTGTCTTCGACTCGCCCGCCCGCCCCACGTTCAGCTCCAGCCCGGTCTCGGCGGGGAGAACGACGCCCGTCTCCGGATCACGAACCGCAACCATGAGATGGACATCGTCGCTACTGCCTGGCTCCGCTGCAACCACCTCACGACCCGTCACGTTCCAGAACCGATGCGGATACGTGATCATCGGCTCTACCTCGAACTCACCCGCCCGAATGGGGTCGAGATGCCGCATCGCCTCGAAGTGTGTCGGGATGTACGTCGCGTCCGGCGGGTCGTCGACCGAGGGGAGCGACGGGATTCCATCTCTGTCGTCATCTGTGTCCTCTTCGGAGGCCGGGTCGTCCCCGCCCTCCCCGGGGGTCGGCTCGTCTGTCCCCTCGTCATCGGCACAGCCGGCGATAGCCGCCGTTCCGAGCGCGACTCCGCCGAGAACGCGTCGGCGACTCACGCAGTCGGCGGCGGTCGTTCCTCGAACGGTGGCGTCCCTTCGGTCGGTCGACGATGCCGTGTCTCCGTGGTCGGCATCCGTCTGTCTGGTCGGCATCGGTTCGTCGTCGGTGTGGTCTGTCGTCATTAGGTCCGTCTTTGCACGTTCGGTTTCGGCTCCTTTCTCGTGTGATTCGTCCTCGTCCGTCTCGTTCGGTCCCGTTCTGTCCGGCATCACGGCCTGGGTTCGGGGAACGACCGATGCGCTCGCGGGGGTACGAGGTAGTTTCCACGTCGTCGAACGAACACGTACTGGAGGATCCCGTTGTTCAGCCGCGTTCCGACGCCGCTCTCGTCGGCGATATCGCCGCCTGTCATCGCCTCACGAACCCGGACGAAGTCAGCTATCGACTCCTGAAGCGTGAGGAAGTGTAATCCGGTATGATCGTCGTCTGTCGTCGGGAAGTCGCGGCGCAACAGCGGCGGAGTTCCGTCGTCGTCACGCGCCCGCGCAGCCTTCTGTGCGTGGCCGACGACACCCTCTTCGCGAGCGTACTCGACGGCGTCGTCCGGCAGGTCGGCGACGCCGGGAGCGGATCCGAGCTTCTCGCCCCACTCACCCACCCGCTCTTCGTCTGCGTGGGTCGGGCTGAACAGCTTTGCGACCCGCTGGTGGTGGTTCTCTTGGTCCCACCAGGCGTTCAGCTGTGTCTGCAGCATCGAAACGTGCTGGGTCGTTCCGCCGGCGAACGGGCCGTCGTCTATGGTCACCCGATCTTCGGGGGCTTGTGAGCCGGCGAACCCGTTCTTGAACCCCATGAACAACGGGGCCTCCTCGGGGATCGGTGCGTCGTCGGGGACACCCTGAACGTCCCGGCGCTCGCGCGGCAGCCCAGGTCCGAGGAACCCGGTCCGGCGGTCGGCCGGGTCGAACAGGTCGGTCACGTCTGTCACCGACACGCCGTTCGCCGCCTGTTCGTCGCCGAACAGCGCCTCCTCGGCCGCGAGCACCGCCTCGGGACTGTCGCTCGCGAGGTGGACGAGCACGTCGGCGGTGTCGAACGCTGGGTCCTCCATCGGCGTCAACGCTGTAGGCTCTGGGAGATCGACACCGGCCGGCCCCTCGATTGATCCGCCGAACCGGTCGAAGTACGACCGGGCGTACCCCACCGTGAACAACAGTCCATCGCTGGACCACTCGAACGCACGCTCGATGTCTGTCAGTGCGTCAGCAAACCGGTCGCTGGCGTCGCCAATGGCGGTCGGGTCGCCGCTGTCGAGCGCGTCCGCGAGGTCAGCCGAGACCGAGAGATACCTGAGCACGTGGTGTGTCGGCGCGACGACGTTCCCGTTTTTGTCGCGTTCGAGTGACTCGTTCCACGCGTGCTGGCGCGCCGGAACCACGCTCGGGTCACCGGCTGGAACGTCGGCGAGTCGACCCCCCGTGTCGGAATCGTCGGCGGTGTCACCGACGCCGAGACAGGCGCTCAGCGCGGTGGTGCCGCCGAGCGCGACGGCGGCCTTACAGAACTCGCGGCGCGAGACCGTTTCGGGGTTGGGAAGGCTCATCCGTGTTGTATTGGGCGTGGTGTGCCACGCTGAAGAGCACGTCGGTGGATGACTGCCTTCTGCCCGTTTCGGGCAGTCCTCGGCCCGCCACCCACGGTGCTCGATCGTTACTCGGTAGCTGACTCGCCGTCTGTGCCGTACTTACTGTACAGGTACGCCGCGCCGGCGACGCCAGCAGCGCCCGCGGCCGGCCCGAATCCAGGGACCTCGTCGCTCGTATCGACCGCGTCCGTGTCGTCGTCGTCACTGGCATCGTCACCGCCGGCATCGTCGCCATCATCACTCGCCCCGTCATCACCGCCGCCAGCAACCCCGCCCGTGCCGAGGTCGAGTGGGAGCGCGTCGGTGTCGACCTCGCCGCGCATGACGAAGTAATCGAACCGTGCGGCTACCGGGAGTTCACGCGGCTCGGACTCGCCTTCGGGAACGAGGTCGTACCCCTCGCTGTCGGGGTCGAACCCGCCGAACACGCGGATCGTCGGCTCCGCCGGGCCGGTAGCGAGCGTCTCGAACTGTCCGGCGTTGAACGCGACGTCTACCTCGCCGTCCTCGACGCTGACGCTCGCTGCCTCGATCCGGTTCCCGTGTCGGGAGACGGCGTAGAACGTCTGCTCGTGGACGGCGAGCGAGTGCTCCGGCTCCGGGTAGGTGAACACGATGTTCTGCCCTTCCTCGGAGACATCGAGCGGTTCGCCGCTGTCCTCGTCGAACCGATGGATCCGGTTGTGTAGCTTCGGCTGGAGATACCCTACTTCCGACATGTGGTCGTACACGAGGTTGCCGATGGTGTCTGTCTCTTCGCCGGCCTCGGCCGGCGCGAGGTCCTCGTTCCCGGTCGCTGACTGCCACCGCCCGAAGTTCGGACCGGAGAGGGTGGCGGTGAACGTGTCGTCGTCGTCGACGGGTTCGCCGTCGACGTGGACGTTCTCGACGACCGGCTCCTCCAGTCCGTGCCAGTCGTAGTGGATGTTGTGTACCTGTATCTGTGGCTGGGCCCCGAAGTTCGCGCCCGGTAACACCGCGACGGCCTCCTCGAGGGTCGCTCTCAGTTCCGCACCCGTGATCTCCAGACGCACTGCCGGGTCCGGGAACGGGAGGATCTCGTACACGTCGCCCGCCTCGACCGGCCCTCGCTCGTAGATCCGGTTCGACCGAATCCCGCCGCCGTTCTGGATCGCGATGTCGGCGTCCGTCTGCTCGGCCATCGCCTCCGTAACGAGGTTCCCGAACTCGTTTTCGAGGTTGTAGTTTGAGTCGAATCGTGCGTCCAGGTCTTGGCCCGCGTACGCGACCTCCTCAGAGAGTTCCTCGTCGAGGATCGCGTTGTACTCGTCGCGTATCTCGGCCATCGCTTCGTCTTCTTCCAGTTCCATCTCCGCCAGCGAGTGGAGAGTGCGGTCGACGGTCCCACCGTCGGCGTCGAGCGTCAGCGTGGCGAGGTGGTCGTACTCGTCACCGGCCAGCGAGATTGCTGTTCCTTCGATCTCCTGTAGCTCCTCGTCTATCGTCGCGTAGTGATCGCCGACGATCGCATCGAGGCCGTCGACGTCGCGCGCGAGCGTCCGCTTCGGCGACTCGCCGCCCAGATGTGACCCCGCGACGACCAGATCGACGCCCTCCTCCTCCCGGAGGTGGTCGATCGCCGTTTGCGTCGACTCGGTGAGGTCGAGGTTGACGCCGTCGGCGGGCGACCACCCGCGTGGGACGAACCCAAGGAGTCCGACCGACACGCCACCGACCTCGGTCGTCACCCACTGTTCGGTCTCGGGATACGGACTCTCGCCGTCCTCTGCCGCCAGATTCGTCGCCAGCCACGGGAACTCGCTGTCGGCGAACAGATCCTTCATCCGGTCGTCACCAAAGTCGTTCTCGTGATTGCCGACGGCGATTCCGTCCGGCTCCATCTCGTTGAGCGCCTCGACCATGTTCTCGCCCTCGAACCACGACCCCGCGAGCGACGGCGAGAACTCGTCGCCAGCCCCGACGAACAGGCTGTTCTCGTGGTCCGCCTGTAGCTCTTGGATCAGCCACCAGTACTCGGCGATGTTGGCGACGTCGTCCTCGAACCGCCCGTGGAAGTGCGTGTCGTGGATGATGGTCACCGTCTCGTCGCCCGCGGCGGCGCCCCCGACGCCCCCCACGCCGAGTGCGCCCAGAGACAGCCCGCCGGCAGTCGCACCGAGCACGGCTCGTCGTTTCGTGTCGATCCCCCTCTCCGTAGCGTCCCCACGCATAGAACCAGAACATAGACGCGGACAATTAACAGTTTACACCGAGGATCTATCGCCCTATATATTCACACATATGTATAGAACACGCCACGACGGCAGGACCGGCCCGCCGTGTTCGACCTCCGACGTGTACGGTCTCCGTGTCTTTGATCACCGGCCGACCGACAGCGGCTCACGTCCTCGCTGGGTTCTCACCGTCGTCCGTGGCGTCCACACCGTACACGTCCGTCGCGCTTCCGACGCAAGCTATTCGTAGGTGTCTGACCGGTCGTCTCTTGGACCATCGGTCGATGCGTCATCGCGGGTGTCAGCCGCCTGTCCACCGACGGTGTACTCCTCCGTTGTCGCCGGGTCGTCTGCCCTGCTCTCGGCAGGCTCGGTTGTTTCCGGCTCTTCCGTCGTCGCCGTCTCGTCGGCTCCCCCGAGAACTCGATTCACGACGACCGGCACGACGCCGACGATCCCGAGGAGGACGCCGAGCCGAACGAGCAGCGATGCGTCGGTCAGTATCGTCAAGCCGAGATAGCTGACACCCCCGGCGATGGCCGATGGTAACACGTACGGGTTTCCTGCAGAGAGCATATTCGCCAGTCCCGTTCGGACCGTCTTAACCGTCTCGGGACGGGACGAGACCGGCGAGCCGGCAGCAGGACTCGGCGAGTGGGCGGCGTGAGATAGGGCCCAGAATCCTCCGACGCCACGCGATATCCTGTTGGCGGCCTCGATGCCCCCTGATACGCCTCTCGAACGTGTCGTCTCGGTTCTGCTCGCTCCGTCTCTGACCGGTGACCACCCGTTCCGGACCGACAGAGTCAGGTGGGCTTTGTTAGAAGAGACGGACACGAATGTTCGACAAAGTCCTAGTCGCCAATCGGGGCGAAATCGCGGTGCGGGTGATGCGCGCCTGTGAGGAACTGGGCGTCGACACGGTCGCCGTCTACAGCGACGCAGACAAACACGGCGGTCACGTTCGGTACGCAGACGAGGCGTACAACGTAGGACCGGCGCGCGCAGCCGACTCGTATCTCGACGGTGAAGCGATCGTCGACGCTGCCCGCGCGGCCGACGCGGACGCGATCCACCCTGGTTACGGGTTCCTCGCGGAGAACGCCGACTTCGCCGCCCGCGTCGAGGCAACCGACGGGATCACGTGGGTTGGCCCGTCGAGTTCCGCGATGGAGCGACTCGGAGAGAAGACCGCGGCCCGTCGCGTGATGGACGCCGCGGACGTCCCGATCGTTCCAGGGACGACCGATCCGGTCCACGATGTCGCCGAGGTCCACGCGTTCGGCGACGAGTACGGCTACCCGGTCGCGATCAAAGCGGAGGGCGGCGGCGGCGGCCGCGGCATGAAGATCGTCGAATCCGCGGAGGAGGCCGAATCCCAGCTCAAATCCGCCAAACGGGAGGGTGAGGCGTACTTCTCGAACGACTCCGTCTACCTCGAACGATACCTCGAAAGCCCGCGACACGTCGAGATACAGGTCGTCGCCGACGAGACTCCCGACGAAGACGGATCCGTCGACGAGAGCGACGTGGTTCACCTCGGCGAGCGAGACTGCTCGCTCCAGCGCCGTCACCAGAAGGTGATAGAGGAGGGGCCGTCTCCCGCGCTCTCAGAGGAGTTGCGCGAGCGGATCGGTGAGGCGGCCCGTCGCGGTGTCGCCGCCGCTGAGTACACCAACGCGGGCACTGTCGAGTTCCTCGTCGAAGAGGACCCCGAACGAGACCCCGCGGAGCCGCTCGGCCCGGATACGCCCTTCTATTTCCTCGAAGTCAACACCCGCATCCAGGTCGAACACACCGTCACCGAGGAGTTGACTGGTATCGACATCGTCAAAGAACAGCTCCGAGTCGCCAGCGGGGAAGGACTCTCGGTCGCACAGGACGATGTCGAACTGGCGGGTCACGCGATCGAGTTCCGGATCAACGCGGAGAACGCCGCAGAGGAGTTCCAGCCCGCCAACGAGGGAAGTCTGGAGACGTACGACCCGCCAGGTGGGATCGGCGTCCGCGTCGACGATGCGCTCCGACAGGGCGACGAACTCGTCACCGACTACGACTCGATGATCGCGAAACTAATCGTGTGGGCTGGCGACCGTGAGGAGTGTCTCGCCCGGTCGCGGCGCGCACTCGCCGAGTACGATCTGGAGGGAGTCGTCACCATCGTTCCCTTCCACCGGCTCATGCTCGACGACGAGCGATTCGTCGCGGGTACGCACACCACGAAGTACCTCGACGAGGCGGTCGACCGCGACCGGATCGCCGAGGCGCAAGAGCGCTGGGGGACCGAGTCGACTGCCACGGACGACGACGAAGCGGTCACAGAGCGCGAGTTCACCGTCGAGGTCAACGGCAAGCGGTTCGAGGTCGACTTGGAGGAGCGCGGCGCGCCCGCCATTCCGACGCCGAGCGACGGCGGAAGCGGTGGTCGACAGCAGCGCCCGCCGCAGGCGACCGACGACGACGGGGATGACGACGGCGTCGACGTGGCAGAAGGCGGCGAGGCGGTCGAAGCGGAGATGCAGGGGACGATCCTCTCCGTCGACGTCGACGAGGGAGACGAGGTCGCCGCCGGCGACGTGGTGTGTGTGCTCGAAGCGATGAAGATGGAGAACGATATCGTCGCCGAGCGCGGCGGGACCGTTACGGCCGTCCACATCGCCGAAGGAGACAGCGTCGACATGGGCGACGTGCTCGTCGTCTTGGAGTGAGCGCGAGCGATCGCACTGAACACCGTTGATACCAGATCTGGCGGTGTCAGCCGCCGACCGCGTTCTCGTTAGGCGCTACGGGGATGTGTCTGTGTGTTCATCACACACCTGCTGAATCTATTTATATACTGGTGCCCGATCCCCGCCAATGCCTGGCCCAGTGTTCCTCGACGGTGACGAGGTCGCGCTCCGAACTATCGAGGAGGAGGACCTCGCGTTCCTCCAAGAGCATATCAACGACCGCTCCGTCTGGCGGGCCATCGGGTCGTCGGATCCGGTCAACGGGCCACAGGAGCGGGAGTTCTTCGAGGACGTCGTCTGTGACGGCGACGGCGTCCACCTGCTCGTCACCGTCGACGACGCGCCGACGGGGACGGTCGGGCTCTCACCGAGTCCGGGCGAGGACGCCATGGAGCTCGGCTACTGGATAGCCGAGGAGTTCCGACAGCAGGGTCACGGTCGAGAGGCGGCCGGGCTCTTGACGACCTACGGCTTTCAGCAGCGTGGCCTCCACCGGATCGCCGCTCGCGTGTTCGCGTTCAACGACGCCTCACAGGCGCTGCTCGAATCGCTCGGCTACGTCCGTGAGGGAACGAACCGCGAGGCGGTCTTCGTCGACGGCCAGTACTGGGACGTCTACTGGTACAGCGTGCTCGAATCCGAGTGGAGAGACGCGAGACGCTGACTCGTCACCGAGCGCGGCGGAACCGTCACAGACGCTCACGTCGGCAAAAGGGGACTGCGTCGAGGTGGGCGAGGTGGCAGTCTGTCTTCGCGTACTCAGGCGGTCTCCATCTCGCGCTCTAGCTCGCGGAGACGCTCGATGCGTTTCTCTGCCGGTGGATGCGTGGAGGCGATCCGGCCGACGAACCCCTTCGAGATGGGGAAGATGAAGAACGCGTTCATCTCGGCGCTCTCGCGCATGTCCTCTTCTGGGACGCGATCCATCCCGCTGTTGATGCTGACGAGCGCGGAGGCGAGCGCGCCGGGCTTGCCCGTAATCACCGCCGCGCCACGGTCCGCGGAGTACTCGCGGTACCGCGAGAGCGCGCGGATCAACAGGAACGAGACGATCCACACCATGAGCGACACCGCGATCGCCACGATGACGGGTGCGCCCTGTCGGTTGTTCCCGCCCAGCAGCCACCCCCACCGCACGATGAAGAAGGCGATGGTCGAAAGGAACGACGCGATGGTCATCACCATCACGTCGCGGTTCTTCACGTGGGCGAGCTCGTGGGCGATCACGCCCTCTAACTCGTCCTGATCGAGGGTCCGGAGCAGACCGGTCGTCACCGCGACGGTGGCGTTCTTCTGGTTCCG
>JARVCL010000084.1:0-12618 GCA_040405695.1 Halorubrum sp. | reverse complement strand
GTAATTCGATTCGTTACGACCGCGCGCTCTGGCGAGCAGTTCGAGTATCGGCGGCGAGTGCCAACAGGTATGTGCCCGGAGCCAAAATCCGGTCGCGTATGGCTAGCGGGGAGGACCTGCGAACGACCGCGGCCGCGCTCGACGGCTCGGTCGTCGTCTGCGGCGTCGGCAGGTACGCGGAGACGCTCGCGTCAGCGCGGTTCCCCGGGGCTCAACCGGTAACGATCGAAGCGGCGCTCGCCGACACGGCCGACGAGCCCTCCCGGTCGAACACGCCAAACGGTGGATCGCCGGCGGCCGCACTGGTCGCCATCGATCCGAACGAACTCTCGACGACGCGTGCGTCTCTCCGCGCTCTCGCCGAGACCGACGCCTTCACGATCGCGGTCGTTCCCGGCAGTGACACCGATCGTGATGGTGTGGCCGCGCTCGTTCGCGACGCGGACGGAGTGCTGCTCGTCGGAGGCGACGGAGCCGGTCAGCGTGTCGACGGGTGTGACACGGACGAGGCCCCCCGGCCGCTCGGTGTCGTCGACGCGATACGGACCGTCCTCGTGACGGTCCGGGAGCCGGGGTTCATCAACGTGGACCTGACGGACGCACGAACCGTCTTCTCCGCAGGTGTGGCCGCCGTCGGCGTCGCGAGCGCCGCCAGCGACGCCCCCGATGCGGCGGTCGGGGCCGCGTTCGATCGTCTCCCTACGGCGGTCGACGCTGCGACCGCGAGCGCCGTCCTCACCGACGTGGTCGTCGACCCCGCGACCAGCATCACGGCCGCGACCGACGTGGTCGGTCGGGTACGCGACCGAGTGGGCGCGGACGCGAACGTGATCTGGGGCGGCGCGGTCGACGAGTCGGCGTCGGCAGAACTGCTCGTCCGGGTCGTCGTCGCGAACGTCGAGTACAACCCGCCGCTCGTGGCCGGAGATCCCTGTCCGCGCTGTGGCTCGTCGCTGTCGTCGTACACCTTCGGTGCGAGCGAGACGCTCTCGTGTGACGCCTGCGGGTACGCTGGGATCGGGATGCGACGCCGATGAGCCGCTCGGTGGTCGGTCCGTCCCGCCTTTTGCATCTCGCTCGATCGTGGCTCATCTCCCCACATCTCGCCGCGGGGTCACGTCTTGGTTCCGAACTGGTCTGCCAGCACGTCCGCGAGCGACTCTGAGACCTCTGTGAGGTACACGGTCCCCCAGACGGCGACGATCACCGACCCGACCAGGTTGAATATCATGTCGACGATCGTGTCGTCGATGCCGTGTTGTGCGAGGATCGGTTCCATGTCGAGCGCGATCGCGGCCTGGTCGACGACGAACTCGAGTATCTCCCAGATCACACTCATCGCCAACATGAACACGATCAGCGACGTGAAGAGCGCCCACGGCGGTAACTCGACGTCGTCGCTGTGGAGGTGCACCGCCCGCAACGCGGCGTAGCCCGTCGCCGCGACGACGGTCGCCGAGAGCGTGTGTGTGAGGTGGTCCCACGTCGAGATCGCGTCGTAGAGCCCGGCCGTCCCGAGCGCGTGTAAGAACACCGCGAGCGTCACCCACAACACGAGTCCGGGTTCGATGACGACCTCGTAATCCCGCTTCAAAACTGGCGGTAGAAGCGTGACGCCGATCGCTAGCGCGGCGTTCGTCACTACGGCGATACGCCGCGACCAGAGCCCGTAGACGAGGATCCCCACGAGCGCGACCTGCATGAGCCGGACGAGTTGCGCTTGTCGCGTCACCGATATTCCCAGCCGGTCGCTCAACTGGACGCTCTCGACGTCGTCGGACTCCTCGAGCGTCCCCGTGGCCTCGTGTTTTCTGGCCAGCACCGGATCCGACCCGACGGAGCCGCCCGCTGTCGTGCGCTCGCCAGCCGGCGAGTCGGCCGTGCTCGCCGTCGCGGCCGTGGCGGGATCGGTCACCGAGGCGTCGGACGGACCGGCAGCACCGGCCGTTCGCCGGAAGTACAGGTAAAAGAGCCCCCCCGCGAGCACGCCGGCGACCGTCGCGTAGATGAACTCGATCATCACCGCGGCGTTGACCGCGTCACCGGACCGACCGTCTAAGAGGAACGTCGTCTCGAAGACGACGTCTGAACTCCACCGCAGAATGTTGAGGAGCCCCGACAGCGCGAGCGTCAGGAGGACGGTCAGCGACACGGCGAACCAGGGGACTAATCGAAGGCGAGTGAATCGATCCAGTTCGACGACCACGAGCAGGCCGAGCGTCGCGACCGCGAGGCTAGACACGATGTTCGTGACGAGCGGCACCGGAACGAGCGACTCCCACAGAACCGGCAGCGCGACCAACCCGACGAAGTACCACGGGGCGATGACGCTGGGATCACGAAACTTGACGACGGGGGCGGCGATCACGGCGACGGCCACGACGCTGAACAGGACCGCCTCGAAACGGTCGAAGGCCACGCCCCAGACGGCGGTTGCGAGAAGAACGGTGACGAACAGCCAGGAGAGAGCGGTGTTGCGACGCGACTGGAGAAAGTGCGACGCGAGACCGCCAGCGGCACTCATCGTGCGCTGTGGTTGGCGTACGATCGTATATGCGTACTGGTGCTCGACAGTGGCGACACCACGGCACGGGTCTCTCGCTCAGATCTCGTTGTAATCTTCCTGTATGGTTCGGACCGTCGCAACGAAGACGCCGATGGTGATGGGACCGACGAACAGTCCGACGAACCCCATCGAGTAGAGTCCACCGAACACACCGACGAGAAGAACCGCCGGGTTGAGGCGCGCACGCCGGTCGATCACGAGCGGACGGACGTAGTAGTCGATCATGCTGACGATCAACAGCCCGTATATCGCGAGGAAGACCCCGTCGACTGTGTCGCCGATGAGATACAGGTAGCCGGCCGCGGGTGCCCACACGAGGAACGCGCCGATGAGCGGAAGGAACGCGAGGATGAACATGACGAACGTCCAAAAGAAGACGTTCGGGATCCCAACGACGTACAGTCCCACCCCGGCGACGATCGCCTGTACCAGCGCGGCGAACCCGTGGCCGATGACCGCCCCCCAGGTCGTCTTGTCGATCTGCTCTGTCAGCTTGTCGACGACCGTGCCGGGAAGCGGCGTGTTGGCACGGAGCCACCCGACGAACTTCGGGCCGTCACGAAGGATGTAGAAGACGAGGAACAGCACGAGCGCCGCGCCGAGCGCCAGATCGAGAGCGGTGAACAGTAACCCGGTCGCGTCGCCGACGAGCGCGCCGACGAGCGCCTCGCCGACCAGCTCTATCCCCTCGACGACGTTCAGTTCGACCCCGAACTGCTCCGCGATGGTCGCCTCGATCAGCTCCGTCTGAAGCTCCGACTCCCCGCGGGCGATCGCCTGGAGGTCTCGGACGAACCGTGAGACGACGTAAGCCAGCGGGAGCGCGAGCAGGACCATCGAGCCGAGAATCAGTATCAGCGGGGAGAGGAACTCGCCGACGCGCACGGAGAACCGCTCGCCGAGCACCGTCGACAGCGATCGATGCGCCGGGTAGAGGACGTATCCGAGAATCACGGCGAAGATGACGTACTCGAGGAACGGGGCGGCGACGACGTACAACAGCGTAGAGACGACCGCGAACACCAGCAGCAAGAACGCCTGTCCCCGATTCATGTTCGTTATACTACGATCCGCCTCAAGTATTCACCGGATTGGAAGGTTCGCCGCGGCCGGCTCGGCGACGTCCACGAACTGGCCCCCTCGCCTTGCGGTGATCTCCTGGTGCGGTTTCGGTCGTCCGTCCTGTCTGCACCGTTCGCGTGCTTTCACCGGCCAGGTGGCCTGTCGTCTCTGTCCCCCGTTTCGTCGCCCGCGTCGTCGACAGTCTGCCCGTCTTCGTCGGCGGGCGTGCCGCGTTCGCTCTCGTCGAGGTCGCCGTGTTCGTCGCTGTCGTTGCCGTCGTCGGTCGCCGTGTCCTCCGGCCGATACGCCACATCAGCGTCCGACGGGAACCGGTCGACCGCGTACTCCCCAGTGTCGACACGCTCTGCCGGTTCCGAGTAATCCCGTTCGGCCGTCGAGAAATCGGGGCGGACGACACCGTCGTCGGGGATCTCGACTTCGTTCCCGTCCGCGTCGTCTCCCCCGTCTTTGTCGCCTTCCTCGCTCATATCCGTCTCTCGCCGGCTCTCACTCTCGTCGTCGCCACCCTCTGTCGCCGTCGGCTCCGTGTCGTCTGCGGTCTTTGCTCCAGACTGATCGACCGATCCCTCGAACCACTCGAACGCGGCCCGACGAGCCCGGCGCTCCGAGAGAGCGTCCTGCAGTCGTTCACGAAGGGTTTCTCTGAGTTCGATCGCCTCCGCCGTGTCGAAGTCGACGGCGGCGGCGTCGCTGCCGACGAGAGATCCGGTTCCGGCGGTGTCGGCGACGATGGTCGCCACGTTCCAGCGCCGCTGGAATATCGTCCGACTGTCGATGACGTTCTGGATCCGGTAGTACGGGACCGCCTTCACCTCACGACTCCAGAAGCCGTTCCGGGTCAACAGGTGGTGCTCTCCGAGCCAGTAGCCGCGGTGTTTCCACTTCAGGTGAGCGGCCGGCGGCACCGCGACGAGCAGCGCGAGCGGCGCGTACCACGGCAGTTCGGCGGCGACGAACCAATCGACCGCGAAGGCGAGTCCGGCCAGCACGGCGACCACCGTCGTGTATCGGAAGACGTACCGCCACCGGATCCGCTTCGGCGGCCGGCTAAACGACGGTTCACCGAAGGATTCGACCTCACGAGCGAGGTCGTACACCCGGTCGGTCGACGCGATCGGCACGGCGGCCTGGCTGCCGTAATCGCCCCCCTGTCCCGGCGCGTACCCGGCAGTCTCGATCGAGAGGCTGGCGTAGCCGAGTAGCCGTTTCGCTGGGTTGTCCGAGATGGTCAGGGTCTGTACCTTCTCCGTCGGGATCGATCCACTGTACCGGCGGAACAGCCCACGCTCGTACCGGAGTTCGTCACCGGCCCGCGAGAGCCGGAACCCGTAGTAGTTCGAGAACGCCAGTCCCGCTCCGATGATCCAGGAGACAACGAAGAGAACACCGATGGCGACGATGGCGAACGCCGTCAACACCGCGGCGGACGCGTCTGGGAGGAACCCGGACAACACCGGGAACGACCCCGAGCCGAGGAACGCGAGCAGCCCGATGAGTCGCCCGTCGAAAGAGAGCGCACCGACCAGCGCGAGCTCGCGCGCAGAGATGGAGAAGAGGTCTTCCTCCATTGGCCCCACCGGATCGCCGTTCTCGTCGGTCTCGTGTGCGGTCGACGTCGCCGACTTCCGCCGCTGGACCTCTCGTTGGAGCCGCGTCGCCTCATCGGGCGTCACGAACCGGATCGACCCCTCGGTGCTGGAGCCGCCGGCCGTCTCTAAATCGACTGCGGCGACGCCGATGGCCCGCTGCAGCACGCTGCGGCTCACATCGACGTTCTGTATCCGACCGTAGGGGATCTCCCGCTCTCGCCGGGAGATCACGCCCGAGGAGATATCGAAGGTGTCGTCGGTGAGTTCGTACTCGAACCGCTGGTAGTACGCAATCTCGTACCCAACAGAGACGAGCACGAGCGTGGCCGCGATCCCTCCGCCAACGAGGAGTCCCCAGTCGTTAGCAGAAGCCAAGAAGAACAACAGAATGACTATCCCGAGAACTCGCTGGAACGCACGATATGGAACCGACTGCGGCGCGAGTTTCACACCGCGTCCTCCCCGTCGGCACGGATCGCCAGTCGTTTCAGTTCTTCACGGAGGTCGCTCGCACCCGCCGGCGTCAACCCAGGGATCCGGACGTCTGCGCCGCGTGACCCGGCAGTGTACACGACACAGGAGGCGAGCCCGACCCCCCGTTCGACGGGGCCACGGCGTGAGTCGACGTGCTGGATCCGGACGAGCGGCACGGTGGTCCGGACCTGCGTGATGACTCCCCGATCCAAGTAGAGCGCGTCCTCGCGGATCTCGTAGCTCCAGCGCCGGTAGCGAAGAATCGCGTGAACGACGCCGAGCACCGCGAATCCCACCCCAACGACGGCAGGAGCCCACTGTGGGACGTATCCGAAGTAGAACGCGCCGACGACGGGGGCCGAGAGAAACGCCGCGATGAGGACGGCCCGAACGATCCACACGATCCGCACGCGAGGGTGTAATCGCTGTGCCGTCATCGACGGTCCTCCGTCACGTATCCGGATCTCATACCCCGTCGTTGTCGACGGTCACTTATAACTCCCGGCGGAACGCCCGGACCGGTGTCGTCGCACAGAGCGAGCGGGGCAGGCGGTACAGCGAGGGGTCCGAGAGCCAAGGGGGACCGGATCACGGGGAGTGGATCAGAGGCAGCGAGCGGATCGGATGAGCGCCGACATCGGCCAGACGACTCCCGAAGTCGACCGAGCCGCCTCGTGTGAGAGTCCGACACGCATTCGCAATATTTGTCGAAACCGATATCAGGTATGCCCAAAGAGTGAGGGACAATGGCCGACGACCCGTTCGAGAACATGCTCGCGCAGATGGACCGCGCCGTGGAGTACGCCGACGTGGACGAGGGCGTCTTCGAGCGGCTCAAACACCCCGAACGGACGCTGAAGGTGACGCTTCCCGTCGAGCTCGAGTCGGGTGAGGTGGAGGTGTTCGAGGGGTATCGGTGTCAGTTCGACGGTGCCCGAGGTCCGTTCAAGGGAGGCGTTCGATACCATCCGACGGTGAGCCAGCGGGAAGTCGAGGCGCTCGCCGGCTGGATGACGTGGAAGGCGGCGCTCGTCGGACTCCCGTACGGCGGCGCGAAAGGGGGCGTAATCTGTGAGCCGAAAGAGCTCACCGACCGGGACCTCGAACGGCTCACCCGGCGGTACACCGAGGGAATCCGCCGGATGATCGGCCCGGAAGTCGACGTGCCCGCGCCGGACATGAACACGAACCCACAGACGATGGCGTGGATGATGGACACGTACTCGATGTACGAGGGGTACGCAGTCCCGCAGGTAGTCACCGGCAAACCGCTCGAGATCGGTGGGACACCGGGACGCGTCGAGGCGACGGGACGTGGTGTCTCCATCGTGACCCAGCGGCTCTTCGAGTACCTCGAACGCGACCTCTCCGAGGCAACCGTGGCGATCCAGGGGTTCGGTAACGTCGGGTCGAACGCGGCCCGACTCCTCGACGAGGCGGGCGCGAGCATCGTCGCCACCTCCGACGTGACCGGAGCCGCGTACGACCCGGATGGGCTCGACGTCGCAACGCTCGCCGACCACGTCGGCGCTGGCGGGCTCATCGAAGCGTACACGGCCGGTGACGTTCGGGCCACAACGGGCGACGACCCCGCTGACGATCCGGAACTCGTCTCGAACGAGACGCTCTTGACCCTCGACGTCGACGTGCTCATTCCCGCGGCGATCGAGGGAGTGATAACCGCCGACAACGTCGACGACCTCCGTACAGGTGCGATCGTCGAGGCGGCGAACGGCCCCACGACGGTGGCAGCCGACGAGGTGCTCTCCGAGCGCGACGTTCCGGTCGTCCCCGACATTCTCGCGAACGCCGGCGGCATCATCGTCTCTTACTTGGAGTGGGTACAGAACGCACAGGAGTTCTCTTGGCCACTAGAGACGGTCAACGCGGAACTCGAACGGCGCATTGGCTCGGCGTTCGACGAGACGATCGAGGAGTACGACGCCGGTGAAACACCCGACCTCCGGACCGCGGCGTACACCATCGCGCTCGAACGGACGGCGAGCGCTCACGAGTATCGCGGGCTGTTCCCGTAGCGACTCGTTCGGTGACCGGGTCCCTACCGGGCCTCGTTCTGCCGACCCGTTCTCGTCTAGACCCGTGCTCTCAGCGAGCGTGACAGACCGGTCGACGAGAGTCGCTTCAGACCCGCCGAATCCGGTCGGCGTTCACGGCTATCGGGTCGGCAGCGTGCACCAGCGGCGTTCCTGCGGGCCGGTCGAACCCGTTCGCCTCGAACAGCGTGTTCGTCCGGAACTCGACGGTCGCCTCTCGGAGTGTCCACGGGTCGTGAGTTATTTCGCCACAGTAGAGTTGGTTTCCGTGTGCGTAGAATCGGTAGTTCTCGACGAGAAACGCCGCCAGCGACCCAGGTTCGGGGACAAATGGCTCACCGACCGGTTCGTAGGTGGCGTCGAACGTCGCCGACGACACGCCGCGGTGTGTGCGCTCACTCGTGAACCGCACCGCCCCGTTTTGACGGCGCACGTCCATGCGAGCGCGGTAGTACGGCAGCGCGAACAGCCGTCTCGCGACGGCCACGCCCAGCCGATCGTCGGCGTCGAGGTTGTAGAAGTACACTCCCGGACCGTTCGGCCCGTCGACGTACGTCCGGAGGTTCAACTCCGGAAACGAGAGCCCGACCGGGGATCCGCGGGGGCGAATATCCGACATGACGAACGGGACGACACCGAGATACGCCGTGCCGTCGTACGTGTTCACCGACAGACGGTCGGGGAGCGTGTCGGCGACGACTTCGGGATCAACCGACCAGTGGGCGAACAGCCCGTCACGCCACGTCATCTCCAGCCAGCGACGACCGAACATACCGATCGTTGCGTCGTGACGGACATAATCCACACGCCACGCGACTCCGAGCAGCGACTACCCTCTTCCCTGATTGGCGAAACGCTCAGTGATCCGTGGTCGAGGCCTCCGTCGCGTCCTTCCACTCGCCGACGCCCGAGGGATCGAGGTGGACGTGCACGTCACCCACTCCGTTGAGCGCCCGTAACCGGGTGACGAGTTCCGTCTCGATCTCGTGTGCGTGTCGAAGCGTCATTTCTCCGTCGACCTCCACGTGGACCTCCACTTCGAGGTCTGTCCCGTCGTAGAACACCCGGAGGTCGTGGACCCCGACGACCTCGGGGTGGTCACAGAGCGTCTCGACCACCCGGTCGCGGTCATCGTCGGGAGGTGCCGCGCCGACGAGATACGTGACGTTCTCACGGGCGATCTGCACGCCTTGGTACATGACGAGGAGGCTGACGACCGCGCCGGCGACCGGATCGAGCACCGGCACGTCGAACAGCGCGCCAAGTACGCCGACCATCGCGGCGAGCGACGTGTAGATATCGTTGAGACAGTCGGTCGCGAGCGCGGCGAGCGCAGTCGACCCGAGGTCGGCGTTCACGCGTGTCGTGTACCAGTAGAGCAGGTACATGTCTGCCATCGCGAACAGCAGCGCGCCGATCAGCACCGGGCTCGCCGAGACCTCGGGGACCCCAACCAGTCCGAGCGCCGATTCTCGGAGGAGGAGCAGCCCCAACAGGAAGATGATCGCCCCGACGAACAGCGCCGTCAGCGGCTCGATGCGCTGGTGGCCGTGCGGATGTTCTGCGTCCGGATCGTCGTACCGCGACCCGCCCCAGACGAGCACCACGGCGCTGGCGACGAGGTCGGCGACGGAGTGGGCCGCGTCGGCCAGGAGTGCGACGCTGCCGAACGCGAACCCGGCCGCCCCTTCGACGGCGATCTTGGCGGTGTTACCGACGACGTTCACCCCGGCGGCTCGGCGGAACCGCCGCTTCTCACCGACGCCGGAGGAGCCGTCCATGGACGTATTTCCGCCGTCGGCGCTCTTAAGTGGCCCGTCAGCGGCGGATCGACGTAGCGGGTGCGACCGCGTGCCGATGGAGAGCGCCCCCGACCGTTATCGGTCTCGATAACTATCGGCGTGAGTTTATATACTTCGACGGTCGAAACGCCACATGATCCGTCGCGAGCGTGCCCAGAGTGAGGTCCTCGGGACGGTGTTGCTGTTGGGGATCACCATCGCCGCCGTGACGGTGACGGTGGCGACGGGCAGCGTCGCGCTCGCGGCGATCACGGACGACGCACGTTCTGCGGGCGTCGAGAACGGGATGTCTCAGTTCACCTCGCAGACGAGTCTCGTCGCGCTCGGGGAGTCGGAGGCGAAACGATTCGATCTCGGGGACGTAGACGGGGGTGACCTCCGCCTGGACGAGGACGCGGGGCGCGTCGATATCCGTATCGAAGATCCGAACGGGACGGTCGCGAACGAGTCGTTCCGGCTCGGTACGCTGACGTACACCGGTGACGGCCGGGAGGTAGCGGTGCAAGGCGGCGGCGTCTGGCGTCTGGAGGGCGATCGCGGCCAGATGGTGTCGCCGCCGGAGTACCACTACCGCGGGGACACGCTCACCTTCCCCATCGTCCGGCTGACCGGCGACGACGCACCGTCGAACCGCGGGACCGGCCTCGTTCGTCAGGACGTCGTCGGTGAACGGGTGTTCTCCGAGGTTGCCAACCCGCTGCAAGACGGCACCGTGACCGTCGAAGTCCAGAGCGAGTACTACGAGGGGTGGTACGACTTCTTCTCACAGCGTGCCGACGGCGACGTGACGAAAGACGACGAGAACCGGACGACGACGGCCCGGCTGGTCGTGCCAGACGAGATGCAGTTCGAGCGGGCTATCTCGCTCGGACACAGCGGGTACAGCCACGGCGGTGGCGGAAACGGATCCGGTGGCAACAACGGGCTGGACGAAACGGCGTACACCGAAGGGAACTCACACGCACCCCCTGAACCCCTGGTCGCGACTCAGATCGCTTCCGCAGCAAACGAGAGCGAAGACATCGACGACTGTTTCGACGGTACCGGGAGTTGTGGGGGTGGAACGTACTACAGCGACAGCGAGTACACCCTCGACGGTGATGTCACGTTCGATACGACTGCGGGCGACATCACGGTCGCGATCGACGGTGACTTAGAACTCGGCAACAAGAATCTGGAGATTACCAACGAGGGCGATGGTCGGGTCACCTACTACGTCAACGGATCGGTCACCGCTACCGGCAACGCGGTCGTCGGCACGTCGAGTACGGAGCCTGAAGCGAGTCGCACCGTGTTTTACGTCACGGAGGGGTTCCTCGAGGACGGACCCGGACAGGGATCCGTCGACATCGACGGGATCGTGTACGCGCCGAACTCTGCAACCGAACTCGCGGGGAGTCCGACGCTTCGTGGCGCGTTCGTCTTCGACTCGCTTCACACCAAGGGTAACGCGTTCAGCGTCGAGTTCGACACCAGCCTCAGCGATGACGAACTCAGCGTCTCCGGTGGCCCCGGCCAGAATCCGATCACGTACCTGCACGTGAGCGAAAACACCGTCGAGGTTCGGTTCGATCGGTGAGGTCTTTGTGGAGCCGCCCCCTCGCTGCGTCGGGAGAGCGTTCTCGCAGGCTCTGTGAGTCACTCTCGCAACGACACGTCGACCCCGATCACGCGAAGGTACACCGTTCGATCCGGTTCGATGTCCACGACGACCTCGCCGTCGCCGGGAGCCGACACGTTTCCGATGTCGCTTCCAAGGCCGCCTTCGGAGCCGTTCAGCATCTCGAAGTGTGCCTTCCACGCGTCGGCGTACGGCGACTCGATTCGAATGGCTGTGACGTGCTCGGAGTCCTGGGCGGCGTACCGAAGGGTTCGGGTTCCACGGGTCTCTGTGCCCACCTGAACAGTTCCATCGCTCCGGATCGACGGCTGATCGTCTCTCTGTAGCAACCGAACGACGGGGAGGACTATCTGCTCGCCCGCAGCGACAAATCGTGGTGGGGACCGCATCGTGGTTCGACCCCCGTCGACGCGGAACCACGCACCGCCCTCGTATGCGAGCGTCGTCTCGTCGTTCGTGTACGTGAGCGTCGACATCGGAAGCCGCTCCTCGAACGCGGTGGTCTCGTTCTCGTACTCGAGAACGACTGTCGTGTGTGTCTCCAACGACATCGTCCCGCCGCTGAGTCGGATCTCCGTTGCCCGGCTTGGGTCCTCGTACCGCTGGATGTCACGAATGTTGTCATCGAGGACATCGAACGCTCGCTCGACGTTCTCGACACGCTCTGCGTTCTGTCGCTCTTCGAGTCCGACGAAGCCGACGGCGAACACGGCCGTGAGCGTCGCCGTCACCAGCGTGAACACCAGCACGTAGCCGACCACGTCGCTGACGCCTCGTTCGTCGCTGATGCCGTGGTGTGCACCACCGGAAGGGGCCCGGCTCATCGCTCCCGCACCTCCAGCGTTCCGTTCGTCGGGTCGGTTGGGTCCGCGTCGTAAACGACCAGAAGCGGCCCGCCGCGAAGCGTCGTCTCCGCCACGTCGACGCGTGCCGTGTGTGGAATCCGGACACGAGCGTCTGGCCGATGGGTTCGAACCGTCACCGCCTCCGACCCGACCTCGACGGTGTACGGGATCCCCGCCACGCGTCTCGGTAGGTCGACCTCGACCTCGACAGCAGCGTTTCCATCGGCAGCGTCGACCGCCGGGTCGGCCCGTCCAGCCTCCGCGGCTCGAGCGAGTCGATCCGCACTTTCGAGATTGGCGACAACACCCTGACCGACGACGGAGAGGTCGCCGTGGACCGCTCGATTGGTCTGTGAGTCGAGCACCCCGCCGACGCCAATGACGACGCCCGAGAGCAACACCGCGCCGATGGCCAGCGTCAGCACGTAGCCGACGGTCGTGCTCACGGCGCGCTCGTCGTCGCCCGGCGAGCGTCGCTCGAGGGGCAACTCACGCATCGGGCTCACCCGGGGCGACCCGGACGGTCGTCTCGAACCGAAGTTCGGCGGTACGATAGGTGAGCTCGACCGTGGTGTCGTACACCG
>JARVCL010000083.1:0-12657 GCA_040405695.1 Halorubrum sp. | reverse complement strand
TCGATGGTCAAGCGCGTCGACAGCGCGGTGTACGAGTCGGTCGAGAACGTCGTCAACGACGAGTTCCAGGGCGGATCACAGGTCGAACTCGGTCTCGAAGACGAGGGTGTCTCCTGTGTGTACGGCGACGGAATCGGCGACGAGATCCCCGACGAGGTCAAAACCGAAATCGACGAGATTCGGGACGCGATCATCGCGAACGACATCGTCGTCCCGGACGATCCCGGCGACGTCTGAGCGCCGTCCCACCGTCAGACGGACCGCCAGAATACGACCGGGAAACCGTCGATTCTGGGTCAGAAACGACAACGAACGGACGGATCCGCTCACGGACCCGACGCGCTTTTTACCTCCGCCCCGAGACGAAGGGTAAATGGAACCCGCGGTCACCCTCGATGGAATCACCAAGCGGTTCCCGGGTGTCGTCGCCAACGACGATATCGACTTGGTCGTCGAACGCGGGAGTGTCCACGCGCTGTTAGGCGAGAACGGAGCAGGAAAGACGACGCTCATGAACGTGTTGTACGGGTTGTACCGCCCCACCGAGGGTCGTGTCGTGATCGACGGCGAGCCACGAACGTTCGACTCACCCCGCGACGCCATCGACGCCGGGATCGGGATGATACACCAGCACTTCATGCTGGTCGAGCCGATGCGGATCTGGGAGAACGTCGTGCTCGGCAACGAACCGACAGAGTGGTTCGGATTGCGCGTCGACGAGGACGGGGCACGAGCGGCGGTCCGTGAGCTGAGTCGCCGGTACGGATTCGGCGTCGATCCCGACGACCGCGTTGCCGACGTCTCCGTCGGCGTCCAACAGCGTGTCGAGATCCTCAAAGCCCTGTACCGTGGCGCAGATGTACTGATCCTCGACGAGCCGACCGCCGTGTTGACGCCACAGGAGGTCGACGAGCTGTTCGCCGTTTTCGAAGAGCTCACTGCACAGGACAAGACGATCATCTTCATCACGCACAAACTCGGCGAGGCGATGCACGCGGCCGACGACGTGACGGTCCTCCGAGACGGTGTCAACGTCGGCACGGTCGACGCCGCCGACATCACTCGTGAGGAACTGGCCGAGATGATGGTCGGTCGTGAGGTACTTCTGGAACGCTCGCAGTCGACTGCGGTCCCCGGGTCCGAGGCGCTCCGTGTCGAGAACCTCTCCGTCGAAGACGATCGGGGCATCGAAGCGGTGTCGGGGGTCTCGGCGACAGTTCGTGAAGGTGAAGTGTTCGGGATCGCAGGTGTCGACGGTAACGGACAGTCACAGCTGGTCGAGGCGATCACTGGGTTGCGTCAGCCGACCGACGGCTCGATCTGGTTCCGTGGCGATTCGATGACCGGTGTGAGCCGTCGGGAACGGATCGACCGGGGGATGGCGTACATCCCAGAGGACCGGCACGCACGCGGACTCGTGATGCCGTACGACCTGGTACAGAACGGCGTACTCGGGAGTCAACACGACGCCGAGTTCACCGACCGCGGCCGAATCGACTGGGATGCAGCGGGAGCCCACGCCGACGAGATAATCCAGCAGTACGACGTTCGACCGCCGACACGGGAGTCTACGGCGGAGTCGTTCTCGGGAGGGAACCAACAGAAGTTCATCGTCGGTCGGGAGTTCGAGCGTGATCCCGACCTCGTCGTCGCCACACACCCGACGAGAGGCGTCGACATCGGGTCGACCGAGTTCATTCACGAGCGCCTCCTCGAACTTCGGTCGGCTGGGAAGGCAGTGCTGCTCGTCTCTTCGAAACTCGACGAGGTCCAAGCGCTCTCAGACCGACTGGCCGTGATGCACGAGGGGGAGTTCACCGGTGTCGTCGACCCCGCGACGGTCGATGAAGAGCAACTCGGGCTGCTGATGGCCGGCGAGGTCATCGAGGACGACGCCGTCGATCACGTGGCGCTGGACGAGGGGGCATCGCCATGAGCGCCGATCGAAGACGTGGCGTTCGGGCACGGGTGTACGGATTTCTCCGCCGGTTTGTCGGCCTCTCTGGCGTCGAGCGGATGCTGATCGCGCTCGCAGCGCTCGTCCTCTCGGTCGTCGTGGGATTCCTCATCGTGCTCGTCTCGGGTCGGATCGCCGAGTGTTCGACCGCTGCGTGGACGATGCCGGTCACGGGGCTCGGGTTCTGTTATGACCCCTTCCAGGTGTACTTCATCCTGTTCAACGGTGCGTTAGGTAATCCATTCTACCTCTGGGAGCCGGCTGTGTTGAACCCGGACTGGCTCCCGTTCACTGTCCCACTCCTTGGGTTCATGCCCGGCTGGAGCCCATTCAACAACTCGTTCGCACTCACGATGAGCGAGACGACCCTCCTGATCTTCACCGGACTCTCCGTCGCCGTCGCGTTCCGTGCGGGCCTGTTCAACATCGGGACGCAGGGACAACTCGTCGTCGGCGCGCTGCTGACCGCGCTCGTGGTTGTCGCGGCCGCGCCGTTGTTTCCGGCGAACCGTGTGGGTGGCGTCGTACTCATCGCGCTCGGGATCGCCGCTGGCGCCATCGGCGGTGGATTTTGGGGTGCGATCCCTGGCGCGTTGAAGGCGTATGCGGACGCCAACGAGGTGATCACGACGATCATGTTGAATTTCATCGCCGCGAACATCGCCTACGTGCTGGTTCTCGAGGTGTTCCGTGCGGAGGGGTCGTCCGTCGTCGCGACCGAGCGGGTTCCGGCGTACGCCCGCATCGATCCCTGGTTCTTCCCGACGACCGGTGACTTCGCCGAGGCTGCACTGTTGATCGGGCTCGTCACCGTCGTTGGACTGTACGTCGTCTTGGAGCACACCTCGTTCGGGTACGACCTTCGCGTCAGTGGGATACAGCCGCTCGCCGCGGAGTACGGCGGCGTCAACGCGAAGCTCACGACGGTCCGGGCGATGACGATTTCGGGCGCACTCGGCGGGATTGGCGGCAGTATGTGGGTGTTAATGGCCGAGGGGCGGTGGCTGGAGTCCGTGCCCGACCTCGGGTTCGACGGCATTGCAGTGTCCATCCTCGCAGGCAACAATCCACTCGGGGTGTTCCCGGCAGCCGCCCTGTTCGGCGTCCTGAAGGGCGGCGCACTTCAAGTCGGCTTCCAGACGGACGTGCCACCGGAACTGATCGGCGTGTTGCGTGGACTGATCATTCTATTCGTGGCGATGCCGGAGTTCTTCAGACTGATCGGTCGTCGACTCGACGTCGACGAGAGAGCGAGCGACGGGTCAGGCGGTCGCGGCTCAGACGGAACGGGCGGGTCGGCTGGAGGGGACGGCCCGGGCGGGGGGGACGGGTCGGCTGGAGTCGATGGATCGGCTGGAGTCGATGGGTCAACCAAGTCGACCGACCCTGACGGGAGAGACGGCTCGCCCGAAGTGACCGACCGGTCACACGGGGGTGAGTCGGGTGCGTAATCCGCTCTCTACGGTCGGTGTTCCGACGGTGTCCGATCTCGTTACGTCCGGCTACACGAAATCGATCGTTGCGGGGACTGTCGGGGTGCTCGCACTGCTCGGAGTGCTCGGCATCGTATTTCCCGACAGCGTCGCTGGGGATCTCGCCGGAATCGTGTTCTCGACCGGGACCGCAGCCGCGACCATTCGTATCGCCGCGCCGATCGTCCTCGCGGCACTCGGCGGCATCTTCGCTGAAAAGTCCGGCGTGATCAACATCGGACTGGAGGGACTGTTGATCATCTCGGCGTTCACGTCGATCTACGTCGCGTTCGTGCTCGGTGAGGCGGGCGTCCTCGCCGGGCCCGGACTCCTGATCGTCGGCTTCCTCGCGGGTGTACTCGCGAGCACCGTGCTCGCGTTCATTTTCGGGGTCGTCTGTATCGAGTTCAAGGCGGATCAGATCATCGCGGGGCTGGCGATATGGCTCATCGCGCTGGGGCTCGCGCCGTTCCTCTCAACGGTGTTTTTCGGCAGCGTCAACACCCCCGGAGTCGGCGCACGCGTGACGTGGCACCATTCGGCCGCGCTGATACTCGCCGGAACTGCCGGCTCGTGGTGGACGATGAACCACACCGCGTTCGGCAGCCACCTCCGAGCGGCTGGCGAGAATCCACGGGCGCTCGATACGGTCGGTATCTCTGTCCCCCGTGTTCGGCACGCCGGAGTACTATTGTCAGGAGTGTTCGCCGGTGCTGGCGGGAGCTTGCTCGCGCTCGGCGTCGGTCGGTTCGGCGGGTCGGGCGAAACGATGGTTCAAGGAAAGGGCTTTATCGCGATCGTCGTCTACCTGTTCGGCAACTACAACCCCCTCGGCGCGCTCGGTGCGGGAACACTGTTCGCCGCACTTGAGGCGAGCCAGACCCGCCTGCAGCAGCTCGGTTACGGGATTCCGAGCACGCTGGTCGAGACGATCCCCTACGTCGTCGTCATCCTCGTCCTCGCGCTGGTCGGAAAGACTCGGCTTCCGGCGGCAGCGGGTGAGCACTACGAGACCGAAGAGTGAGACGACTGCGCTGATTTCACGTTCGACGGTGCTACACCGACGCCCCCGTCTCTTCCATCGGCGAGGGCAACTTGAGGTCGGCGAACTCGTCAAGATCGCCGACACCGGTCACGATCCGAACCTTCTCAGTGACGGGCACACCGACACAGGCCAGTCGCGCGTTCGTCTCGCGGATCTGCTCCTCTGAGAGGATCGACTGACCGGGCATCGCCACGTCGCCGTCGACGACGAGGACGGCGCAGTTCGAACAGGCGCCGCCGCGACAGGCGTAGGGCCACGACCGGCCGCCGCGTTCAGCCGCTTCGAGGATCGACTCCTTCGGTTCGACGAGGAACCGACCGTAGTCCGGCAGTCCAAGGTCTGCATCGGCCGCCTTCTCGAAGAGGTTTGGATCCGAGAGCGACCAGCCGTGCTCCTCGAGCGCGTCGTACGAGAGGTGGTACACCGTCGAGGCGGACCCGGTCATCAGCGGCTCGACCGAGCCGACCGCGTACCGCCGGATCACGTCGGCGGCCTCGGGGACTGGCCGGTCCCCGAGTGCGTTGAACCAGTCGACGACGGTCTCGCGTGAGAGGTGTGACTCTTCGGCGATCGCGTCCATCTCGACGCCTTCGAGTCTGGCTATCTCGGCGGTGTACGAGGGAGAGTCGATGGCCTCGATCGTCGCTTCGGCCTCCTCGGTCGACCACCCGTACCACGAGGCGAGTTCGCCGACGCTGATCCCCCGGTCGTACGCGATCGCGGCCATCAACGCCTCTGTCGTTTGAGAGTCACGAACTTCCGGAAGCCAGGTCTGGAGGGTGTCGATCTCCACGTGGTCGAGTCCCGTCATGGGCACAGCTAACACGTGTCGCCCACTAAGCAGTTGCACTGACCAGTAAAGTGTTCGGCCCGTTTCCGGCGTGTATCCTGTCGATGCCGAGGCGACCGAAACGGGAGTAAAGAGTTTTGCCTCGGGGGCGACAGACCACGATAATGGGTATCGACGAGTACGATGTCGTCGTGGCGGGCGCGGGAACCGCCGGGTGTTACGCCGCCGCGACGATGGCGAACGAAGGGCTCGATGTCGTTATTGTCGAGCGAAAAGACGAAGCGGAGGCTGGCCACATCGCCTGTGGTGATGCGCTGAAAGGCGCCGACAAGTTCCCTGATGCAATCTCGAAAGACCGGTTGGAACCCGCGTTCACCAACACCGGAGTCGACCACGGACGCTTCGAGATCCCACAGGAGGACACCGTCCTCGAAATCCCGGTTCCCGGCGAACTCGCCGTCATCGACCGCTGGGAGTACGGGCGTCAGATCATCGACGGCGCGTCAGACGCGGGTGTCGACTTCCACTACGACACCGTCATAAACGACGTGCGGCAGGCCGACGACGGGCGCGTAACCGGGGTAAAGGCAGTACGAAAGGGTGACCCGGTGACCTACGAGGCCGACATCGTCATCGACGGTGCGGGCGCGCTGTCGGTGTTACAGGACAGCATCGACTTCTCCGGGTCGACGTTCGACACGAACGTCCGCTACTCACAGTTCTGTTCGGCGTATCGCGAGGTCGTCGACGTGCCCGAACCGGTCGAGTGGGACGACGCGCTCGTGTTCAAAGCGACCGACCGCGCCGCAGGCTACCTCTGGTACTTCCCGCGAACGAGCACGGAAATAAACGTCGGCCTCGGGTTCCAGATGAACGAGGAACCGATGCAACTTGTCGAGGTTCTGAAACGTGATCTCCGGAACCGTGCGGAGTTCGACGGTGCCGAGGTCAAGGACAAACTCGGGGCCGCCCTTCCCACTCGTCGCCCGTACGACTCGGCGGTCGCTCCGGGGTACATGGCGGTCGGTGACGCCGCGGGCCACGTGAACCCGACGACCGGCGGCGGCATCGCTGGCGCGGCGTACGCCGGACAGTACGCCGGTGAACAGGCCGTCAAAGCGATCGCTGACGGCGATGTCAGCGAAGAGAACCTCTGGCGGTACAACAAGCGCGTGATGGACCACTTCGGCGGCCGGTACGCCGGTCTCGACGTCTACAACGTCCTCGCGACCGCGGTCGATGTCGACGACTTGATGGGATTGCTCGCCGCGCTTCCCGGCGAGAAACTCGCCGAAGCATTGTACGAGGGGTCGACCTCGATGTCCTTCGGCCTGAAGCTGAAGGCGGCGATCCAGAGCTTCGGCTACTGGGGAACGATCCGGAACTTCTACCAAACGAAGTCGCTCGCGGACGAACTGCTCGATCACTACGAGTCGTACCCGACGAGTCCCGCCGCGATGGCGAACTGGACGAGCGAACGAGACGCGCTGATGGACCAGGTCTACGAGACGACCGGCGCCGATGCGAAATACTGAAGCTTCGCTCAGTATTTGCCACGCAAGGGGCTGTACCACGGGCGAATAGCCCGTTCGAGCACCACGTGAACCCGAGCCAGCACAGACCAGCTGACGTACCTCAGGGTCACCTGGTTCGAGACACGGCGCGTCTCGTCATCACGGAAGACGTGGCCTCCGTACGACCCCGGGACACTCACCTCGATTATCTGCAGAACTCATCAGGCCTCGAGTTCCCGGCAGGAGAACGTCCGCCGATCCCTGTACACGAGAACGAGGACAACGCCCACCACGCCAGTCGTGCGAGAAGTCACGACGGCAACCCTTCGGCGATCTCCTCGACGAGGTCCCAGTTGTTGCGAACGCCTTCTGTAGGGTAGTACACGGTCCCGTACCCCTCTCCGGTTCGGGCGACCACGTCGTGTTCGCGGAGAACGTCGAGGTGGTGTCTCACCGTCGTGTAATCTAAGTCGAGATGGTTGGCCAGTTGGTTCGCGTTCCGTGGGCGTTCGTCTACCGCCCGCAGAATCCGGACACGATTGGGGCCGCCCCGAGAGCCGGTGAGCACGTACCAGAGCACGGCCTCCATGCGAAATGAACGGGGCTGAATCCGCCTAAACCTACCGTCGGGTCGGGTTCTTGCCGGCGGGATCGACCGCTCGAACGAGACGGCTCGATGACCGGAAATCTCGCCCGTGACGCCCTCAGATCTCGGCGGGTGGTAGCCGCTGAATCGCTCGGGCCAGCACGTCGATCCCGATACGAAGGTCGTTTTCGACGACATCGAACGTCCCGGTGTGGTGGCCGCCCGGATGGTCGGTGCCGACACCGACGTAGCAGGCGAGGCCGCCGCGCTCTTGTACCCGTTTCATCAGATAGGTCGCGTCCTCAGAGCCGCCCAGCTCTGCGCGGTCGAGAACCGCCGTCACGCCGTCGACCTCTCCCGCGGCGACACCGACGACATCCGCGAGCGCGGCGTCACTCTCGGCGGACGGCGCTTCCCCTTTCGTGGAGACCTCGACGTCGACGTCGTGCAGCTCGGCGGCCGACCGGAGTATCCGGTCTGCGTGTTCCGACATGTGCTCGGCCAGTTCGGTCGTGCCACCACGGACCTCCCCCTCGACGAACGACTCCTCGGGGATCACGTTCGTCGCGGTGCCGCCGCCGACGAGGCCGGCGTTCACCCGGGTCGGCCCGTCGGAGTGACGGGGGATCGCGTAGAGGTTCTGGATCGCCGCCGCCATCGCCTGCACCGTGTTCCGGCCTGCTTCGGGGCGCGCGCCGGCGTGCGCCGGTTCGCCCTCGAACGCTGCGAGGAAGTGGCGCACGGCGAGGAACCCGTCGATTCCGCAGACGACCTCGCCCGACGGGTGGTCGAGTCCGACGTGAACCGCGTAGAGGTACTCGACGTCGTCGAGGTGTCCTGAGTCGGCCAGTGGCTTGCCACCCGACACCTGCTCTTCAGCCGGCTGGAAGAACACCTTGAGCGTGCCTGAGAACGCCGAGTCGAGCACGGCGTCGATGACCCCCACGCCGATCGTGGCGTGTGCGTCGTGCCCGCAGGCGTGCATGTACCCCTCCGTTTTCGACCGGAATCCCTCCGCGGTCGGAACGTGATCGTCGCTCGTCGACTCACGGACCGGCAGCGCGTCGATGTCGACACGGAGCCCGACGACCGGCCCCTCACCGCGCTCGATGACAGCGACACAGCCGGTGTACCCGCCGTCGAGGTCCGCGAGGAGTTCGGGGTCTGCGCCAGCCTCGTGGGCTCGTTCGAGCCACGTCTCCAGTTCCTCGTCGTCGGGCACGTTCATTCGCTCGTCGCCCGCGAGCGCGTCAGGTCCGATGTGGAGATCGGTGAGGTCGCGCTCGCGGAGCACCTCGACGAGGCGGGCGGTCGTGTAGAACTCACACCACGCGGGCTCCGGGTGTCGGTGCAGGTCCCGGCGGAGTTCTCGGTACTCGTCGCTGTCAGGAACACTCATACGTCCGAATGCACCCGTCGATACTTAAATCAGGTCAGTAGCGAACGTGGTGTTCCGGTACCGAACACGGCTGGGGAGGGGGTGAAAAGCTACAGATGAGAGATTCGGTTGCCTCGGGGTCGTACGGAAGCCACGTCTTCTGTGATCACGAGACGCGCCGCGTCTCGAACCACTCGCCCCGAGGTAGCTCACTGGAGTGTTGCCGTACGCCGGTCCTCTCGAGCCACCGGAGCGGCGTGGTGTAGTCGTGTTTCAACGCTCACTCAGCAGCCACCGACGCGTCATCCCCCTCGGTGTCGTCTGCGGGCTCCTGAGGGCGGCCAGTGGCCTCTTCGATCGGCGCAACCGGAGCGTACCGCCGGACACGCTCGATCCCATCTCGCGCCCCCGCTCGGGTAGCGTACCCTTGTCCGGAGTCCAGAAGCACGTTCCCGTTGCGGTGACGGAGCCGCCATCGGTGTTCGCCGGCGCGGTCGACGTAGAGCTCGAAGGCCGCACGACCGATATCGAGGAGATCCGCGACCGGAGCGTATGCTTGCGCACGAGCGAACGAATCCCGCGCGCTGCGCTCAGTATCGAATCGGCGGGCGCTCTGTGCAGTGAGCCGGCCATCGTTGGTACGGAGTTCCCATCTGTATCCAGCGTTTTCGTCCCACGTCAGTTCCAGATCTGCCGCGTCGTCCGCGAGCAGGTCACGAGCGCGCTTCGCTCCCTGTGCAGCGCCAGCACGGGCGGCGTACCCCCTCGGTGACTCCGCGAGCACTCGCCCATTGCGACCGACCAGCCGCCAGTTCCACTCGGGCTCGTCATCACGGTACACCTCGATTCCGGCCGGGTCACATCGGAGGTACGCCGCGGTCCCGACCAGTTCCCGGAGCGCAGTGATCGCCCGACGAACGGTTCGACGAGACGCGTATCCCTCACCGCCGTCTGCGAGGATGGAACCGTTCTGGTGACGGAGCCGAAATCGATCCGTACCCGCCCGATCCGTGTACGCCTCGAAACGTGCGCGTGCCCACGGCTGCTCGTCGGGTTCACCGGCTCGGAAGGTCGTCGCGCCAGCTGGAGGACGTGACGACCGGCCGGTACGTCTGCTGTTACCTTCCGTATCGACACCCGGGGGACGTCCCCGCTTGGGTGTGACGTGCCAGATCCCGGGAGCCCCTGCGAGTTGGAGATACAGCGCGTGGATCTGGATGGTCCAGCCGACCGGAATCCACAGATACGCGTGAGCCAGCATCTGTGCACGTCGTCCGAACCCCTTCGGAAGTTCGATCACTGGGTCACGAAGCGTCGCGTACGTAATGGAGACTCCACGTGCGGGGAGCAGCACCAGCGCCAGCCCGATCGCGACGAGCGCTGGAACCGGACTCCCGAAGCCGACGAGTGATAGCAGGAACAGCGCCGGAAACACCGTGTACAGCGGGGCACTTACCGAGGCGAACAGCAGCCAGCAGACGCCGAAGGTGCGCTTGATCCCGAGCGACCGCCACGACCGAATCACTCCGATCCCGTGGGTAGCGGTCACCTGTGCCCAGCCACGGGCCCAGCGCACTCGCTGACGGATCAGTGACGGAACCGTAGTCGGGTTGAGTTCGCGTGCGACCATATCCGCGTCGTAGCTCACCCGCCAGTCGGTCTCGATCAGGAGCCTGAGCGTCAGATCGATGTCTTCAGTGAGTCTGGCGGGAGACCAGCCCCCGACCGACGGCGGCACTTCTCGTCTGAATATCGCCGCCGAACCGGCGAAATGTGCCGCCCCGAACACCTCGCTCATGAACGGGTGCTCGATCCAAGTACTGTGTTGCCGTTCCACACTGACGAACCGTGAGAGCCGACCTTCTTCGGGATATTTCGCCGCCTTCCGGCCTTGCACAACGCCGACCTCGGGGTTCGCCGCTAACCGTGCGAGTCCACGGGTGAGGAACTCGCCGTCGATCGTCTCATCAGCATCGAGTAGCAGCGCAAACGGCGTCTCTACGCGGTCCCACGCAGCGTTGAGATCGCCCGCTTTCGACCCGGACGTTCCCTCGATCACCGTCACACGGTCGGGGTATCGGTCGCGGAATTCGTTGGCGACTGCGACCGTATCGTCGGCGGACCTCACGGCCGGTATCAGTAAGAACTCGATTCCCGGCAACGCCTCCAAGTTGTGTGAGAGGCTCTCTGGGAGAATCGACCCCTCGTTAGCCGCAGACACCACGACGGTCACGGGCGCATCGGGGCCGTACGGACCGGGATCGGGCCGGTCGCTGTTGAGCCACCGACGAGCGTGGAGTACCATCAGGTACTCGAGGGCGACTCCGACGGTCAACAGCGCGAGGTACCCGGCGAGGATCGGCACGAACGCGTCGATGACCGCCAATAGGATCGCGAGCAGCAGCACGTTCAACAACACGATCGTCGTGAATGCGTGTTGGGCCGCCGTCGCGGTCACACCGGAGACCACTGCGGGGAGGTCCAGAGTCCGTGGCACCGGCATCTGAACCGCGAGGGCGCCGACGCCGCTGAGGCCGACGACGACCGTCGCCGGGCCCGCTGCCGCGGGCGCAGTCACGATCGGCTCGGGACCAGCCGTCAACGCGACGGCCAGCGTTGCGAGTGCGCCGACACTGACCGAGGCCAGCAGAACCGCCGACGAGCGGCGCGCTGCGGTTCCGGGTCGTGCTGGTGCCACACTTTGTGCCCGTTGGCGCATCCAGAACACGTGAACAGCCAGCGCCGCGAACCCACTAGCATACGCCAGTAAGGCCGCCCGTGGCGCGGAAATGCCAGGTTCCAGCACGAACACTGAGCCGAGTAACACGGCGATGTGACCGCTGAATGGGACGGCGACCCGCTCGCTACGTGATGCCCCTGAGACGCGAACGTCTATCGCGATGAAAAACGCCTGCGCGCTGGCCGTCAGTGAGACGACACGCACCGTCGCCGGGAGGTCGACGACAACTTCACCAGCTAGAAGAAGTCCGACAGCCAGTACGACAGTCCCGAACACGATGGTCGCGGCACCACCGACCGGTCTCGCTGCACGGGTCCGCGTGAGGTGCCACGCGTCTCTGAGCGCAAAGACGGTCAACACCGTAACACCGAACGCGAGGAGTGTCCACCCAGTTGAGTGTCCACCAACTCCGGCGACGACGATTCCGAGGAGTGCGGAGATCACCGAGATAATCCAGAGAAAATCGTACAGACGCGAACCTATCATACCATCTTACAATCTTACATGTCATACGCATATAAATAGATGGCTCCCGTCACATCGACACAGGCTGCCACGTGACCGCCCGGTCGAGTTCCGCTTCAGCTCAGTCTCGCCGATGTCCGAGCGGCTTCTTGTGGTCCACCTCGACCTCGACGTGGATCGAGTCGGGGAAATCCCGGGCGACGACCTCGCGAGCGACCGTGTCGGCTCCGTGGATCTCCATCGACCGTTTATATACGTCGTACGTCCACGGAGAGAACTCGTCGCCCGGACGGAGCTGTTTGTACTGCGGGACGCGAACTGTCTCGGGTGGAGACGCGTGTGGCCCCTTGCACTCCGTCCCCTTGCGTTCGAGGTCAGCTTTGAGCTCGTCGACGGTCTCGGCGAGCACGGTCCGGTCACCAGAAGCGAACGCGAGTTTCGTGACGAATGTCATGTGGGAGTTGTCCGTGTATGACCGCCCGACGCGTAAAAACGCACCTACCAGCGCTCACGGTCGGACGTGCCGTCTTTGGGTATATAAACCGCCGAGTACGGGCAGTCAGCGGCGTGGAGAACCGGCGACGAGGGCTGAAACCGCCGGTGTGTCGGGGAGTCCGACACCCTCTTTAGGGGTGGTTGCTTACCCGAGGGTAATGACGGTCGAAGCGACAAGCGCTGGAGCCATCCTCTTCCGCGACACCCGCGGCGAA
>JARVCL010000082.1:0-12809 GCA_040405695.1 Halorubrum sp. | reverse complement strand
CGTCAGCTCGCCCTCCAGACAGACACACACCTGCTCGTTCTCGTGGTCGTGATCGGGCGAGGCGTGACCCGGCGGCTTCTCGAACCACTCGAACGTGAACCGGTCGCTACCCGCGAGCGCGGCGCGACCCCAGCCGTCTTCGGGTTCGTACGTCTCTGCCTCGTCGAATGGCACGTGCTCCATGAGCGGGGGTCGGACGGGGACGGCAAATCCGTTCGGGTCGCGGCGGCTCACGTGGCGACCGCGACGAGTTCGATGAGAACGAACAGCGAGAGTACGGACGCCACGGTCGTCACGAACACGTTCAGGGAGGCGAACTCCCCGTCCCCACCCAGCTTGTGGGCGAACACGTACGTCGAGACGGCGGTCGGCGTCCCGAGCATCACGACCCCGGCCGTGAACGTCGCGGCGTCGACGCGGAGCAGTGTGAACGTCGCCCACGCGATCACCGGCATACACGCCATCTTGAGCGCGACCACCGACCCGGTCGCGCCGTAGTCGATCGCGGGTGCGTCGACACGGAGTGACGCGCCGACACACAACAGCGCCAACGGGAGCGCGAGCGACCCGAGCCCATCCAGCCCGACCGCGACGGTCGCCGGCACGTCCACTCCCACTGACCCGACGACGATCCCAGCGACGAGCGCGAGCAACACCGGATTGCTGGCGAGCGAGACGAGTTCACGACCGAAGTTCGCGTCCGTTCCGTTGAGCGTGCTCAAGACGGTCACGGTCAGCGGCACCTGTGTCAGCGACCCCACACCGAGGACAACGCTCGCGATCGCCGTCACCTCGGCGTCGAACGTCGCAGCCACGAGCGGAAGGCCGAGATAGCCTAGGTTCGAGTGGTACGACTGGACGACGGCGACGCTTCGGCGAGCAACGTTCGACCGATTACGGTGGACGACCCACGCGACAGCCGCGGTGCCGAGGAGGGAACCGAGCACTCCAGCGAGCAGCGCCCCGGAGAGCAGTTCGAGCACCGACTGGTCGTACGTCGCGACGAAGACGAGCGCGGGCAACGCGAGGTAGTACGTGGCTGCGTTCAGCCGATCGGTTCGGGTTGGGCCGAGGATACCGGCGCGTCTGAGTCCCGTCCCCGCGAGCAACAGCGCGAGCAGTCCGAGCAGCCGTGCGAGGACTTCCACGCCGCGTTAGAGGTTCGACCCGCTCGCCCCGCCGTCGATCACGATCGACTGGCCGGTGATGTACCCCGATTTCGGCGAAGAGAGGAACGCGACGGTGTTGCCGAGCTCCATCGGGTCGCCGATCCGTCCGAGCGGAACGCCCTCTCCCCAGTCGGCGAGTCCCGCTTCGTAGGAGTCGTACTCGCCGCGCTCGACTGCCTGCTCGACGAGTTCTTCGATCCGGCTGGTTTCGTGTGGCCCGGGAAGCACGGCGTTCGCCCGCACGTCGGGGGCGAGCTCCGTTGAGAGTGTCTTCTCCAGCCCGATCACGCTCATCCGCACCGAGTTCGAGAGCACGAGCCCGTCTATCGCTTCTTTGACCGACCGTGAGGTCACGTTCACGATCGTTCCCCCGCCGTCAGCCTGCAACGGCTCGGCGGCCGCTCGACAGAGCCGAACAACGCTCATCACGAGCAGTTCGTACGCCTCGTACCAGTCGTCGTCGTCGGTTTCGAGGAACGGTCCAGACGGCGGCCCCCCGGCAGAGGTGACGAGATGGTCGAGTCGGCCAAACTCGTCGAGTGTCTCCTCGACGAGCCCGCGGACCGCGTCCTCGTCTGTCAGGTCTGCTCGAACGGGGTGGACGCGGGCGTCGCCGGCGGCTTCGGCGCGGAGCGTCTCGGCGGCTGCCTCCAGCCGCTCCGGGTCGCGGCCGTTGATCACCACGTTCACGCCCTCACGGACGAGTGCGGTCGCGGCCGCGTTCCCCAGACCGGCGCTGGATGCGGTCGTCAGTGCGACGTTGCCGTCGATGTCGAGATCCATGTGACTACGTGGCGCCGCCGCCGGCTTAATCGTTGGCGACGCGGCGGAATCCTCGGTGTGGTATCGACGCGGCGGCGGTGCCCCGGACGTCTCCGCCGTTCCGTCGTCTTATCCCCGCCCCGGCATCGATCCCGCACAGACCGGACACTGACATCGGTCCTCGTGGGTGCCACGGAGCCGTGCTGCGACCGCCTCGTAGGTGTCGTCACCGGTCTCGGTCGGGCCACCGTCCAAGGCCGGTGACCCCTCTGCAACCGCCTCGTCGACCGTCCGTGGCGCATCCGGGACCGTTCGGTCGGGTGAGGTTCCAGCGGATGGCGTGCCGTCGTGGGTCGGGCCGTCGAGAACTGCCCGGTCTGGCGGTCCACGCTGGAGCGGTGGTTCGTCGCCAGCGGCGCGGGCGTCCGACGACGGTCTGTCCGCGTCTGACGGCGCAGCACCGTCGTCGTGACTTACTTGTCCCGACAGCGGAATCACGGATGCGCCTCCGACGACTCCGAGTGCTCTCCGAACCACGTCCCGGCGTCTCATACAGTGGCTTTGGTTTCCGACGACTAAAACGTGCTGTCGAGCGTCAGCGGCTTTAACCGATCGGGCTCGGTGGTTGGTGTATGCACGGTACCACTGGGGAAGACCATGGTCGGTGAGGCGCGCGACCCGTCGGGTGCGAGCGGACCGCTCGACGGCGTGACGGTGCTTGACGCCTCACGCGTGCTCGTCGGCCCGTTCTGCACGATGCAGCTCGGCGACCTCGGTGCGGAGGTAATCAAGATCGAACGCCCTGGATCCGGTGATCAGACTCGCACTTGGCGACCTCCAGCGTTCGGTGGCGAGGCGGACGAAGCGAAAACGGACGAGACCACCGCCGAACAGAGCGCGTACTACGCCAGCGTCAACCGAAATAAGCGGTCCGTCGAGTTGAACCTCGCGAGCGACGAGGGGCGGGCCGTGTTCCGTGATCTCGCCCACGAGGCCGACGTGCTCGTCGAGAACTTCCGGGTGGGAAAGACCGCGGAGTGGGGGCTCGACTACCCCGACCTCGCGGCGGAGAACTCGGCGCTCGTCTACTGTGGTATCTCTGGGTACGGAGAGTGGGGGCCCGACCGCGACGAACCGGCGTACGACATCGTGATGCAGGCGAAGGGCGGCCTGATGTCGATCACCGGCGTCGAGGACGGCCCCCCCGTTCGAGTGGGGGTCGCGCTCGCCGACATCGGGGCAGGGATGTACGCGACACAGGCGATCCTCGCGGCGCTGCTCGAGCGCGAACTCGGAGACGGGACCGGCCAGAAGATCGACGTGAGCCTCCTCGACGGGCAGGCGGCGTGGATGAGCTACATGGCGACGAACTACTTCGCGAGTGGCGACTCGCCGGGACGAATGGGGAGTAAACATCCGAATATCGTTCCGTACCGGGCGTTCGAGACCCGCGACGACTACGTCGTGGTCGCCTGCTCGGCTGACGCGTTCTGGCCGCGGCTCTGCGCGGCGCTCGATCGCCCCGACCTGGCAGACGACGAACGGTTCGAAACGAACGAGAAGCGGGTGCGGAACCGCGACGCGCTCGAACCCGAACTGGCGGCCGAGTTCGCCACGCTGACGACCAGCGAGGCTGTGGAGACGCTAACCGCTCACGACGTGCCGGCGAGCCACGTTCGTGACATGGCCGAGCTGTTCGCCGACCCACAGATCGAGGCGCGCGACATGCGCGTGACCGTCGAGCATCCGACCGTCGGCGAGATGGAACTCCCCGGATCGCCGATGAAGTTCTCGCGGACGCCGCCGACCGTCCGGCGACACCCGCCGTCGTTGGGCGAACACACGGAGGCGGTCCTCCGTGAGTACGGCTACACCGAGCGCGACCTGGAGACGCTGCGGACGGCGGGAGCGATCCCAGATTGACCTCCTCCCCGCGCTGAAGCGCGAGGCTTTCTCCTTGACTTCCGTAATCGTCGTTGGGAGAGACGTGGCGGCAGCGATCGGGGCGGCCGTGAGTGCCGCCGGAACCGCCGGTATCGTCGCACTGTGCGTATCTCATCACGCTCTGTTTGTGTCACTCGTATCAACACTCCGTATTCCAGCGGTACTTCACTGAGGCCGAACTGCTAAACCGCTCCGTGTCTTACCCCGGTCGATGCACGTCGGGCTCATCACGGTCGGGGACGAGTTGCTCTCGGGTGACACGGTGAACACGAACGCGAACTGGCTCGCAGCCGAGCTCGCCGAGCGCGGCGTGACGGTGAAACGGGTGCTCTCGCTGCCGGACGACCGCGCGACCATCGCCGACCGGGTCGTGGCGTACGCGAACGCCTTCGACGCCGTCGTCGTCACCGGCGGGATCGGGGGGACACCCGACGACGTGACGATGGAGGCGGTCGGCGACGCGTTCGACCGCGAGATGACGGTCTCGGCACTCGCCCGCTCCTCGGTGACAGATCGACTGGCCGCGATACGGGAGCGCGTTCCCGGCCGCGACCTCCAGGTCAACGTCGACGCCGAAGCCGCGTTGCCGGCGGGCAGCCGACCCCTCCCGAACGAGACGGGACTCGCGCCGGGATGTGTCATCGAGAACGTCTACGTTCTTCCGGGGATCCCCGAGGAGCTACGGACGATGTTCGAGTCGGTTGCCGAGGAGTTCGACGGCGAGCGTCGGTCGCGGTTCCTCTACACGGTCGAGCCAGAGGCGAACATCGTCCCGGCACTGGAGGCAGTGATCGACGGGTTCGACGTCACCGTCGGCTGTTATCCCGACCGTGAGGCGCGACACAATCGACTGAAGGTAACCGGAACCGACTCCGACGAGGTCGACGCGGCGATCGAGCGACTGCTGGCGACGACCGACGCGAGCGAGCACCCCGTCTCGCGAGACGAGAGAGACGAGTGACGTCTGCCGTTCGAGAGCGGGACTTTCGCTCGCTCGTTAGCTCCGCAACGCCTCGACGGGTCGCTCGTTGGCGGCCTTCCACGCGGGGTACGCGCCGCTCACGAGTCCGACGCCGACACCGAATCCGAGCGCCAACAGGAGGTAGTAGCCGTTCGTCGGGTCCAACACGATACCGACGTCGACCGCGTCGGTCGTGACGACGAGCGCGGCGACGATCAGTACGGTCAACACGGTCCCGAGTGCCGCGCCGATCGCACCGATGAGTCCAGCCTCCGCGAGCAGCACGCGAAGGACGTCGTGACGGGTCACGCCGACCGCCCGCATCACGCCGATCTCCTGTCGTCGCTCAACGGTGCTCATGAGCATCACGTTGAGGATCGAGACGCCGGCGACGACGAGCGAGATCCCGCCGAGTCCGAGCAGGAACGTGCTGAGAAGATCGAAGAACTCGTCGATCTCGTCGACGATCGCGGCGAGTTCGAACACGTCGACGCGCTCCTCACGGGCGTTCACCTCCTCACGGATCGCTGCTGCTGCCTCACGAGCCTCGCCGCCGGTTTCCGAGACGACGAGCACCTGATCGTAGCCGCCAGCGGCGAACGCCGACTCCGGGAGGAACACGGCATCGTCGGGTGCGACCGGACTGAACGTCTGTGATTCCGCCAACACCGCGACCACACGGGTCTGTGCGCCCGCAATCTCGACCCGGTCGCCGGCGTCCACGTCGAGGTCGCTGGCGAGACCCGCCCCGACGATCGCGCCCTGTCTGTGACGCTCGGGGACCCGACCGTCAGCCGCCTCGAACGCGAGCCCGGGCTGTTCGACGCCGTAGACGGTCGCAAAGCGCTGTTCTGTTGCCCCGGCGACGAGCGCGCCGTCCGAGTACAGCGGAACCACCGCTGGCTCGCCGACCGCCCGACGAATCGCCGCAACGTCGGCGTCCGAGAGCGACTCCACGCCCGCGTCGGCACTCGGCGAGAGCACGACCTGCGTTCCAATGTCACCGATCGCGTCGTCCGCCCCGAGCGCCAAGACGTTTCCAAAGATCCCGAGCACGGCGACCGCGAGCACACCGATACAGACACCCAACACGGCGAGGACACTCCGAACGCGGTTCCGCTGTAAGTTTCGCGAGGCCATCCGGATCGCCGGCCGCCACGCGCCGAGAGTCACTCCTCTCTCACCTCTGGTCCGTTCGAGGCTGCTGGCGCGTCCTCGAAGAGGCCGGGACGGTCGTCACCGTCGTCGTGGCTGGAGTCGTCGGAGATGGACGCGTGGGACTCGGCGGCGGCCGTGTCGGGAGTGGCGGCGGTGTCGTCGTCGTCGGTTTCCCCGTCTCCCCCAAGCGTTCGATCGCTCCCCAACGGTACTCCGGCCGGAACACCCCCAGTGAGCACGCCGTCGGTGAGTTCGACGACCCGGTCGGCGTACTCCTCGACGAGCGCATCGTGGGTCACGGCGATCACGGCGACGCCCTCGGCTCGCACCCGCTCGAACTCCGCCAGAATGGCCTCACCCGTGTCGGTGTCGAGGTTGCCGGTCGGTTCGTCGGCGAGCAACACGTCCGGCTCGTTTATCAACGACCGCGCGATGGCGACTCGTTGCTTCTGGCCGCCGGACAACTCTGTCGGCTCGTGTGTCAACCGGTCGCCCAGCCCGAACCGTTCTAGCAGCGTCGCGGCCCTGTCGCTCGCGTCGCCCGGGTCGAACGCAGTCGGGAGCGCGACGTTCTCGACCGCGGTCAGCGTCGGGAGCAGGTGGAAGTCCTGGAACACGAACCCGATCGACTCTTTTCGCGCGGCCGTCCGCTCCTCGACGGACAGACTGGTCACGTCGGTGCCGGAGAGTACCCGACGGCCCTCGGTCGGGTCGTCGAGCAGCCCGAGCACGTTGAGCAGCGTCGACTTGCCGGAGCCGCTCGGTCCGACGACTGCGACGAACTCCCCCGGCTCGACCCCGAAGTCGACGGCGTCGAGCGCGACGACCGGCTCGGCTCCGCCGCCGGGATACCGCTTCGTCACCGCTTCGAGCGCGACGCTATACATGCCGTCGTCTGACGACGATTCCGGCGGCGGCGACGCCGACGAGGCCGAGGATCCCGAGACCGAGCGCGAGCACACCAGTGTCCGAACCGCTCCCTGGTCCGATCCCCGAGAGCACGCCGAACTGTCCGCTGCTCCCGTTGTCAGACTCTGCCGGTGGAAGTGCGACGTCTATCGTCTCCACGTACCGAACGCCCCGGTCGGTGTACTCGACCCGGAGCGGAATCGACTCCGCGACTGAGGCGTTTACCGTCGTGTGGAGTTCGACCGGCACGAAGTCGCTCTCCCCGACGACGCCGACGAAGTAGGCTCCCCCGTCCGGTGTCGCCGCGACACCCTCTGCGGCCGCCACGTCGACGACGACCCCCGAGATAGCTCGGTCGCCGGTGTTCGCCAGGTTGGCGTCGACGACGACCCGATCGTCACCCTCGTGGGCTACCGTCGCCCCCGTGACCGTCGGCCGACCGTCACGGGGTGGGTACAGCAGTTCCGCCGAAACCGTCTCGGCGGCTCCGTCGGCGTCGGGCGGACCGACCGACGAGCGGAACGTCGCGGTGAACGTTACGTTCGACTGCCGATCCAGCGGACCGAGGTCGACGACGACTCGGCGCTCCTCGCCCGGCGCGATGTCCTCGACGACGAAGGGGCCGGCCTCGACTGCCTGCGCCTCGATGGCCGCCTCGACGTCGCCCGCAACGCCCGTGCCGGACGCGGTCACGCTCACGCGGTCGGCGGGCGCTGTCCCGGTGTTGACGACGGTCACGGCGACGGGCGACGACAGCGACCCGACCGCCGGGTCGTCCTCGCCGGTGTCGAGGCCGCCACCGCCCCCACCGCCGAGGAGGCCGTCGATTCCGCCGATACCGCCGACGTCGACGGCATCCGCGTCGTCGTCGTCGCTCAGATCCTCCGGTGAGAGCGGCCGAACGCGGAGGTCGAGAGACGTCTCTGCCGGAGCGACGTCGACGACGACGTCACGCTGGACGCGAACCTCGGGCGCGTCGTCGTCATCAGCTGGTTCGGTCGCGACGACCTCGACGGTGAGCCGGTGTTCGCCGGGCTCGTCGAACGTGGTCCACAGCGTCGCGTCGACGCTATCTCCTGGAGAGAGCGCTCCCGGCGCGACCGCGGCGTCACGGCGTTCCCCGTCGGCGTCGAGGAGGCGAATCTCGGTCACGTTTGCCGCCACCGCGCTTCCCACGGAACTCGTCACTGTGACGTCCACGTCGGTCCGTTCGCCGACCACTGGATCGGACGGACCAACCGAGACCGAGTCGACGGTGATACGCGCATCGGGGACTCCCATTGCTCCCCCAACCGCCGCGAGCACGGCGAGAGACGTGAGGAGGAGGGCTGTCGTTCGAGTTGATAGCAAAGTCAAGTGTTCTATGGGTCCACCAAACATATATTCGTCGTAGGCGGCGGTCGAGAACCCGTCTGAACTCTTCCGTTCGGTCCACGCACTGGGCTGTCGAACACGCCGGGGCGAGACCGTGTCGGGGCGACGGCCGATCTTGGCGCTCGGTTGCCGGCGTGACGACGTACTCACGTACCGGTTAAGGAGGGTTTTTCAACCGTCCGGTATAATAAACGGTAATGAGCGAACTCGCCACCGCGCGAGCGGGTGAGAAGCGATGATGGGTGGTAACGACCAGCAGGCGTACGATCGTGGAACCTCGCTGTTCTCGCCGGACGGGCGCATCTATCAGGTCGAGTACGCCCGCGAGGCCGTCTCGCGCGGCGCACCGAGCGTCGGCGTCCGGACGAGCGAGGGGATCGTCTTCGTCGCGATGTCACGGGCGAGTTCCACGCTGATGGAGGCCGAGAGCATCGAGAAGCTCCACAAGCTCGACGACCACGTCGGCACCGCGAGCGCGGGACACGTCGCTGACGCGCGTCAGCTCATCGACCTCGCCCGCCGGCAGTCGCAGGGGAACCGCCTGCGGTACGGCGAGCCGGTCGGCGTCGAGACGCTGACGAAGTTCATCACGGACCACATCCAGGAGAACACGCAGCGTGGCGGGACGCGACCGTACGGCGCGGCGCTTCTCATCGGCGGGATCGACGACGGCGAACCGCGGCTGTTCGCGGCCGACCCGTCTGGTACTCCCAACGAGTGGAAGGCGACCGTCATCGGCGGCGGTCGAAAGACGATCCAGGGGCACTTAGAAGAGGAGTGGACCGACGACCTCACGCTGGAGGACGGCATCGAGCTCGGTCTGGCGGCGCTGGCGGCACACGACGACGAGTTCGACGCGAGTGATGTCGCGGTCGCGACGATTACTGACGCCGACGGCTACCAGACCGTTCCGGAAGACGACGTCGCTGTGGCATTCGACGCCGCCGGGATAGAGGGATCCGGCGACGAAGACGTCACCGACTCCGCCGACGAGTAACACGCCCCCACACCCACGCACCCTTTTTGTTCGGCGTCGACAATCGAGGCTATGGTACGTCTCGACGAACTGATCGCGTATCCGCTGAAGTCACTAGACGGCGTCGTGGTCGATCGGGCTGAACTGGGCCCGCAGGGAGCGGTTCGCGGCGACCGGTCGTACGCGCTCGTAGAGGCAGGTGTCGACCCACAGACGGCGTCTGTCGGCGGCGACGGCGGCTACGTCAACGGAAAGCGTGAGCCGGCTGTCCATCCGCTTCGCGCGGAGTACGAACTCGCCGGTCCGCCGGACGCGACACCGACCGCGGTGACGATCGAACGCCCGGAACGAGTCGTGGACGGTGTCACGGTCTCGGCCGATACGTGCCGGTTCGACCTTCGGGACGACGCGTCGGCACTGGAGGCGTGGATCGGCGAGTATCTCGGCTACGCGGTCGACCTTGTCGTCGACGACGACGGCGGATTCCCCGACGACCGCGTCGCTCCGGGGCCGACCGTCGTCTCACAGGAGACGCTCCGCGCGTTCGCCTCGTGGTTCGACGAGATCGCAGATGCTACCGAGGCCCGCCGACGGCTTCGGCCGAACCTCGTGCTGGCTGACTGTCCTGCGTTCTGGGAAGACCACCTGTTCGCCGATCACGGTGAGGGAGTCCGATTCACGATCGGTGATGTCGACCTGGTCGGCGTCAACCCGTGTCAGCGGTGTGTCGTCCCAGCACGCCACCCGGACACGGGCGAGACGATCGAGGGGTTCAGAGAGCGGTTCGTCTCCAAACGCCGGGCGACCCGTCCCGAGTGGACCGATGGGAACCGATTCGACCACGAGTTTCGACTGATGATCAACACCGTCGTCCCCAAGCGGTCGTGGGGGTCGACCGTCGCCGTCGGAAGCGGAGTCGATGTCGATGTGACGGTTCCCGTGGACGACGCAGAGGGAGTCCCGACGGCCGACACCGAGACGGCCCAGTCGACCGAATAGCGCGAGACGCCGTACCGGCTATGCGCTTTTCAATCACCGGACCGTTGCGAGCTGTTCCCCCGGGATACAAGCGGGTCGACGGCGAGAGAACGGCATGGTCGACCGAGATGTCGAAGACATGGATCCGATACAGTCGGGCGCGGCGGAGTTCGTCACGCGGCGAATAGAAGAAGAGCACGGCTACCTCTCTTGGTTGAACACGTCGGTGGATATCGTCGAGCGGGGACGGGTGGTCATGTCGATCCCGTTCGATGAAAAGCTGACCAATACGGACGGACGAACGATCCACGGTGGCGTCGCCGCGACGCTGATCGACACGGCCGGTGGGATCGCACAGCGAACGGCGTTCGAGGATCCACTCTCGGGCGGCGTCGCGACCGTGAACCTCAACGCGAACTACCTCCGACCGGCTACCGGTGACCTCCGTGCAGAGGCCGAGGTAGTTCGCGCTGGTGGGTCGATCGGAGTCAGCGATATGACCGTGACGAGCGCGGCCGAGAGCGGAACCGCGGCGGTCGTCGTCGGTCAGGGGTCGTTCCGCCTGTTTCGGGAGTGATGATCGCTGTAGCCGCGTTCGGGGCCTCGTTCGCAGATCCGAGAGCGCAGGCGATACGTTCATAGGTTTCTGTCGCTTTCGTGCCGATACGATGATGCTTCCGACCCACGTCCTCGGCGGGATGGCGCTCGGGCTCCCGGTCTGGGCCGTGGCACCGGAGTTCGCCCCCATCGGCTTCCTCGCCGGCTTTCTCGGTGGGCTGTTTCCGGATTTAGACCTGTACTTCGGTCACCGAAAGACGCTGCATTACCCGGTGTACTACACCGTCTTCGGCGGTGTTGCGGCCCTCATCGCGGTTGTAGCCCCGTCCGCGGCGACGGTCGGAGCGGCGGTGTTCCTGCTTGCGGCGGCGCTTCACTCCGTCTCCGACGTGCTGGGTGCCGGCTTAGAGCTCCGTCCCTGGGAGGCGAACTCCGACCGGGCGGTGTTCAGTCACTATCACGGAACGTGGCTCCGCCCCCGCCGACTCGTACGGTACGACGGGGCGACGGAGGACCTCCTCCTCTCGTGTGTGCTCGCGGCCCCGCTGCTCGTGGTTCTCGACGGCTGGCTGCGGGCGCTCGTTATCGGAGCCGTGGGTGTTGCGTTCGGGTACACCCTGCTTCGGCGACCGCTCGCGATGCTCGCTCTCCGCGTGGCTCGGCTCCTCCCCGAGCAGATCAAGCCGTACCTCCCGGATCGGTACCGCGAAGACGGCGGCCGCGGCGGCTCGTGTAACTAGCCCCAGTCGGGCCAGCACGACGCTCTCGACAGCAAACGGGATCGTTTCGAGGGGCGGTGATAAGAAAGGCCTTTGAGTAGTCCGGGAGAGATATGTGGTATGACCGAGGATGACGCCGTCGAGACGTTCTATTCCCAGGAACGCTGGCAGAACTGGCTGGACAGGGTGACCGAGGAGGAGCTCGATCCGGAAGACGAGGACTCCGCACGCCTCCTGTTGAATCTTCAGGACGACGCGGCAATCGCAGTCGCGAAGGTGCTCGCCGCGCTGAACGAGGATCGCATCGACGAGGAACGAGCCGTCGAGGAGATTCGGCAGGTGAGCGACATCGTCCTCGCCGAGGTCGGACTTGACGACGAGGACAAAGCGATGCTCATCGACGGCGTCCAGACCTCACTCGTGCCCGTCTTCTACGCGGCCGAAGAGTACGTCGTGGGCGGTGTCGTCGAGGGCGACGTTGCAGAGTTCGTTCGAGCTGCCGCTGACGCGGAAGCCGACGACGACCTCGATGCGGCGCTCGGCTACGTCGTTCAGGCCGGCACTCGCGTTATCGACGGCGAGCGACTCGACATCGAACTCGTCGAAGAGATGGAGTACGGTCTCGTCTCCGAGTGGGTCAACGGGCTCGACTCGCTGCAGTCCGCCATCGAGGACCCCGAGGTCGTCGAGGAGGACTGACGCCGACGGTCGTCGTCGCTCCGGGTGGCCTCACGCAGCGACGGAGAACAAGAGCAGGTTGTGGACGGCGGGGCCGAGCCCGACGGCAGCGACGAACCCCAACAACAGCAGTCCCTCGCCAGGTTCCTCACGGATGTACGGGACGAAGAAATGCACGAGGAGAGTCGCGACCGCCAGCTTGAGCAGGAGAAACGCCCATCCCTCACCGAGTACCGGCAGCGACGGAAGCCCGCCGAGTTCGAGGAGTGCCCGGGAGAGCGGCGTTCGCTCACCGAAGCCGAGCTGTGTGACGCCGATTGCGGTCGAAACGCCGTCGAGCGCGTGTCCGAACACGGTGAGCACGCCGACCCAGCCCGCTGTCGTCACCCGGGGAGCGACCCGACGCACTGCCCACCAGACGACCGCCGTGAGCGGGAGTGTCGACCCGAACGCGACAACCGACCAGCTCACGCCATCGGGCGAAACGCCGTCTGCGACCGCGGCGGCGACGACCGGAAGCAGGAGCGTCGTCCCGGCGGCAGCGAGGATCACCGGGACCCGCTCGGTCCCGATGATGGGATCACCGCCGCCACGAACGGGTACCGCACTCGCTTCGTCCGCGA
>JARVCL010000081.1:0-12959 GCA_040405695.1 Halorubrum sp. | reverse complement strand
CGCGGCGGGCGTACCACGCGTCGTGTCGGTCCTGCCGGCTGTCGTACCGAACGTTGTAGCTCAGCACCCGGATACGGCTCATTGTCGTCCTCCTCGTGGTCGACCCGATTAAAAGACGCGACCGCCGGCCGATCAGGCTGTCGCCTCGTCGGCGCCCGGTGCGTTCCGCTTGACGCCCGTGACGGCCTCGACAGCACCTGCCCGGGACGCGTACCCTTCACCGGAGTCGGCGATGATGTTGCCGTTGCGGTGGCGGAGCCGCCAGCGCCACTCGCTGCCGGCGTCCTCGTAGATTTCGAACGCAGCGTTCCCCACGTCTAACACGTCAGCGTCGGGAGCGTACTCGCGGAGGCGTTCGATGGCGTCTCTCGCGCCGCCTTTCGAGGCGTATCCTTCACCGGAGTCGGCGATGATGTTGCCGTTGCGGTGGCGGAGCCGCCAGCGCCACTCACCGCCGGCGTCCTCGTACAACTCGATGGTCGCGTTCGCCCCTCCGGTACCGTCGGCTTCGTCTCCGTCGTCTACCGGCGCGTCGGCGACGTTCGACCGGACGCTCTCCAGCCCCTGTCTCGCCGTGCCCCGTGAAGAGTACCCTTCGCCGGAGTCGGCGAGCACGTTGCCGTTCTCGTGGATGAGCCGCCAGCGCCACTCGCCGCCGGCGTCTCGATACACCTCGAACGCGGCCGGATCGATACGGAGGTACTCCGCAGCCGCGACGTGGTCACGAATTCGACCGAGCGCGCGCTTGGCGTTCGACTTCGAGGCGTACCCCTCGCCCGAGTCGGCGATGATGTTGCCGTTGCGGTGGCGGAGCCGCCAGCGCCACTCGCCGCCGGCGTCCTCGAACAGTTCGAAGGTGGCCTCGCTCGCTATCGCCTCGTCGTCGCTGGGGACGGCGATGTCTGGCTCTGCGGCGTCGTCCGGTTCCGGTCCATCGTCCTCGGCGATCGCCTCGGCCTCCTCGACGGGCGTCTCGATCCGCAACACGCCCGCGCCGAGTGCGTTGCGCCGGACGCTGTGGAGCCCCTGCTGAGCCTTCCCGCGGCTACTGTACCCCTGTCCGGACGTCGCGATGACGTTCCCGTTGCGATGGCGAAGTCGCCAGCGCGGCTTTCCGCCGGCGTCCTCGAACAGCTCGAATCGAGCCTTGCTCTCTCGGAGCCCAGCCGTCTCGCTCCGTGCGGCGTCGATCTCGGCCTCCAGCTCTTCGACGCGTGTCTCTGCTGCGTCGAGCTCGGCTGCGGTGGCGTCGAGCTCTGACCGGGCCTCTGTTAGCTCTTCTGCGGTCTCGTCGCGTGCAGCGGCAGTCTCGGCGGTTTCTCGTCGCATCCGTTCGTAATCCTCTCGAATCGGGTCGGTGATCAGCGGAACGATCGTCCCTGCCAGTCCGATCACGACGATGCCGGCGGCGTACAGCGCGTTGACCACCTCGTTCCCCGTCGACCGGGACCACCCGTCGGGAAAGATGACGAAGAAGTACGCGACCGCTCCGAGCGCGAGCACCCCGCCCAGCACGGCGAGCGTCGTTGCCGACCGCTTGAGCGGAAACCGGACGATCGCACCGAGCATCACGGTCGGCGGCGACAGAGCGACGAGCGCGTAGCCGACCGCCCGTGCCGTGGTCCGTGGTTCGGTGAGCGCGAACACGACGACCCCGATCACGCCCAGTATCACCCCGAGCGAGAAGATCCAGTAGCCTCGCACCTCGTCGTCGGTCGTCGGCGTTCCGATTCGCCCCTCGTACACGTTCGCGAGCGTGCCTGTTGGCTTCGCGTCCCCCATATCGGTCTGAATCACCGCAATCCGTTATATATATATGGGTGGAAGTGGCCTATGTGCGACGCTCCCGTCCCCCGCGCGAGTCGGCAGCGTCGGCCGTCTGGCGGAGTCCCGCCGCCCGCCTCGGCCGTGGAGCGTCGCCCGTGTTCCGCTACCCGATGTTTTAGGTCCCAACCGGCCACCTCTCAGCTATGACCGAATTCGTGCTTCGAGGCGGAGCGGTCGCGGACGTCGAGGGGACCCGCACGGCCGATGTTGCGGTCGCGAACGGGGAAATACTTGCCGTCGGGGACGCCGACGCAGTCGACGATGCCGTCGGAGACACCGACACCGATCCGACCGAACTCGACGTGTCCGGGCGGGTTATTGCTCCCGGACTGATCGACGCACACGTCCACCTGATGATGGACGGCCGGGCGGACGTCGCCACCGCAACCGCCGACAGCGACTACACCGCGAGCTACCGGGCGGCGAACAACCTGCAGACGGCTCTTCACGCCGGCGTCACGACCGTTCGTGACCTTGGCTCGCGCGGAACGCTCGCCATCGACGCGGGCACGGCGGTGGCGAACGGCGTGTTGGACGGCCCGCGGGTGGTTGCGTGCGGCCGTAACGTGATTATGACCGGCGGACACGGCAACTGGTTCGGCCGGGAGGCAGACGGTCCGGCCGAGGTCCGCAAGGCCGCCCGTGAGCAGTTGAAAGCCGGCGCGGACGTGCTCAAGTGTATGGCGACGGGCGGCGTGCTCACCGAGGGGGCGGTGACGGGCGCGGCCGAACTGACGCCCGCAGAACTCGAGGCGTTCACCGATGCGGCCGCGCCGACCGACACGCCGACGGCGGCACACGCACACGGCACGGTCGGGATCAAGAACGCGGTCGAGGCCGGAATCACGAGCATCGAACACGGAACGTTCATGGACCAGGCGGCAGCCGACCTGATGGCCGCACACGACACCTACTGGGTGCCGACCGCGAGCGCGCTGCACGGCATCGTCGAGCACGGCGTCGAGGCGGGAATCCCCGCGGACGCGGTCACGAAAGCCGAGGCGGCCGCAGACGCCTTCGACGACGCGTGGAATCACGCCCTCGACGCCGGCGTCCGGATCGCCATGGGCACCGACGCGGGAACGCCGTTCAACGACTTCGCCGACATCCCGACCGAACTCGCGCTGATGGTCGAGTACGGCCTCTCACCTGCGGCGGCGCTCGAAGCCGCCACCGTCAACGCCGCGGACCTCCTCGGACTCGACGATGTCGGTCGGGTCGAACCGGGGTACCGGGCGGATCTGGTCGTTCTCGACGCCGACCCCAACGTCGATGTCGACGCGTGGCGTACGCCCGAGGCGGTGTTCGTCGACGGCGACCGAGCCGTCTGAGACCGTCACCTCGTCGACGCTCGTCAACCGAGCCGACGCCTCGTGTCGCTTCGTGCCGTTTTAATCCGCACGGGCCAACAGATCGATCGATGACGAGTTCGTCGACGCGTCACGCGGACCCGGCGGAGAATCCCTACGTCGAGGAGCCGCCAACCGACTTCGAGCCGGTCGCGACCCTGTCGCGCGAGGAAGCGGCCCGACAGGCGACGCTGTTGCGCGCGGCGATTCGCGAACACGACCATCGGTACTACGTCGAGGCCGATCCGTTGATCGAAGACGCGGTGTACGACCGGTTGTTCGACCGGCTGGAGGCGCTCGAACGGGAGTTCGACCTCGCGACGGGAGACTCGCCCACCCGGCGTGTCGGCGGCGAGCCGCTCGACGAGCTGGAGACAGTCGAACACGTCGCGCCGATGCGATCCATCGACAGCGCAAAGACCGCCGACGCGGTTCGTGAGTTCGACGAGCGGGTACGGTCCGGCGTCGAAGCCGAGGGGTTCGACCCCGACGAGGTGGCGTACGTCTGTGAGCCGAAGTTCGACGGCCTCTCGGTGGAGGTGGTCTACGAGGACGGTGTCTACGCCCGTGCGGCGACCCGGGGAGACGGCCGCGAGGGAGACGACGTCACCGAACAGGTCCGGACGATCCCGTCCGTTCCGGGTCGGTTGCGCGGTGATCCGCCGGAGACGCTCGCGGTTCGTGGCGAGGTGTACATGCCACAGGACGCCTTCGAGGCGCACAACGAGCGGCGACGAGAACGGGGCGAGGAGCCGTTCGCGAACCCTCGGAACGCGGCGGCTGGAACGCTCCGCCAGCTCGACCCGGCGGTCGTCGCCGACCGCCCGCTCGACGCCTTCTTTTTCGACGTGTTGGCGTGGGAAGACGACCGCGGCGAGTCGGCCACCCGACCGGCGACGACCCACGGCCAGTTCGACGCGTTCGACGCGTTCGGGCTCCCCCGAACCGACAGAATCGAGCTGGTCGATGACATCGAGGCGGCGATCGCGTACCGCGACCGAACGCTCACAGACCGCGAGGATCTGAACTACGCGGTCGACGGGGTGGTGATCAAGGTGAACGACCGTACCGCCTGCGAGGCGCTGGGATCGACCGCCCGAGCTCCGCGGTGGGCGTTCGCGTACAAGTTCCCGCCCCGGACCGCGACGACGACGGTCGAAGCTATCACCGTTCAGGTCGGCAGGACGGGACGGCTCACCCCCGTCGCTGAGCTCGATCCCGTCGATGTCGGCGGTGTCACCGTCTCACGCGCGACGTTACACAACCCGGCGGAGATCGAGGCGCTCGGGGTGAACGTCGGCGACCGCGTGCGAATCTACCGCGCCGGCGACGTGATCCCGTACGTCCCCGAGGTAGTCGAGAAGCGCTCTACAGGAACCTACGAGTTCCCCGAGACCTGTCCGGTGTGTGGCGCGCCCGTCGAGCGCGACGGTCCACTCGCGTTCTGCTCGGGCGGGCTCGGCTGCCCCGAACAGCTGGAGCGGGCGGTCGAACACTGGGCACGACGCGACGCGCTCGACATCGAGGGGCTCGGCCCCGAACGGGTCGAGCAGCTCCGAGAGGCCGGGCTGGTCGAGTCGCTGCCGGACCTCTACGACCTCCGGGCCGACGACCTCGCCGAGCTCGACGGGTGGGGTGAGACGAGTGCGGAGAACCTCGTCGCGGCGCTCGAAGACACCCAGACCCCCCCGCTCGATCGGTTCCTCGCCGGGCTCGGAATCCCGGCGGTGGGGCCGACGACGGCCCGCGCGCTGGCGACCCACTTCGGCGACCTCGACGCGATCCTCGAGGCGGACGAGGCGTCGCTCCGCGACGTGGACGACGTCGGCCCGACGGTCGCCGAGTCGATCCGGACGTTCCTCGACGCACCGGAGAACCGAGCCGTGATCGACGGCCTCCGCGAGCGCGGTGTCGATCCCGACCCGGTCGAGACCCCCGCCAGCAACGGCGACGCCACGGCGGCTCCCCTCGACGGCCTCACCTTCGTCTTCACCGGGTCGCTGTCGACGACCCGGAACGACGCACAGGCGCTCGTCGAACGGCACGGCGCGAACGCCACCTCGAGTGTCTCCGGCAACACCGACTACCTCGTCGCCGGCGAGAACCCGGGACGGTCGAAACGGGCGGACGCCGACGCCAACGACGTCCCCGTTCTCGACGAGTCTGCGTTCGCTGACCTGCTCGCCGATCACGGGATCGACTGGCCGCCGGCGTAAGAGTGGCTGCCGTCGCGGGCGCTCGCGGTCAGTGGCCGAGCCACAACGCTTTATCAGCCGGGTGGCAGAACGGGAGGTATGACCGCCATCGAGCTGCGCGGCGTGACCAAGGAGTTCTCTGCGGTGACAGCCGTGCGGGATCTCGATCTCACCGTCGAAGAGGGGGAGGTGTACGGCTTTCTCGGCCCGAACGGAGCCGGCAAGTCGACGACGATCGACATGGCGCTCGACCTCGTCCGACCGACCGAGGGGACGGTGACGGTGCTCGGGTGTGACGCTGGCGCGGAGAGCGTCGCCATCCGCCGACGGACCGGTGTCCTCCCAGAAGGATTTTCGGTGTACAACCGGCTCTCTGGGCGAAAACACGTCGAGTTCGCGGTCGAGTCGAAGGCGGTCGACGCCGACGTCGACGCGCTCCTCGACCGGGTCGGGATCCGTGAGGACGCCGACCGGAAGGCGGGCGACTACTCGAAGGGGATGCGTCAGCGGCTCGCGCTGGCGATGGCGTTGGCTGGTGAGCCGGAGCTGCTGATCCTGGACGAGCCCTCCTCGGGACTCGATCCGGCGGGCGCGAAGGAGATGCGCGAGGTCGTTCGCGCGGAGGCGGACCGCGGTGCGACCGTGTTCTTCTCCTCGCACGTGCTCGGTCAGGTCGAGGCCGTCTGTGATCGTGTCGGCATCCTCCGTGAGGGCGAACTCGTCGCCGAAGACTCCATCGAGGGGCTTCGTGACGCGGTCGGCGGCGAGGAGACGCTGGAGGTCGAGGTCGATACCGTGTCCGATTCGACACTCGACGCCGTCCGCGCGCTCGCTGGCGTCTCCGGCGTCGAAACCGTCGCTGACGAGTCGAGTGCGGGCGACACACTGGTCGTGAACTGCGAGAGCGGGGTCAAAACGGGTGTCATCGCTGCGTTAGAGGACGCCGGCGTTGACGTCCGAGACTTTCACACCCGGGAAGCGTCACTGGAGGATCTCTTCTTGGCGTACACGGAGGGTCCGACGCCGACGCCCCGGCGCTCGGACACGGCCGGCTCTGACACCACGAACGACGAGGTGGACGTGTGAGCCTCCTCGCGGTCGCGGACAAGGACTTCCAAGACACCGTCCGCTCGCGCGGGATGGTGATCCTCGTCGTGCTGTTCTCGCTGCTGGTGTCGCTTTTCGCGTACCTCGTACGACCCGAGGGCGAGGCCGAACAGTTCGCGACGGAGGCGCTGTTGAGCTTCTTCGTCGGGCCGGTGTTGGTCACCGGGATCGTTCCACTCGTCGGCGTCGTCGTCGGCTACAACGCGGTGAGCGGCGAGCGGGAGTCCGGGTCGCTGAAGCTGCTGCTCTCGTTGCCGCACTCGCGGGCCGACGTCGTCTTCGGCAAGGTGATCGGGCGTGGTGCGGCGCTGGCGTTGGCCGTGCTCGCCGGCTTTCTCCTGCCTGCGCTGGTGTTGATCGTCGTTCCTGTGACGTTCAACGCCGGGTCCTTCTTCGGCTACACGATATTCGCGGCCGTCCTCGGCGTCGTGTTCGTCTCGATCGCGGTCGGCTGTTCGGCCGCCGTGTCCACGCAACAGCGCGCGCTGATCGCCGGCATCGGGGTGTACGCGTTGTTCGTCCTCCTGTGGGGGTTGCTCACGGGTCGGGTCCTCGACGCGCTCGACGCCGTCATCGCCGCCCTCCCGGTCGCGACTGAACAGGTGCGCACGTTCCTCGACGTGGCGAACCCGACGACGGGGATCGAGGTGCTCGCGAACGGCTTCCTCGCGGGGCAGCTGTTCGCCGGTGAGACGGCGGCCCAACAGGTGTCGGCGGCGGCGATGCTCGTCTTCTGGACGCTCGCACCGCCGCTCGTTGGACTGCTCAAGTTCGACCGCGACGACTTATAAGTGAGCGAGGACCCGCTCTGGTACCCGGATGCCGAACGGTTGCGCGTCCTCTGAGCTACAGGTGTCGCTCGATGACGCCCTTCGCGGCCCGGCCCTTCTCCTTCCAACCGTACCCCTCGTCGTACACGTGACGTTTCGCGTCGACGAGCTCCGCAGGCGACGACTCTTCGAACCCGCCGCGGTCCCACGCGCCAGACTCCCGCAGCCAGTCGATTACGTTCTCGCGGGTTTCCGGCCAGGAGAGCCCGACCATCTCATACCACGCGATCATCGCGAAAACGGCGTTGTCGTGGCATCCGGGAACCGACCCGTGCTCGTAGACGGTTCGCATCGGCTCTCGTGTCGGCTCTGAGACCCGCTCTTTGAACTCCGCGGCGGTGAGCAGCCGGAGCAGGTCGTCCTCGCGGACGACTCGCTGTTCGCGTTCTAACGTTCCGAGCGCGGCCTTGTGGAGCCCGCTCCACGCTCCGGGGATCGCCTCACGGAGCGCGGCTTCGGTTACCCCGTCGGCCTCGGCGGTGAGCACGGACAGGAGGTCCGTGTACGCCTTCTCGATGGTCGGCCAGCTCACGCCCTCGAACTCACAGTCGGCGTCGTGGAGGCTGTTTGTCGTCCGGCAGCCAGGACACGGGTAACGGAACGTCGGCACGACGGCCACTCTGCGGCGGCAGGAGTTAGGGTTTTCGCGACGGCTGTCGGGGAGCTGTTGGCCGTTCCGAAACGTTTACTCGCCGCCCGGTCGCGGATCCAGACGGTATGACAAAAGTCAGCATTATCGGCGCAGCGGGGACCGTCGGAGCCGCGGCCGGCTACAACCTCGCCTTGCGCGACGTCGTCGACGAGCTCGTCTTCGTCGACATCCCGGATCAGCGTGAGACGACGATCGGCCAGGCCGCCGACACGAACCACGGCGTCGCCTACGACTCGAATACGACCGTCAGACAGGGGGAGTACGCGGACACCGCTGGCTCGGATGTCGTCGTGATCACGGCAGGGATCCCACGCAAGGAGGGGCAGACCCGGATCGATCTCGCGGGCGACAACGCGCCGATCATGGAGGACATCGGCTCCTCGCTGGCCGAGCACAACGACGACTTCGTCACGGTCACCACCTCGAACCCGGTCGACCTCCTCAACCGGCACCTGTACGAGACCGGCGACCGCGGCCGGCACAGCGTGATTGGGTTCGGCGGACGGCTCGACTCTGCCCGCTTCCGGTACGTCCTCTCCGAGCGATTCGATACCCCTGTCCAGAACGTCGAGGCGACGATCCTCGGCGAGCACGGCGACGCACAGGCCCCGGTGTTCTCGAAGGTGCGCGTCGACGGCCGTGACCCCACGTTCGACGCCGACGAGAAGGAGGCGATCCTCGCGGACCTCCAAGAGTCTGCGATGGACGTGATCAGTCGCAAGGGCGCGACCCAGTGGGGTCCTGCCACCGGCGTCGCCCACACCGTCGAGGCGATCGTGAACGACACCGGTGAGGTGCTGCCGTGTTCCGTCGTGCTCGACGGCGAGTACGGCTACAACGACACCGCCCTCGGCGTTCCCGCCAAACTCGGCACGAACGGTGTCGAAGAAATACTCGAGTGGGAACTCGACGACTACGAGTCCGACCTGCTCGACGACGCCGCAGCGAAGCTCTCAGAGCAGTACGCGACGATCGCGTAGGTGCTCGCCCCCGCGCTCCAATCGCTCAGAGCATCCACGCGTCACCACGTCAGGGATCTCACGACCGACACACCCTTGCGGCCGAACGGCCCGCTTTTTACCGCTGCCCCGAAACGCGGACGTATGGATTCGTTCGACCGGCTCGGCTACGGCACGTACACGCTCGACGATCCCGAAGAGTGCGCGTCGGGTGTCGCCCACGCCATCGAGACCGGCTACCGCCACATCGACACCGCACAGGGGTACGACAACGAGTCGTTCGTCGCCGACGGGATCGACCGCTCTCCGATCGGTCACGAGGATCTGTTCGTCGCGACGAAGCTCTCCACGGACAACCTCTCGTATGACGACGCGGTCTCGACCGCCAAGGCGAGCCGAGAACGGCTCGGCGTCGATTCGATCGACCTGTTGTACGTTCACTGGCCGATCAACACCTATGATCCCGAGGAGACGCTTCCCGCGCTCGACCACCTCGTCGAGGCGGGGGTCGTCGACCGGATCGGCCTCTCGAACTTCCGCCCGGACCAGCTGCGGGAGGCGATGGAGCGGCTCGATCACGAGGTGTTCGCTCATCAAGTCGAGTGTCATCCGCTCTGTCAACAGGACGCCCTCCGTGACATCGCTCGTGAGCACGGCCACTGGCTCGTCGCGTACTCGCCGATCGCACGAAACCACGTCGCCGACGTGGACGCACTCTGTAAGATCGCCGAGAAACACGACACGACGCCGGCGGCGGTGAGTCTCGCGTGGCTGCTCTCGAAAGCGCGCGTCTCGCCTATCCCGAAGGCGGCGTCTCACGACCACGTGACGGCCAACTGGGCGGCACGAGAGCTCGACCTCGACGCCGAGGACATCGATCGGATCGACGAGCTCGACCGCGAAGAGCGCGTCGTCGATTTCGAGGCGGCCCCCTGGAACCAGATCTGAGACCCCGAATCACACTGCCATTCGAGCACCGGCGTAGCTACTCTCTCCACGGAGCGGCTCGTGCTCTTCTGATCTGTGCCGGAGTCCCTCACGAGAGCATCCGGACACGAGCGGAGACGAGCCGCCGCGTCAGTCGGGTTCGAACGTCCCGATGGTCTCCCCCGTTGCTCCCGCTGGCGATCCGTCCGAGCAGCGCGACAGCGAACCGAGCCGAAGGTGACGCCCGGAGAAGGACTGAAACGCTCCCGAGGGGCTGCAGCCGTTCGATTTCACTTTCACTTCTGGGCTCGGGTATAAACGGCGTCGGCACGACGAATCGGATATGAGTCAGTCTACGTTCGACGACGACGACCTGTTCGGCGAGGCTGCCGAGGAGACCCGCGCCGAGGTCGAAGAGCACCTCGAGGCCGCTCGCGCGGCTCTCCCGGATCCCGACGACGTGTGGACGACCGACGCAGACAACGTACTCGGCACGCTCAACGGCCTGAAGTCAGCGCTCGACGCCGGCGACGCGCTCGACCACGTCCGGTCGGCGAAGAAGGCGTACGTCCTCGGCGAACGGGCCGACGCGTTCGAGGACGCCGACGACCTCGAAGCAGAGGTCGCGGAACTGGAGTCACTCGTCGCCGATATCGACGCCGCCGCCGAGGAGGTGGCGTCGCTCACCGGCACCGTCCCCGCGATCCGTGGCGCGCTGCAGGACGCCACCGAAGACGAGTAACCCGGTCGTCGGTTCCGCCGCTTCGTGTCGCTCTCCGGTTTTTTTATCGGTACCGTACCGTCAGTCTCCGCCGGCTTCGTCGCCTACAGCACGGCTCACCACCGCGTCCGCCAGTGTCACGAGCGCGTTGCTCGCGCGGCCTAACAGCTCCCGGCCGCAATCTGCGTCACCAGCGGTCGGGTCGCCGACGACACCGTTCGCCGTGAACTCGTGGCTGTCGTGTGCGAGGTTCACGCCCGAGACCCACTCACCCCACCGGTCGGCCCCCCCGTCACGGGCGGCCTCGACCCGGTCGTCGTGAACGAGGTCTGGATTCGTCGCGCGGAGGAGCGCCGTCTCTAGCGGCCCTGCGTGCCCCATGTCGCTCGCGTGCTCGCCGACCGCCTCGAACCAGGTGAACGCGACGGCGTACCCGGCGTGTTCTGGGTCTCGAGAGAATCGCCGTGCAACCTCCCCGAGCGCGTCGACGTTGCCGCCGTGGCCGTTCACGAAGACGACTCGATCGATCCCGTGTGTTGGCAGCGAGTCGGCGGCGTCTCGGACGTACGCTCGGAAGGTGTCCGGACGCACCCACATCGTCCCGTCGAACCGTCGGTGTTCCTCGGCGACGCCGACCGGAATCGGCGGGCCGACGAGCGCCTCGCCACGCTCGTGCTTGGAGTCGCTCTCTTCCACGCCTGACCCCGTATCGTACGCCGTCGCCGCCGCTTCCGCGACGGCGACGGCGTTCAGGGTATCCGTCCCCAGTGGGGCGTGTGGGCCGTGTCCCTCGGTGCTGCCGACGGGGAGAAACGCGACGTCGATGTCGGCGTCTCGGACGTCGGTCCAGGTTGCGTCCGCGAGTCGCATACGCGCTCCTGTGTCGCCGGGACCGTATACCCGACGGTCGACCCGTGCCCGACGACCCGGCCCCCGAGAGTTAACCTGACGGCCCCCGATCCAGAGTGTATGTCCGATGACGACACAGCGTCGACGAGTGTGCGTGGTGTGGCGTTCGGCCCGCTGAAGCCGGCGCTGCGTGAGCACGCCTACCCGGTGACACGGGCCGAACTGATAGAGCAGTACGGCGGGTTCGAACTCGAACACGCCGAGGGAAGTGACCTACTGGAGTCCGTGTTGCGTGAGACTGACACCCCGAGGTTCCACGAGCCGGGTCAGGTTCGCGACGCGATACTCGACGCGCTCGATCCTGCCGCCGTCGAGGATCCGAACGGGGACGGCGAGACGAACGACACCGGCGACTGGAGTCGAACGTCGGTGTGACGCGAGCGGGCACGAATCCGATCGGCCAGCCGGGCCGCGGCTGTCACCACGCCCCGTGTGTTGCGGCGATCGAACGTCGTGTGACGCTGCGTGGCGTCGCCCGCCACGGTCAGTCGTCGTTCTCTGCCTCCTCGAGGACTCGTGCAGTCCGCTTCTGTGCTCGATCGATGAACTCCTGTGGCAACTCGTCGATCTCGCCGGCCTGCACACCCCAGAGATGCGCGTACAGCCCCTCGTTCTCCAGCAGTTCGTCGTGTGTTCCCCGCTCGACGATCTCGCCGCCCTCCAACACGAGGATCGTGTCCGCGTCTTTGATCGTGGAGAGCCGATGGGCGATGGCGAACGTCGTTCGGTTCTCCGTGAGTCGGTCCAGCGATCGCTGTATCAGCATCTCCGTCTCTGTGTCCACGTCGGAGGTCGCCTCGTCTAAGATGAGGATGTCCGGATCTTTCAACACCGCCCGAGCGATGGTGACCCGCTGGCGCTGGCCTCCGGAGAGCTTCACGCCGCGTTCACCAACCATCGTGTCGTACCCGTCGGGGAGGTTCTGGATGAACTCGTGAGCTTCGGCGGCCTTCGCGGCCTCGATCACCTCTTCGTCGGTCGCGTCGAACGTCCCGTACGTGATGTTTTCCTTGACTGTCCCGTAGAACAGGTACGACGACTGCCCGACGTAGCCGAGCGACCGCCGGAGCGACCGCAGCGTGACGTCGCTCACGTCCTGTTCGTCGATCGTGATCGCGCCCTCGTCGACGTCGTACATCCGCAACAGGAGCTTCAGGACCGTCGACTTCCCGGCCCCGGTCGGCCCGACCAGCGCCAGCGTCTCCCCGCCCTCGACCGTGAAGTCGATGTTCTCGATTATCGTGTCGTCGTCGTCGTAGCCGAAGGTGACGTCGTCGTAGACCACTCTCCCGTCGTCGACGACGAGTTCGGTGGCGTCGGGGTTCTGTTCGAGTTTCGAGGGCTCGTCCATCAGCCCGAAGATCCGCGCAGAGGAGGCACGCGCACGCTGATACATATTGATTATCTGACCGAACTGCGCCATCGGCCAGATGAACCGCTGGGTGTACAGGATGAACACGACGAACATGCCGACCGACAGTTC
>JARVCL010000080.1:0-13016 GCA_040405695.1 Halorubrum sp. | reverse complement strand
CACAATGTTAGCAGAATTCGCGACGCTACCGTTACAGATCGACACGCCGTTCGCCGGCGAACTGTTCCTGCTCGGCCGCCTCCTGTTCGGCGGCGTCCTCGCGTTCATGGGGCTCAACCACTTCATGGACCTCGAGACCATGGCGGGGTACGCCGAGTTCAACGGACTGCCGGCCCCGCGATTCTCCGTCGTCGCTTCCGGTGTGCTCCTCGTTCTCGGCGGGATCGGGATCGTCGTCGGCGCGTTCCCGGTCGTGGCGGCCGGCGGGCTCGCCGTCTTCCTCCTCGTCTCCGCCGTCACGATGCACGACTTCTGGTCGGTCGACGACCCCGAGGAGAAGCAGTCGGAGATGACCGGGTTCCTGAAGAACCTCTACGGTGCGGGCGCGGCGATCACGCTGCTCGCCGTCGGCGGGGCCGCGTGGCCGTACGGGCTCGGTATCGGGCTGTTCTGATCCGACCGGACCCGACACTCAGTCGTACTTTTCGAACCCCATGTCGCGGGCCATCTCCCGGAAGGCCTGTCGGCTGAGGTAGATATCGTACTTCCCGACGAGTCCCTGCTCGCGCCCGCTGACACGGCAGACCCGTCGCTCCGGTCGCGCGCTGTCCTGTCTGTCGTCCGTCGACTGGTCTGTCATCGTCGATTCGCAGTCCGGCGAATTTCTTCGGGAACGGCTCCGTCAGCCGCGATATCGTCGAGTTCCGCAGTAGCGCCGCACTCGACCAGCCCGTCGAGTGCTCGTCGTCGGAGCCCGCCGGGGAGTCCACGGGTGCGGACGAGCACCGCGAGGTCTGTCGTGCGACCGTCCGCAACGAGCGCGTCGATGGCCTCCTCGCGGCGTTCGCGCGCAATCTTCCGCTTGACGGCCCGCTGGAACGGCCCCGTCATCGGCACTCCCCCACGGTGGTGAACGACCCGGTCGGGGCGGAGAGCCACGTTGCTGTCAGGTCGTCGTCGGGGTCTATCGAGTAGATCGTACACAGTTCCACCCCGTCGTCGCGGGGCTCGACGACGGCACGACATCGCCGGCCCGTGGTGTCGTCACGCACCGAACCGAACGCGTCGCTTCGGGCCGTCTTTCGAGGGCGATCAGTCGGCAAGGCCGATCTCCTCCTGTTCGTCGGCGTCGGTGTCGGCAGTCGTGTCGTCTGCCGGCGGTTCGAACGTCGGGAAGCGGTCCTCGAACGCCGCCCAGTCGGCCGCCATCTCCTCGTCGTCGAGCACACAGTCTCTGAGCCGACCACGAAGCGCGTCGTGGTCCATCTCGGTGCCGATCAACACCAGCTGGGTGCCGCGGTCACCCCACGTCTCGTCCCAACTCTCGTCGAGTTCTGGGATCGCCTCGCGCCGTTCCTGCTGTTCTTCGGGCGGGAGCGCGGCGACCCACGGGCCGGCGGGAGCGACTCTGACCGACTGTCCAGCGACGTTGAGCATGATTGCCTCCGTCTCGCGGCCCGCCAGCCAGAAGTGTCCTTTCGAGCGAACAACAGCGTCCGGGAACTCGTCGAGGAGGGTCGCAAACCGTTCGGGGTGGAACGGCCGACGCGCCTCGAAGACGAACGAGGTCACGCCGTGTTCCTCTTCTGCAGACTCGTGGGGTTCCTGTAGCTCTTTGATCCACCCGGGAGAGCGACTGGCTGCCTCGAAGTCGAAGCGGCCGGTGTCGACGATGTCGTCCACGTCGACGCGGCCGTGAGTGGTCCGAACGATCTCGGCGCGAGGCTGCAGAGTCTCGAGAACCGCTTCGATCTCGGCCAGCGTCGCCTCGTCGACGAGGTCACACTTGTTCAACAGCAACACGTCACAGAACTCGACCTGTTCGACGAGGAGGTCGGCGAGGGGTTTCTCCGTGCCGTCGTCGTCCACCAGGTCGGTAGAGTTCATCGCCGAGTGGAACTGGTGTGCGTCGACGACGGTTACCGCGGTGTCCATGTGGCACGCGTCGAGCGGCTCAATTCCCGTCTCCTCGTAAAACTCCGTCGGGTCGAGGTCCGACTGGTCGAACCCGAGCGTGAGCGTCTGTGCGACCGGGAGCGGCTCGGCGACGCCGGTCGACTCAACGACGATTGCGTCGAATTCCCGCTCTTGGGTGAGTGTTCCGATGGCATCGAGCAGGTCGCCGCGGAGTTCACAGCAGATGCAGCCGTCGTCGAGTTCGATGAGCTCTTCCTCCTCGGCCGAGATGTCGGAGGACTCGGCGACGAGTTCAGCGTCGACGTTCACCTCACCCATGTCGTTCACTAACACGGCGAGTTCGCGGTCGCCGCTCTCGGCCAGCACGTGGTTGAGCGTCGTGGTCTTTCCGGCACCGAGTGTCCCCGAGAGCACGGTCACGGGTGTCGTCTCTCTTTCCATGTATTAACAACCAAGAACTGCTAACAAATAGTTCTTGTTACTTTTGTCGTGCTGTTTATTAACTTGGACGTCTCACCTCCGTGTGCGACACCCCTGTACATGAACGACGGATACTCGGACGACGCGCCCGACGTGGTCATCGTCGGCGGCGGAATCCACGGGACACACATCGCCCAACGGCTGCTCGAAGACACCGAACTCGGTCGTGAGGGCCTCGCCATCTACGACCCCAACGATCGGCTGCTGGCGTCGTTTCGCCGAAAGGCAGCCGCCTGCGGTACGGAGAGTTTGCGCTCGACGTACGTCCAGCACGTCGGGACTGAACCGTTCGGTCTCGAGTCGTTCGCCGAGAGCCGCGGACGCGAGGACGAACTCCGGCCGACCGTCGACTACCCGGACCGACCCTCACTGGCCCTGTTCCTCGATTACAGCGACCACCTCATCGAGACGAACGGCCTCGGCTCACTCCATCGCCAGTCGACGGTAGAGCGGATCGAGCGACGGGACGAAGGCGGATTTCGACTGACGACCTCGACGGGGTCCATCGACACTTCGGCCTGTGTGCTCGCCATCGGGTACGGCGGTCGCTATCGGGTCCCCGGCTGGGGATCGGGCGTCGACGACGTGACACACGTCTGGGACGGGTTCGACCCCGACACCACCGCCGACCACACCGTCGTCGTCGGCGGGGGTATCACGGCCGTCCAACTCGCCTGTACGCTGAGCGAACACGAGCCGGTGACGATGGTGAGTCGCCACCCGCTCGAGTGGGAGGTGGCAGAGGCGGACCCGCCGTGGCTCAACTGGAACCACGTCGAACGAGAGCTTCACTGTCATTCCCGCGCCTCTGCGGATCGCCTCGAGGTCGTCCGGGCCGCCAGATACTCGGCGTCGGTGCCACCACACCTCTACGATGCGCTCGACGCGCGGATCGACGCTGGCCGACTCCGGCTCGTCGAAGGGCACGTCGCGGACGTGTCTGCTGCCGGCGACGGGACGGCGATCGAACTCGAAGATGGCGAGGTCGTCGAGACCGACCGCGTCGTCTGTGCCACCGGGTTCGAACCCGCCTTTCAACATCCGTTCGTCGACCAACTGGCTGCCGACCTGAACCTGGCCAGAGGGTATCGCGGGCTCCCGGTGTTGAACGACGACACGCTGGCGTGGGAGACCACGGACGGGGCGTCGCTCCCGCTGTACGCCTCTGGGGCGCTGGCGCTCGCAACCGTCGGCCCGTACGCGCCGAATATCGCGGGAGCGAAACGCGCAGCCGACCGGATCACACGGGCACTCCGGGGTGACGAACCGAAGCCGGCTCGCTCCCCGGTTCGAGCCGAGTGAGCCGAAGCACTGCGAGCCGAACTCGAACGATGTGACCACAGAGAGGCGGCCCGACACGTCAGCGCACCGCCCGCTGGACGACGGGTCTCGGCGGACGTCAGACGGCTGGACCGCGAAGAGCGACGAGGAACTACAGGCCAGCGACGACGGTGTCGACCGCGCTCGACCACCCACACCGACAACCCCTTCCACGTCGAGGTCGATTCGAGCGCATGAGCGACGCCCCACCCACGACCGGACTCCACCACGTGACGAACATCTGTACTGATATGTCGGAGACCGTCGCGTTCTACGAGGAGGTGCTCGGCTGGCACACGGTCAAGCGAACGCAGAACTACGACGACCCGGGGACACCCCACTACTACTTCTCGTCGACGCCAACGGGAGAACCGGGAACGACTGTCACGTACTTCGAGTACCCGAACGCACGGGGCGCGCCCGGACCGGGCGCGAGCCATCACTTCGCGTTCGGCGTCGAAGACGCGGCGACGCTCCGAGAGTGGCAGGCGCATCTCCGCGAGCACGACGTCAACGTTTCGGCGGTGAAAGACCGGACGTACTTCGAGAGTATCTACTTCACCGACCCTGACGGCCTCGTCTTCGAGCTGGCGACACACGGCCCGGGGTTCACACACGACGAGGAAACGCCCGGATCTGGCGTTATCGATCCCTTCGAAGCGGGATACGAGGCGTAATCGTCGTCAGTGCTGTCGGCGATGACGAGAGACGTGTGGGTGATACGGACGGCGACGAACTCGACAGAGGCGGAGAGAGCGAAGACGGAGGTGGAGTGAGGAACGAGGACAGAGAGAGTGTCAGAGGGTACCGCCCCCCGACCTGACGGAACGAGTGACATCGACACCGGCACCCGTCCCGGTTGCCATCACGCTCGGTCGACCAGCAGAGCGAATCGATTCAGTGCCCGTTTGCAGACGGGGACGTATCCGGCGGCGGCGATGGGGACCTCGATTCCGACCCGACACCGGTCCGACACGCCCGCGTATCCCTCGACACGGTGGCCCGTCGCAGGGATCCCTGCGACACGCCAGGCCCATCGTCGTCCAGAGAACTCGGTGACTCGGAACGGGAGCCAGACGCCGGCGACCCGCACGCGACCTCGAGTGCCTTCTCGAACGTGTCGGTGCGCGCTCTCGACGGCCGATATCGACGGACTCCAGTCGGGCCATCGCCGTGTGTCCCGGAACGCGTCGATAGCCGTCGCCGGCGACACAGCCACGTCGCGGGCGATGAGAAGCGAACACCCCGTACGCGTCACGCTCCATCGGTCGTCACCCCCTGCTGTTCCGCTCGTCTTGGCTGTCGTGTTCACAGGTGACCGTCGGACTGTCCGCTCATAATCCGGTCGGTCGATTCGGTGTCGTCCTGCAGATCAGAACACGTGATGAAGCATCAGGTACACCCCGATACCCATGCTAAACGAGATCAACCAGAGCACCGCCCCGACCATGCCGGCCTGTGCGTGTCGAGTGTGGTACAGCTCCTCGTACGGGCGGGTCGAGGCCAGCAACAGCGCGTAGAAGACGAACGGAATACAGACGATAGCGAGCAGGATGTGGACTGCGAGAAACGGCAGATAGACGAACGTGTAGACGGTTTCGGGTCCCGGGAACTCGGCGGTCCCGACGACGATCAGTCGGTAGAGGTATCCGACGAGGAACACCGTGAAGAGACCGAACGAGGTCAGCATGAACGCTCGGTGTCGCTGCACGTCTCCTCGAGAGATGGCGCGCCATCCGAGGAGGATGGTGACGATCGCGGCCGCGGAGATCACGGCGTTGAGGTGTGGGATGGCGGCGAGGACGGCATCGCTCGCGCGCGGGAGGAGGCGGCTCGGGATGAAGCCGCCGACGGCACCGAACACGAGCGCGAGCGCGACGACGGAGAGGACGCCAGTCAGGAGCGGGACGTTCTCACGGGCCCAATCGGACATACGTGTACAAACGAGCGGAGCCCCAAACGGCTGCCGGTTTCGGACGTGCGGATCCCCCTTCGCGGGTGGCACTCCCGGACATGGCGGTGCCGAATGGAAGGGCTTTTAATTAGGGACAGGATACCAACGAGTGCGAGAAAACACGCGAGCGTGGGTAGCCAAGCCAGGCCAACGGCGCAGCGTTGAGGGCGCTGTCCTGTAGAGGTCCGCCGGTTCAAATCCGGTCCCACGCATCGCACGGGGCACACCCCCAACGATGCACGGTGTTGTCTCTACGACAGCACCCACGCACAACTTCTTCCAACGACCGACCACAGAGCCCTCGCGTTGTCGACAGCGACCCGAACTGCCACCCTTTTAGTCGTGCCACGCCGGATGCAGGGGTAATGAGTGACGACGCACCCCCCGAGTACGACCACGAGGAGTTAGGCCTCGTCGCCGGGTTGGAGATCCACCAGCAGCTCGACACGGAGACGAAGCTGTTCTGTGACTCGCCGACCGTCGAGCGGGATCCCAAAGCGGCAGAGCGGGAGATTACCCGTCGGCTCCATCCGACGAAGAGCGAGCTCGGCGAGCTCGACCAGGCGGCTCTCGAAGAGAGCCGTGTCGACCGCGAGTTCACGTATCTCGCGTACGACACCACCTGTCTCGTCGAGGAGGATGACGAGCCACCACGCCGCGTGGACGACGAGGCGCTTTCCGTCGCTCTCCAGATCGCCGACCTGCTCGATGTCCACGTGGTCGATCAGGCGCACGTGATGCGAAAGCTGGTCATCGACGGCTCGAACACCTCGGGGTTCCAGCGGTCGATCTTACTCGGCCAAGACGGCGAGATAACGACCGAGCACGGGGCGGTGTCGATCGAGGACCTGATGCTCGAGGAGGAGTCGGCCAAGCGCGTCGAAGAAACCGACGCGGGCGTCGTCTACTCGCTGGACAGGCTCGGTGTCCCGCTCGTCGAAATCGGCACCGGCCCGGACATCAGGAGCCCCGAAGAAGCGCGGGCGGCGGCCGAGCGCATCGGGATGTTGCTCAGGTCGACCGGCGCGGTGAAACGTGGACTCGGGACGATACGCCAAGACGTCAACGTCTCGATCGCGGAGGGTGCACGGGTCGAGGTGAAAGGCGTACAGGATCTACAGGGGATCGAGGACATCGTCCGTGGCGAGGTCGGTCGGCAGGCCGAGTTGTTAGCGATCCGCGACGACCTCCGTGAGCGCGACGCGGCCGTCGGTGACACCCAAGACGTGAGCGACATCTTCACCGACACCGACTCCGGCGTCATTCGGCGCGCACTTGAGTCGGGCGGGGCGGTGACGGCGGTCCCCTTGTACGGATTCGACGGGCTCGTCGGCCGGGAGATCCAGCCGGACCGGCGGCTCGGAACGGAGTTGTCCGACTACGCCAAACGTCACGGCGCAGGTGGAATCTTCCACACGGACGAGTTGCCCGCGTACGGCGTGACTGCGGCGGAGGTCGCCGCACTCCGTGAGACCGTCGGCGCGGACGCAACGGACGCGGTCGCCATCGTCGCAGCCGACGACGAGACCGCCGACCTCGCGATCGACGCCGTCGCCGACCGCGCCGCCGCGGCTATCGAGGGCGTTCCCGAGGAGACACGGGGCGCGAACGAGGACGGAACGACCCGGTATCTCCGTCCGCTCCCGGGGGCCGCGCGGATGTACCCCGAAACCGACGTGCCGCCGGTCGAACCGGACCCCTCGGATGTCGACCGGCCGGAACTGCTCGACGAGAAGACCGACCGGTACGTCGAGTCGTTCGGGCTGGATCGTGGACTGGCCGAGCAGGTCGCGTTCGGGCGTCGCTTCCCCTTGTTCGAGACCGCCGTCGAACGGGGGGTCGACCCGACGTTCGCGGCCACGACGCTCGAATCGACGACAACAGAGATCAGACGAGAGGGTGCGAACGTCGAGGCGCTGACCGACGACCACTTCCTCGATCTCTTCGATCTCGTCGAGTCCGGTGACCTCGCGAAAGAGGGTGTTCCGTCGGTGTTGACGACGCTCGCGTCCGACCCCGATCTGTCGGCCGCCGAGGCCGTCGAAGAGGCAGGGCTCTCTGGTGTGAGCGAGAGCGAGGTGCGTGACGCGGTCGTCGAGGTCGTCGAGCGCAACGCCGAGCAGGTCGCCGAGGAGGGGATGGGTGCGTTCTCGGGACTGATGGGCGAGGCGATGGGCGCGCTCCGTGGAAAGGCAGACGGCGAGGTCGTCTCGGAGGTCCTCCGCGAGGAGATCGGCAAGCGATCGTGACGGCGTCCGCGGCGCAGAGTCGAATCGTCAGTCGGTTTTATTGTTTGAGCGAGTAGACGACGAACCATGCGTGAGCCGTTCGACCCCTCTTTCGAGTTCGATCGTGGGGCCGTCGTGTGGGTTGCCGCGTCGACGGTGCTGCTCTGTGTGGTCGTCGTCTTCCGCTTCGGCCGACCGGCGTGGAGTCTCCCCGCCGCGTTCGTCGCCGGCGGCGTCGCAGCGACTCGAGGGGGTTTCTACGACCCCGCCGCCAACAACGGGTTCGTCGGCGTCCTCCTCGGCATGCCGATGGTCGCGGCGACGTTCTACGTCTACCGGTTCGGCGGGATCCCCGCGCTCGGAGCGGATCCCGATCGTCTCTTTTTGACTGCGGTCGGCACGGGAGCAGACATGATCGGCTACGCGCCGATGATGGTAGTATTCGGATATCTCGGCGGGGTCGTCGGCGACCGACTCCGACGGCGACTGCGACCTCCGATCGGCTATCCGGACGCCGAACCCACTCGATCGGTGCGTCGGCGTCGCCAGGGCGAGCGATGACGCAGGGAGGTTCGCTCAGCCGGGGAGTTCGCTCGTGACTCCGGCACGCAGATCACGGCCGAAGTAGTGGCCGACGAGCGCCAAGACGAGTCCCAGTCCGCCGCCGACCACGAGTAGAGGGAGCCCCCACTCGGAGAGATAGTCGATCCCGATTGGGAGAAATCCAACGCCGAGAACGCTCGTGACGGCGGTGAGCGCCCCAGCAGCGGTCCCCGCAACCCCGTTCTCGACGTACGATCGGGACGAGAAGACGAAGCCAACGAGGAACGCACCGAGGAGGACGCCGGCGGCGGCACCGATCGTTCCGCCGATGAGCGGAATCGCCCCGCCGAGGAACACTCCTGACCCGATCGCGACGGCAGCCAGCGCGAACGACTTCAGCGAGAACCACCTGCCGTCGACGCCGATACGGCCCTCGTCGCTGGAGCGACTGGGGCCGGCGGTGACCTCGTCGTCCGTCGACGCCGTCTCGGAAACCGACGCGTCGGCTGCCGCCGAACCGCCGCTACTCGCGAGGTCGTCGTCGAGGATATCATCGAGGTCCTCGAGCGGGTCACCGTCTTCGGCCTCCCGCTCCTTGGAGGGTTGCATACTTGCAGATCCGACCGTGTGAACTTGTGTCTTGTGCCGCTAGCCGCCGCACGGGTAACTGACGACGATAGACACACCGAAACCCGACGAGTGAGCCGAAACACAGCTGATCTTCACGGCCCCGTCACGGATCTGGGGAACCCTTCACCGGTCGTCGGACGAGTGCGCTTCGTCGGCCGGTTCGTCCTCTGCTGGCGACACGCTGCACCCCCTCGTTTCGTCCTGTTCCGCTGGCTCGCGCCCACCCCACACGCGTTTGTCGACGAGCTCGACGGTCATCGGCCGGTCGACCACAACCTGACAGGAGAGACGAGGGTAGCCGAACCGGTCTGCAAGTCGGTCGTGCCAGTGCTCCGGGTCGGGCCCCCGCAGGAGTCGGACGCCACAGGTCGCACAGATCCCCCGGCCGCCACAGTTGAGCCGCTGGGTCGCTGCGGCGTACGGCGAGTGGTCGGCTGCGAGCAGCGCGTCTCGAAGGATCCGTCCGCGGGGAACCTGAAGCTCGTGGTGCTCGTCGCCGTCGACCACGGTCACGTCGACTCGGTCTGTCTCGCCTCCGGCATCTTCCATGAATGTGCGCCTCTACTCTACCGTGGGCTTACACGAGCAAAGGCCTCGCGCCGACACTAACAACTGCCTCGCACCGACACCGTGTCTTTCTGTACGCAACTCGGCGGCAGAGCAGTTCACCTCGGTGGCCGCCTGGCTTCGGCCGTCTCTTGGACGGATCCGATCAGACCGGAACGGGGTGGACAGAACCCACCCAGACTGGAGCGGATCTCCCTGGTCGGACCCTGGAGCCGGAACGGCTTTCGGCTCTCCGCTCGTGGCGTGACGATATGGACACGCGCCGCGCGTTGCTCGACGCGCTCGGGTCCGGACCTATCTCCGGCCCCGCGCTCGCAGACGAGCTCGACGTCTCCCGGGCGGCCGTCTGGAAGGCGGTCGAGTCGCTCCGCGAAGAGGGGTTCGCCGTCGAGTCGACCGCCGACGGCTACGTCGCTCCAGACGACCCCGAGTACTGTGCGGCTGGCATCGAGTTCGGTCTCGACGCGCCGTACACTGTCGAGTACCACGATTCACTGCCGTCGACGAACGACCGAGCCAGACGCCTCGCTGCCGACGGGCGGAGCGACGTTGCCGTCGTCGCAGACGAGCAGACTGGCGGCCGCGGACGACTCGACCGCGAGTGGGTCGCACCGAGCGGAGGGGTCTGGGTGTCGGTGCTCGTTCGCCCGAACGTACCCCCCGCCCGTGCGCCGCTCTTCACGCTCGCCGCCGCGGTGGCGACCGCAGATGTCTGCCGAGAGGCGGGCGTCGACGCAGGGATCAAATGGCCGAACGACGTGTTACTCGGTTCCGGGAGCGACGCCAACAGCCAGGAGACCGACGGCACGGCCCCGAGAACGCCAGGTACGGACACCACGAACTCGGACGCGCCGGACACGGCCCCCACATCCCGCGGGGGTGTGAAACTCGCCGGGATCCTCACCGAGATGGAAGGCGAAGCCGACCGCGTATCCTGGCTCGTCGTCGGGGTCGGTGTCAACGCGAACATCGACGCCGACACGCTGCCCGCCGGAGCCACGTCGCTCCGGGCGGCGCTCGGCCGCGACGTGGACCGCCGTCGCTTCGTGAGCCGACTGCTCGAACGGTTCGCGGCGCTCGGTGCCGATCCCGAGGCGGTCCTTCCAGCGTGGCGCGACCGAGCGATCACGCTCGGCAAGCCGGTGTGTGTGGAGACGCCGACCGGGCGTGTCGTCGGGACCGCCGTCGACGTCGAACCACCGGGCGCGCTCGTCGTCGAGACGGCTGCTGGGCCCGTCCGGGTCCACGCTGGCGACTGCGAGCACCTCCGGGAGGCGGAGCCGTAGCCGGCGTTGGAACCGCTCCCGTGAGGCCCACCAACCGGTCCGGCCTCGTGTCTGGCGTCGGCCCTGTCCTCGACGGCGGTCGCCCGCCCACCACACTCGTGTCCCCGCCGGCTCCGCGCTCATGTGTAACACACCCATGAGACGACCGCTCTCGCATCGCTTTTCACCGCGCCGCGCTCACCGACCGTAATGAGTTATCGGATCGGTCTCGTCGGCAAGCCCTCGGTGGGGAAGTCGACGTTCTTCAACGCGGCGACGATGAACGACGTGCCCGAGGGAGCGTATCCGTTCACGACTATCGACCCCAGTGTCGGGGAGGCGTACGTGCGCGTCGAGTGCGCGGCCCCCGAGTTCGACGAAACCTGCACGCCGAGCGTCGGCGTCTGTCGTGGCGGAACGCGGTTCGTTCCTGTCGAACTCGTCGACGTCGCCGGACTCGTCCCCGGCGCACACGAGGGTCGCGGGTTGGGGAACCAGTTCCTCACCGACCTCAACGAGACGGACGTGTTGGTTCACGTCGTCGACTTCTCGGGCAAAACGGACCTCGAAGGTGAGGCCACGACGGGTCACGATCCTCGCGAAGACATCGACTTCCTCGAAGCCGAACTCGACGCGTGGTATCTCGCCGTGTTACGCAAGGGGATCGAGCGATACGAGACGCGGTATCACGGCGCAGACGCTGCCATCGAGGCAGAGCTCGCCGAACAGATGTCCGCGTTCGGGATCGGTCCGGACCGGATGAAACGGGTGATCCTCGCGGAGGGGCTCGAACTCAACCCGGAGACGTGGGGCGACGACGACGAAGCGAGTCTCGCCCGTGAGATACGCACACGGACGAAGCCGATGGTCGTCGCCGCGAACAAGACGGACACGCCGGAAGCCCGGGAGAACTGGGAGGCGATCACGAGCGATCCAGCCTACGACCACCTCTCGTTCGTCCCTGTCAGTGCTCACGCGGAGAAGGCGCTGAAGAAGGCGGACGAAGCGGACGTCGTCGAGTACACCGCCGGCGACGACGGGTTCGAACTCGTCGGTGACGTCTCCGCCGAGCAAGAGGCGGGGCTCGAACAGATCCGCGAGCAGCTCGCCGCCTTCGGAGGAACCGGGGTCCAGGCCGCGCTCGAAGCCGCGGTCTTCGACGTGCTCGGCTGTATCGCGGTGTTTCCGGGCACCGCAGGCGGCGCTCGCGACGACGGGAACGGCGTCTTCCGAGACTGTTTCATCCTCCCAGACGGGGCGACAACGGAGGAGTTCGCGTATCACATCCACTCCGACATCGGGGAAGGGCTCCTCCACGGCACCGACTGCCGGAGCGGACGACAGGTCGGAACGAGCCACGAACTCGCCCACCGAGACGTGATCGAACTGGTGTCGACGAACCAGGCTGCCCCGTGAGGCTCCCGTCACAACCGCTCGAACCCACCCGATCGACCGCTCGCGGCCGTGTCAGGCTGTCGACTGGCGATCTCCGAGCGGGGGGAGACCGGGGAGTTCGGTGAGTCCCAGTCGTTCGACGAGGTCGCGAGTCGGCCGGCCCGACCGATCGTATCCGCGCACCGCGTAGTACCGGTCGAGGAGGGTTTCGAACGCCTCGGGATCGACCCCCGTTGGAGCGCTCTCTCTGCCACTTCCACCCTCGTGATCCATCTCGCTCTCACTCTCCCGTTCGCTGCCGTCACCAGTGCGAGCGTGGCTGGCGATCGCATCGGGCAGTGAGTCGTCGGCACGGTCGAACCCCTCGCGGAGATTGTACAGTCGGGTCAGCGTCCAGACGCGCTCACCGAGTGACACCACGTCGGCCGGGGCGTGTCCGTAGCCGCGAGCGGCGAGCCACTCGGCGACGACGGACGGGTCGAAGACCTCGTCGAGGAAGTCGTCGGCGACGAGACACCACAGGGCAGCCCGGTGGTTCTGCTCGCCTGCGACGGCGGTGGCAACCTCGTCCGGGTCACGACTCTCGGGAGCCACGGCGTCGACCTCGACCGGGCGTGCCCGGCGATGACAGGCCCCACGGTCGCTGGTCGCGTACGCCAGCGCCATCGATGTCGCGCCACGGGGGTCGTACGAGGAGAGCTCCATCCCCTTCACCGT
>JARVCL010000079.1:0-13170 GCA_040405695.1 Halorubrum sp. | reverse complement strand
TGCGTGGTGATGATCGGCGCCCAGATCCAGATGGCCGACTCGCCCTCCGTGACGTGGCGGTCGAACTCCTCCTGCCACGTCCGGTAGCCCGCCACCCGGGTCGCCTCGGGACACTGCCGCTTGATGAGGAGCGTGTTCCGGTAGGAGTAGTCGTGGAAGCGACTCTGGACATCGAGCCACTCTTGGAACTCCGCGCTGGCCTGCGCGTCGTCGACGTCGGCGACGAGGTCGTCGATCCACTGTTCGATGGTGCTGTTCATCTCGTCGGATCGTGTGTCGGTCTGGTCGAAGGAGACCGACGAGTCTCTGGTCGTAGCCATTGTGTTCACCGAATCAAGTTCACGGCGACTGCGTCTGTTCAGACCGCGCCGCACCCCTCAGGAGCGTCCAAAAAAACCGAGTTCAGGGTCAGCGGAGTTCGTGACGTTTGTCAGCGAAGCCCACTGAAACGAGATACTCGAGGAACTCGTCGAACTGTGCTACATCGCTCGGTGTGTCGGTTGCGAGGTGGCGCGCCCACTCGATGGCCCACCGAAACGCGGGATCCGTTCCACCGTTGCCGTGGACGTACCACCAGCGAGCCGCTTTGAGAATGACGAGCGGGTTCGTCGGTGGGTGCGCGCCGGCGAGCCCACGCGTGATCGACTCGATTTCGTCGGGGATGTCGGTGGGCTCGACGTCGCCTGATTGCGTGTTCGCGATATCGATCGGAATGTCGTCGATCGAGACGTCGTTGTCACTCTGTTGTTGATTCACATTGAATCACCTCAGGTTGGGGACTCGGTGATCCCCTCACCCCCTCTGGGGGAACGAAAAACAGCCACGTAGACGAGAAAAGCCAGCCTTCGAACGTCGCGATTCCTAGTTCATCGCCTGCTGGAATCGCTCGCGAAGCGCATCCTCACGCTCCTCGAACTGCTCGGCCTTCTCCTGCATGTCGTCGCTGACGCGTTCGATGCTCGCGAGCGCCCGCTCGCCGGCGAGCGACGCCTGTGATCCGTCACCATCGTCGGCCTCATGCTGCCGTTCGTATGCCTGTTCGACGCGCTCGATGGTGCCCTCCGGATTGAACAGAATGTCGTTCGCCGTCCGGACGTACCCATCGAGCGATGTTCCTTCCTTCCCCTGGAAGAAGTGGGTAAGCGCATACGTCGCACCGGAGTGCAGCGTCCACATGTCTATCACGAACGGACTCGCGGCGTTGGCCTCCGCATCGCTCGCGGCTCGCTCGGCGAGATAGTCGGGGTAGTCGAGGAGACTGTAGAACTCCGTCACCGTGAACGGGAGCTCCGAGAAATCGAGCTCGATCTCCTGGGCGTCACGGATGAACTCGAAGAGATCGTCAGCCACGAGTTCGACCTGTTCGAGGATGCCCTCCCACCACGTCCGGAAGTCCGCGACGTCACCGACGTGCTTGATCACCTCCTTGTCGGTGAGCTGGCGCATGGTATTCGAACAGTAGCCGTCCTGCGCGAAGCCCTCCACGTAGACGGCGTGGCCGCCGAAGAAGTCGTACCCCGACGTGACGCCCATCGTGATCGGGTCCGACCGTCCCGGCAGCGTCACTTCGAGGCCGTCGAACATCACGTCCATGTGGACCTCGCCGCCGGTCCGGTACTGCCGAATCTCGCCGAACATCACGTCGCCGAGCGACCGCCCGTCGAGATCCGTCTCGCGGAGCACCTCCTCAAGCGGCCCGTACACGTCGACGGGATTGATGATCGCGTAGCTGTCCGTCGGAACGTGAAATAGCGGCTCGACAGTGTCGTCACCGCGCGCCTGTTCTTGGAGTCGCGTCGGCTCGACGACTGCGTTGAAGCGCTCAGTTTCGATCCACTCGTCGTCGTACGGGTTGCGGTATGCAACTGTCGTCTCGACGGCTCGCGGCAGGTCACGGATCGTGTCCGCGAACGACACCGAATCGTCGACGAGTTTCTGTTCCGCATACCAGTTGGGAAGCTGTGCGTCCGATCGGCCGTCGACACCCGCGAACACGGTGCGGGTTTCTGGGTCTTGCATCTCGTAGTCACCTCACGAAGGTTTTCTTCGTCACCGACCAGCGCATCTCTCGCGTGCCCTGCGCCCTTTCTGAGGGCACGAGAAACGAGACCGCGCGGTAGCGCAGGGATATGGAGGGTCGCTCAGAAGGAGTCCAGGCAGCAGGCTCAGACGGGTCAGACCCGTGCCGCAGACTGAGCAGGCACGAATCGGGGGCCGCTTACGATGTGTCTCGAAAAATGGGTGGAGAACTGATCGGTCCGATTCCTACGCAGGTTCAGCGAGCAGTTCTTCGAGAGCGACCGTCAGCGTCCCCCCGAACTGCCACGTCGCTCGATCGAACGCGTCCTCGGTCGGGCCATCCCACCTGGGGAACCCGCAGTGCTCGCTCACCTTGACCGTCCACTCGCCGGGCTCGTCGAAGGCGGTACGCGACGGCAGTTCGACGACGTAGAGGTACTCCTCGTCGCCGTGGATACCATCCGCAGGATCCTCGACGCCGTGTCCCAGCAGGAACATCGGCTGGTCGAGGTGTTCCATGTTCGCGGGGTCGAGGAGATCGACGGGTGCGTCGGCACGGATGCTCCGGTCGGGATCGTCATCCAAATAGAGCTCCATCGTGCCCAGTTTGTCGAGGAGGAGAAACTGGGCAGCCGCGTAGCCCGGACCGCGCTCAGTTCGCGTGGCGTCGAGGAGTTGCTTGAGTTGCGTCAGATCCCGGAGCACACTGTCTGGATAGCCGTCACAGTGACGGTACACTTGCGCGATCCGCTGGCGGGCTTCGTCGGGACCCCCAGCGGAATCGGCGTCGATACGCTGGACGAATCGGAGTTGACTTCTCGTCGACATCGTCTCCCCGGCGCGTGTGCGCCGGCACCCCTCGCCGGCGCGACAACAACATCTCCGTTCGAGAGCAGTCGAGAACTGCAGATCACGGGGTCAGTACCTACTCCAGATGCGACACCTCTGGAGGCTCCTCGACGTCATCGAACTCGCCACGCTCGACCGGCTCCCAGTCGTCGTCAGGTTTCGGACTCCACCAGTCGACCTCGTAGGCACCCGGTGCGCCGAAAACCTTCACCCGCGCCGACCCGTCGGGAAGATCGCGACGCAGCTTCTCGTCGACGTGGAGGTTCCAGGTCGTGGCGGTGTCGAAACAGGCGAGCACAGCCTCCTCGTAGCCACGATCCTTTCGTGACTCCTGGAGTACGACCTGCGTGTTACAGTTCTTGCAGAACACTCCCTCGAAGGGGATGTGACTGAACACCTCGTGCCCACAAACCGGACACCAGAGGAACTCTAACAGTGCTTCGCTATATCGATTGATGACTTCCAGACTCATCTGTGGACCTAGCCCGATCGGGACGGGCCACCCCTTTCGACCCGAAAATAGACCTCACAGTGGTTGCGCACCCATCTTCAGCGTTCAGCGCCGTACACGATTTTCGATGGTGCTTCGTAACCGCACTCGGGACAGTCGAACCAGCGCTGTACTTTCGCGCCATCTGCCGATTTCTCGCCGACGAAGATGGCGTCGTTCTGACACTCGGGACAGCACAGTTCGGGGATCGGCCGGTCCCGGAGTGCCTCCCGGAACGTGATCGTCTCCTTCGTGTCAAATCCACGCGACCAAATCGGATAGCCGTCGACGAGAATGGCCGCGCGCCACTTGTAGGCGTACGAGTCTGGCACTCGATGCAAGACGGCTCGCGCACCGGTCTCGGTGTTCCGGTACGCGAGTGAGGGCGTTCGACTCTCCAGGCTCCAGTTGGTGATTCGGGGCATGCCTGCTCAAAAGTGGACGTCCGCGGGCACGATCCAGAGCTCTTCACTCTCCTCGAGGAGTCGATCCAGCTGTCCACGGTGGCGAATGCCGGTTGCGTGCTCGGTGTACAGGAACACCGTCGGTCCATCGTACGCCCCCACTTGGTGGAACGCGTGCCGGGCGAGATCCTCGTCGCGCATGATCTCCTCATCGGAGAGTTCGTCGATAGCTTCCTTCACCCGGTCGAGATTGCGCTCGAACTCGTCCTTCGTCGCCTCCCAGCCACGCTCGAGCAAGGCCTGGCCATCATCGGAGTCGACGGGAGCCGCGGTCGGGAGCTCACCCCACCGCGCCTTGCCCGCGACCGTCGTGTCCTCCTGTTCGAACGTGACAAAGTAATCGAAGACGGCGCAGGAGTGCGGGTCTGCGCCGACCAGCCGGTCGAACACCGTCTTTCCGGTGGCCAGTGCGTCGTCGTGCGTCGATGCCTCTACGAGGGCGTAAATGACCATATGCATCGTACTCACCTCAACACGCCGACGCGGTGGAACGGATCCGATCGGTACCCTTGCTGCGCCGGCACCCTTCGCCGGCGCAGAACAAATAAGCTGAACTAAGAAGGCAGTCTCGAATACGTTCCGGTTCAGTATATAAGTACACTGGATTGCCGGAATTCCGGTTACATATATGAGTGTAGCCGATAACCTAGACACAATGCTACTCGAGAAACCAGCGCGTGAGCGCGGGTTCAAGAAGGAACGCCTTCATCGGGTGCTGCTGAATCACGCTGCTGGTGAGCTGAGCCGCTATGCAGTCGCCAACGAGGCGGACGTCTCCACATCGTGGGCGTACGACTACCTCGACCAGCTCGAAGACGACGGACTCGTCGAGGACACCACCGTCCTCGACCCAGCTGCCCTCTATGACCGCTGGGTGAAGACGCGGATCGAACCGAACGCGGTACGCGTCTCGCTCCAACAGCCACTGGAGACCATTCGCCAGGCGGGGCTCGACTACGCGCTCACGACCGACGAAGCCGAACAGGTGCACCAGGGATTCCTGTTCGCGTCGACGACGGCACTCTACGTGCGAGAGGAAGATATCGACGACTGGCTGGACGTGATCGAACAGCAGGGGTTCGTCGGTGGCGGGAACACCGAGCTCCGCGCAACCGACGAGCACGTCTTCTACAATACGCAGACGGTCGACGAGGTCACGACCGTCTCGATCCCACAGCTGATCGTCGATCTGCTCGACGAGAACGGTCCGGCAGTCGAAGCCGCGAATCGCCTCCTGAAGCAATACCACGGGCTGAGCGATGAGTAACGCGGATCGCAGCCAGTACGCCGAGCCGGTGACATCCCTCTCGGAAGGCGAACTGCAGGACGTCCTCTCGGCTGCCGAACCACCCGTCTGTCTGCTCGGCGGGTGGGCGGTCCACCTCCAGGTCACGGGCGGCTTCCAAGACGCGCACGACCGCGCGTACATTGGTTCCCGGGACATCGACCTTGGGATCCACATCGACCCTTCGTGGTCGACTGACGAACTGCGGACAGCGCCGGTCGCAACCACGCTCGAGCGTATCGAAACCGACCTCGGGTACAGCCGCGGTCGGTTCGGCTTCTACCAGCAGTTCCACAGGGACACACACGAGCGCCTCGACGACGCAGCCGCGCGCGACCAGCCGGCACACAACGTTTTCCGGGTCGACATCGACGTCATCCCGGATACGACAGCACTCGACGTCTTCCAGGACACCTTTAGATTCCGCCCACCGGCGGAACCCCTGCTCGAACCAGTGTTCGATGCAGACGCGGGAGAGCCGCTCGCCGACTACGTCGACTGGGAGAATCCGCCTGACGCGTTCATCGCCCCAGCCGAACTCCTCGCTGCGATGAAGGTCCGGGCGTTTCCTGACCGCGATAAGAGCCACAAGCAACTGAAGGATCTCGCCGACTTGCACGCACTCCTCTGGTACGTGACCGACTATGCCGACATTCGGTCGGCGGTTCGAGCACGTCTGACTGACGAGGACATGACAGCGTTCGAGTCGGTGACGAGCGACGACCTCTACGACCGGACTGCTGGCCTCATTGATATCGATCCGACCATCGTCCGGCAATCGATAGAGCGGCTGGTAGCTTGACGGGACCCGTTGTTCAGTCGCCGTCATCGTCGACGAGCGTACGGAGTTCGTTCCATCGTGCGCGAATCGTGACTGGTGTGACGTCCGCAACCTCGGCGAGGTCAGTCTGCGTGACCCGCTCGCACCGCTCTTGAGCGGCCATGTACAGACAGGCCGCCGCAAGTCCAGTCGGCGTACACCCTTGCGCGAGTTGCTCGTCAGTAGCTCTGGCAGCGAGTGCCTCCGCCCGGTGCCGTGTCCCAGCCGAGAGCCCGAGTGCTGAAGCGAACCGGGAAACGTAGGCTCCGGGCGGCGTCGGCATGGCTGGGAGTCCGAGTTCGCGATTGAGGACGCCGTAGGCGTGCTCGACGCGCTCGACGGCGACCTTCGCGACGTCACCGACCTCCTGGAGCGTACGTGGAAGGGCGTTACAGCGACACGTCGCGTAGACGCTCGCGGCGGCGACCGCTTCGATCGACCGCCCTCGAAGGAGGTCCTCGCTGGTCGCACTCCGGTAGAGTGCGCAAGCCTGATTGCGGATGCTTTCCGGAAGGTCAAGCGCGCTCGAGACGGGGGGCGTCTCGGCAAGACCATGTGCGAGATTCTGTTCGGCTTTCGAGCGCCAGCGACCGCGGTTGTGCTCCCGTCGGAGTCGGCCCAACTGGCAGCGTTTCTGCCCCGAGAGCGTGTTCCCGTTGCCGTCGGTCCTGCGACCGATTTCGGTCGATAGGCCACGATCGTGGCGGGCCGGGGTGAGTGGAGCACCGGTTCGCTCGGAATCTGTCTCGTCGTCATCGAATTTCCGCCACTCGGGGCCGTTGTCGATCGGCTGTGAGTCGAGTACCAGTCCACAGTCCCCACAGACTGTTTCCACGGCGTTCGTTGTGACGTGACCGCCGCACTCGGGACACTGATTCGCGTTTGCGTCAGCCTGTACGTCCTCGTCGAAGGTTCGCTCGTAGATGTCTCTGCTTGCCATCGGTCTCACCGAGGGGTGTCGTCGTGGCAGACCCCTCACCCATCAGAGGTTGGAAAATACGTTCGCAGCGCGCTCGATTTGGGTCCTGTCTCGAGTCTTGCTTTGCGAGTTCATCTCTTCATCACCGGACAGATAGTACCAACTCCTTACAGAAACGATGGGGAGCGTTGATTCAGCAGGCGCAAGATTTGAACCTGTTACGGAGATCTCAATACAGTGTGAGTAGTTATTTTCCAATCACCTTCCTCAAATTCTGGTGGTGCCGCTTTTCCTTCTTCGTTCTGCCGAACCAGTCTGATCTCTTTGATTTTTTCCCGGTGCTCTCCCTTCCAGTCGATTTCATATTCAACAGTGATGTCGGCTGCGGCGCTAGCCGAGTGATCGATTTCAATCAGTCGCCAATATTTGAGCTCATGATCACCAAAAGTATCTCTCACCCGCCCCGGCCCAGCTTCCCAGCTACTTGGGTAGCTGAGATATTCGAACATTCTGCCGTAATTTTTCTCCGCCCAGAATTCAAGAAACTCAACAAAGGCTCGCTCCGGTGAGTCCTCTGGATAGTCACCAGGTGCTCCGTTTTCGGCTAGATCGCTCCCAACCTCTACCGGTCTAGGCTCCCACTCTTCGGAAATCTGCCGCAGTTTTTGAATTCGTCTCTCAGTCTCGATTGATTCGGAAATCGATTCTAAGAGCGACGGTGCCTCATCTTCATCTGGCGGTTCTAACTCACCCTGTTCTGCTTTCCTTGCCCACTCACCAACGGCGAAGAGAGCATTCCAAGATTTTGCGGCAACAAGTTCATTGTCGTATCCCAGATCAACACCGTGCATAATTCCATTCCGGTATGGCTTTTCGATTCGATCGGTGCGTGTCTTGACCCTTTGCTTTCGAAATATCTCTAAAAACTGGTTGAGGCTCTTGCTATGTCCGGCGAGGGAATCCCACGCTTCCAAACCAGTGTCTTCGGCAGACGCATTCTGCGGTTCGCCAAACTCATCGATATGAGCCTGTTGAACTAACCCGTCAAGGAGAGCGAGGACAACAGGCACGCAAGCATGGTATCTTTCCTCTTCATAGTCTTTGGCTGCCTTTCGAGCTAGCATATATCGTGGCTTGAAACTCTCAAGCGACTTCATCCGGACAAGATTCACATCGATGATTTTGCGATCATAGTATGAGACGAGATGATCCTCAGCAGCCTCTATATCGCCACTTTCGGCCAGCTCTACAGCTTCAGATGCGACCTCCAAGCTGAGGTTTTCGTGGATCACCCAGCCACAATCACCTAACTCATCTACAAACCTATCTGGAACCTCAACAAGCTGTTCAATCTCCTCAATTGCTTCTTGTACATCTTCGTCTTCTAGAATATCTCCGACTTGACCAACATCGACACCTGCAGCATTAAGAATCGGTTTGAGATACGGCAACGCTCGAGATAGCCGATCTAGCGATTTAGCTTGAGAGACGGCTTCTTGTAATTTTGGAATATCTCGGATTTTATCATCTGTCATGTTTCTATTAATTTCGTGAAGTTCAAAACCTTATTCTCTCTCGGTTCTCTCTTGCCAGTTGGTCTAGTCTTTCAGCAACCTCTGCAGCCTCTGTAACCCTGGTTTGAATTTCGGTCGTGTCTCTCTCAGCATCTCTCTCACGCATCTGTTTCACTAATTGACACTCTGATACAAGCTGATCAGCCACACTTAGAACGTCTTCATCAATCGGCGGAGGTGCTTCCCCAAGATGGCTAGCTAACTCGGAATGGACTCCCGCACAGGTTGCTCTTGCATAGAGTGGCTTTGGACCTGTCCAGTCATTATAATCATGGCGAAGTACCCGCTGTGCAAGTCTTTCTGTTTGGTTGTACCACTTCCGCACCTCGTTATTTTTGTCTCGCCTATGTCGATATTCAACGGCAACAACACCGCCGACAAACCCGCTTATTAGAGCACCAATGAAGGTTACAATTGCGGCCATAAGAATTCGTTATCGGATTACTATTTCAGGAAGAGTATTTATTCCTCGTGTTAGGCTATATCGGAAGAGTGCCGCCTTCTTAATGGCGTATTCTGAAGGCGAAATGCCCTGAGTCACAAATCCCGTCGAAGAGCGTCCGGTGGCAGACTCACCTCCAGAAGTCAACATTCAGCACCAAGTTTTACCGGCGTCTCCGCCATCGGTCTGGTATGTCGTTCACCGCGAGTTGGGGAACGCTTCTCGACGAACTCGACGACCTCCCCGACGGCGCGACGCTCATCACGCCCCTGTCACACAAGCGGTTCCGCATTACCGATGTCCAGGACCCGCGCGTTATCATTGAGTTCGACGATGCCGACGAGAAGCGTCCACTCCAACGCGACCAGTTCGAAACGCTCTACCATCGGATTCAGGACGCCCACAACGGCTTCGAATTAGACAGACTGCCGGCCGACGTGGACCCGTATCCAGCTGTCTTGAGTCTCCATCCCCGCTTCGAGGTCGACGAAGACGCCGGCGTCATCGTCGAAACCGACGACCCCACATCGACGCAAGTGGTCGGCTCGGGCCCGGATTCGGAAGGCTCGGATCGAACCGAACCCGAGGGATTGGACGTGTACTCCGACGCACTGTTGCTCGTCGACGCACTCGAACGATACGACGTCACCGACCTCCCCGACCTAGAGACGGAGACGTTGATCGATCTCTACACGCTCTGTTCGGACGTCCAGCGCAACGCCAATGAGTTCCGACAGGGGGTGGCCGACGTGCTCCTGGCCCGCTTCCATCACGACCGGCCAGTCACGGGACAGTACGGGTCGGTCCAACGCACCACGCGGCGCAATCGCTCGCTCAAGGATGACGAGGCGGTGCTGGCCGCACTGGAAGACGCCGGGATCGACCGCGAGCGGGTGATGGGCGTCGACCGCGAGAAAGTTGACGAGGCACTCGAGGTCACGGAACTCGGTGAATCCGACGTCTATGACATCGACGAGCGCGAATACGTCCGGAAGGCCGAGGTCGACGAGGCGGTGAAAGAATCACGGCTCCAGGGTCTCAAGGACAGCCTCGCTGCCGCGGGTGACGAGGACGCCGACGACCTTCATCGGGAGATTGAGGAACTCGAAGCCCGTATCGACGACCTCACGAGTTTTCGAACGGGTGCGGAGATAGAGCGGTGACATACCACGCGTCTGCATCGGTCGAGGGTATCATACAATCCGTCGAATAGTATTGTTTCCAATTAGTAGAGACTGAATCAATTATTCAGTTTGACTGTGGAAGGATCGGTGAGAGTCCTACCAGCTTCAGATGATGTTTAGAGCACCGTGCAAGATGCAGGGCGCATATTCTTCAACAAGACTTACCGTAAACGTAGATAAGGACATATTAACAATGGCTGAAGAGTTTACCGAGGCTGAACTTCAAGATATTGCGAAAGCATTGTCAAGAGGTTATCGTCACGCGCAAGTTGACGATTTAATCAGACGATTCGGATTGGAGGATATAGCAGGACAGGCAAACGCGTCGAACATTTACAGTCGGATATATAGCCTGCTACGCAACACCGATCAAAAAACACAAATCAAACTCATTAATCGCATACTGGAAGAACAAGAACCGATTAAAGTAGATAAGATCAACGATTTAGAAGATGCATTAGCTGATTCATCGTGCGTTCTATCAAGAGAGAACTACCCACCAAAAATTAAACAGGAAGTTTCAACGGAAATTCTTGAATCAGAACCGGAGAAGAAGCGAGAAATCGATCTGGAGGAGGATTCAGAAAATAAAGAATTAGAGGGGCTTAGAGAGAAAACACTCAATGATATTCTCCATATTATGGATGATTTCGCGTATGGAATTTCCAATTCTTCATGTCCGGTAAGAGATCTTAACGAAGAAGCTCTCAGAGACTTATTTTTAGCCGATTTGAATACTCATTATAAAGGCATTGCAACAGGCGAGACATTCAATAAAAATGGTAAGACAGATATTTTCCTTCGATACAATAACGAACCACTATTCGTGGCCGAGATCAAATTCTGGGATGGAAAAGTAAAACATGAGAAAGCGATTGATCAGCTTCTTAGATATTTAACTAACCGAGACACTGATGCAGCATTATTAATATTCTCACGAAATCAAAAGTTCCCCGAAGTAAGAGAGAAAGTTCGAGAAGTTACAACAAATCACTCGAAATACCAGAATGATATGGATGACTACACAGATCACGAAGTATACCAGTTTCTTCAAAATACTGAAGTGCAAGTAAATATCTCTGTAAAAATATTTGATCTTGGACATACAGCGTAGCTATTGCTGGAGTCTGCTGATATCACCCTCTGAAGTCAGCACGCGTTTCGTGTCAGGGAAAATATATTTTGTTCAATTGATGCCGTGTATACCCTGTATACTCACCGTGGTTTGAAGTCCCTGTTCTAGAAGAATCGTGTGCTACCGTCGGCACTTGAGGGTAGCAAAATATCTTCGCTATTGGCTTCGATGATCCGCGTAACGATGGCGAGTCCGGGACTACGGTCTCGGACTACTCCGGAGTTGACCCACCTGCGGAAGCTTCGTCTCCCTCCAAGACCTCTCCGCCGCTGCGTTGACCGAGTTCCTGATCGACCATCAAGAGGCCGGGCCCATCGTCACCGACGTACGTGAGTTTGTCCAGCACCGCCTGAGCCGTCGCTTCCTCTTCGACTTGCTCCGCAACGAACCACTGGAGCATGTTCTCGGTCGCGTTGTCGTTTTCTTCACGGGCGAGTGCGACGAGGTCGTCAATCCTCTCGGAGATTTCGACCTCGTGTTCGTAGGCTGCCTCGAAGGCGTCAGCCGGACTGGACCACTCCGTCGGTGGGCTGTCAATCGCCTCCAGTGTAACGCGTCCGTCGCGCTCGATGACGAAGTCATAGATTCGCATCGCGTGCGCTCGTTCCTCGTCGGCCTGGGCCCGCATCCACGACGCGAACCCGGGGAGCCCTTCATCCGCGTAGTACGCGGCCATCGAGAGGTACACATACTCGGAATAGAGTTCGGCGTTGATCTGTTCGTTCAATGCCTCCTCGAGTGACTCGCTGAGCATAACTCCAGGGTCTACGCTCGGCCACAGCATCATTATTGGGGTCACCGGAGTTTCTTCCCGTGGGTATCCGACATCCGCGAATCGGCATCTTGGTCGTGGCTGCCGGCCGACAGTAGGGAGGTCAGGAGCGGTGGGTGGGGTGGCGGGGCTTGGGCTGGTCCGGCACACACCAAAAAAGAAGACTGCTTCGGTCCGCTAGTCCTTCCACCACCGCCGGTCGCGTTCAGGGAACTCGATCCGACTGTCGTAGGTCAACGCGAGACTGCAGCGTCCCTGGTACCAGTTTTTCTTCGCGTTCCACAACTGGACACGATCCCCTTCCTTGACCCAGGGTTGCTTGCTTTTCGCCCACGAGGTAAACTTGATTTTCCCGCTATCGTCCGCGATGAGGCCCACTTGAGCAATGGCTGGACTAGATGGATCCCAGAGTTCGATAACCTCGCCGCTGACGTTCACATCGCCTCCTGGCACGTCGGGCACATCAGCGACCTCCAAGAGGGTACTCGGCATCAGCTTGACCATCTCGAGGGTGTCGAAGACGGCGTCCATTGTCGACTGGCCATCCGCGATCCGTTCACCGAGCAGCCGGCCGATTGCGGCACGACTCGGCCCGCCGTTCACTTTTTCAGCGATCCGCTGGGCGTGGTGGTTCACCGTCGCCAGCTCGTCTTGGGAGAGGCGCTCACGGGGATCCGGCGTTGGCTCCACGTCCCGCCGCTCCGTCTCTGCGACCGTCACCCGATTCATCCGACGGAACTGCTCAGTGACGACTTCCCGCGTGCGCTTTGCTCGTCCATCCTGCGTTCCGAGTTCGGCCCGCGCACTGATGCGCTCCAGTTCGGCTTCCCGGGCACGAATCCGCTCTTCCTGCGCCAGCGGCAGGTGTGAGAAGTCCTGGACGATCCCGTCCGGATGGTTCGAATCCACCTTCGCCTGCGTCTCCTGCTCGACCGTCGCTCTGAGCTCCGGTGTCCCATCGACCACCTCGAAGCCGTCCTCGTCGACGCCTGCGTCTTCAGTTCGTTCGAATGCCTGTTCATCCACCGTAACGACCTTGCTACTCGCGCTGTTACTAGACATTGGATCTCACCGATCCGAAGGCGCTCACGCGCCGCCACCGCGATGCGCCTACATCGCGGTTTTCCGACGACGTCGACGACCGATAGCACCGACTGCGCGCTCTCGCTCGCGCCTTCGCGAGCGCCCTCCTGGGCGCGAGCGAGAGCGCGCCCGAG
>JARVCL010000078.1:0-13190 GCA_040405695.1 Halorubrum sp. | reverse complement strand
TCCTCCATCGTTGCCATCGACGGGATCGTCCCGCCGATCGTCGAGTACCGACAGCACGGTGGGGTGGTCGCGCTCGGAACCGACCAGGCTCCGGGACCCGGCGGACACGACGCGCTTCGCGAACTCCGGACCACGGCGATGGTGTCGAAGGCCGATCAGGCGGATCCCACTGCGATCGACGCGGCTGGCGTGCTCGAACTCGCCACGGTCGGCGGCGCGCGTGCGCTCGGAATCGCCGACGATGTCGGGTCGCTCTCCCCTGGAAAGCGCGCGGACGTCGTAGTGTGTGATATGACTCGCCCGAACGTCGCCCCGACGGTCGACACCCCATTCCACACTGCGATTCCCAACCTGGTGTACGGTGCCGGCGGGACCGAGGTCCGTGACGTGTTCGTCGACGGGGTTCAGCTCGTCTCTGCGGGCGGTATCGTGGGTGTCGACGTCGACGACGTGGTTCAAGAGGCCATCGAACGCGCCGAGCGCGTGTTCACCGAGGCGGCGGCCGACTGGCGAGCCGCCGAGTCCTCTCTGGTCGCTGCAGTCGAGAACGGGCGTCTCTGATCGACGTTCGCGAGCGCTACCGACGTCGGTCCCACACCGGCCTGTCTCCCGCGTCGTAATCGGCACCGGTTCGGCTTCCCGAACGCGATCCGTCGGCGGGCCTCGATTCGACCAGTTCGCGCACTGTCGAGAGGAACCCCTCGGCATCAACACGGATGAGCCGGTCTTCGACGGCTCGGAGTCGGTTGTTCGGTCGGCCATCGCCCAGCGGAACCTTGATCGACTCGACGAGTCCCCGAGATTCGAGTGCGCGTCGTGTGTCTCCGAACCGCTGTTTTTCGACGATGTTTAGGTCGTCTGCCCACGTTCGCAGCTCAGTAAACAGGAGGTCGTGGCGGGCCGCCAGCGCGAGGAGCACCGTTCGGTCGTCGACCACTCCCGACCGGTCGAGCGCCCGTGCGTCGAGGGCGACGGCATCGAGGACGACCTCGAGGTCGTCGCCGAAGCGATCGCCGAAGCGCTTCCGCGCTGCCGCGACAACCGCTGTTCGGTGTGGCATCCGGATCTTCGCCGGGGCGGCCCGCGCGAACCACCCTTCGACCGACTCGCGCGCGCCCGCGACACGGTCGGCTTCTACGTCAGTCACGAGTGTTCGCCCGTCTGCCGGCCCCGCGAGTGCGTCCAGCCGGTTCGAACTGGCGAACAGCGTTCGGTCGGGTCTGGGTCCAGACGCGGTACGAAGGACCAGCTCGTCACGGGCGACCGCCTCTGAAACCGCCGTCCCGAGGCCGAACGTCCGACCGAGTTCGTCGACGACCCCTGGTCGGCACGCGATCCGCCACTGTCCGCCGTCGGTTCGACGTCGAGCAGTGAGGACCGCCGGAAGCATCTCGAGGTCGACGCCGACGGCGATCAGGTCCGATCGCCCGGCGAGTGCAGTCTCGAGCGCGGTCTCTCCCGCTCCGGTCATATCCTAACTGCCGTCTGAACCCGAATGAACGTTGCGGCACGTGGCTCACGACGCACGGCCATACCGCGGGTCGAGTTGGGGGAGAGCGGCACGTAGAGGCGTCAGTGCGTGGAGAACGCGAATCCCGTCCGAGAGCGTCTCTCCGTCGATCAGGGTACTCGCGCGATCACGAGATACCCGGTGTGGCCGACACCAGCTGTAGCGGGGCGAGAGCCCCGTTCAGAAAAGTCCATCTCACGCTGGATCGTCTCGTGGGTCGCTATCTCGACCAGCCCCGCCTCACGGGCGGCGAGAACGGCTTCACGGGTCCCCTCGACGAACGGCGAGTACACCGCAACGTGACCGCCAGAGACGAGCAGGTCTGGGGCCCGCTCGACGACGGCCGGCGCGTCGCCCGTGTCGAGTGTGAGTGTATCGAACGGCTTCGCGTTGGCGAGTGTGTCCAACTCCGTGGTGAGGTCGCCCGTCCTGACTTCGACCTGGTCGTCGACGCCAGCGATCCGCATGTTCTCGCGGGCCACGTCGGCGAACTCGGCGTCGATCTCGTAGGAGGTGACCGCCACCCCCGCGCGACCCAGGTACGCAGCGAGTATCCCGGTGCCTGTGCCCGCGTCGAGAACGCGGTCGCCGCCACTCACGCCCGTCAGTCCCATTACGAGCCCGATATCACGGGGCATCATCGGCGCGCCAGTCCGTTCGAGATGGTCGAACAGGTCCGGTCCGCGGAGTTCGCGGACCTCGAAGACCGTCCCGAGGTGCGTCTCGACGGTGTCGCCGGCGGCAACGTCTTCTGGAACCTCGAGCACGCCGAGATCGGTTCCGAACTCCGCGCCCGGTTCGAGGAGGTACTCGCGGTCCTCGTGAACGAGCAGGTACGCGGCGTCGGTCACTCGAGTTCGGCGATGGCGGCGGCGAGGTTGCCGTCGTTGTCTTCGAGCGCCTCGCGGGCAGTCGACTTCGGAACGCCAGCACGCTCGGCGACGAGCGCGACATCGTCTTCGGGAATACCGTCGTCTATCTCCTCGTCGCCGTCGGCGTCGCCGCCCGTCACCGCACCGGCGGCACCGCCGGCGTCTGCGTTCGCGACCTCCTCGGGTGCGCCGACGATCTGGTAGGTCTGTTGGCCCTGTGCGTCCATCTTGGTCACCTGTGCTCCGTCGAAGACGAGGTCAGCGTCAGCCGTCTCGATGACGACCCGCTCGGCGTCGAGTTCCTCCACGTCGATCCCCATCTGTTTCATCATCTGTTTCATCTTCCGCGGGTTCATACCGCCTCCTCCGAACATACCAGGTAACTCGGCCGCACGGCACAAAAAGGGTGACGACACGCGTCGTTCGTGGTGGCTACTGGCCGCGCGGACCGGCCGACGCGTGGCACCGAGTCGGCCATCTATCCGGATCCGGTCTACACGAGTTCTGTCCCGATATACGTGACGCGTAGTTTGATACGGGCTGCGTGTGACGACCGAGCATGTATCTCGCGGACCACACGTGGCCGTCACTTCGTGACCGACTCGACGGCGCGTCGACGGCCGTCGTTCCGCTCGGATCGACCGAACAGCACGGTCCACACCTCCCGTTGGCGACCGACCACCTGATAGCCGAGGCGCTCGCGACCGCCGCCAGTGAGGAGACAGGACTCCCCCGGACGCCCACCATCGACATCGGTGTCAGTCCGCACCACCGGCAGTTTCCTGGGACGCTGTGGGTCGATCCGCCAGCGTTTCGCACGTACGTCGAGAGTTTCACCCGAAACCTCGCGTACCACGGGGTCGACCGGGTAGTCTACGTCAACGCGCATGGCGGCAACGTCTCGCACCTCCGTGAAGTCGGGCGACGGCTTCACGAGGACGGCGAGATGTACGCCATCGAGTGGATGTGGGACGAATCTATCCCCGAACTCGTCGACGACCTCTTCGAACACAACGGGCCACACGCGGGACCGAAAGAAACCGCGATGATCGCCCACATCGCGCCGGAACTGGTCGACGAGGACGAGTTCGCCGCAGCACGCGACGGTGGGCTCGTCGACCTCGATTCGTCTGACGCGGTCGTCCACGGCGCCCGCACGTTTTATGACGCAGTCGACAACTCTCCGAACGGTGCGTTTGGCGACCCAACGGATGTCACTCCCGAGAAAGGCGAACAGCTGTTCGAGTCGGCGACAGAGCAGCTGGTACAGCTCTTGGAGTGGCTCGACACACGGGACGCAGAGACACTGATGCCGAAGCCGCGGGTGGAGTGAGGCCGGTCCGGGCGAACACGTCGGCGACTCTCGAATGGCACGCCGCTCGGTCTCAGTGTGGGCGTTTATTCGCACTGCTCCTGTACGGGCTACTCGTGATGGTGTGAACTCCGGGCGATCGAGGCGAGGCCGGACCGAACGTCGGAGCGGTCTACGTCGCTTCAGGCAGCGAGGAGACTGTCGAGTTCCCGCCCGACACGCTCACGACGGTCGTCGAGGACGGCGAACTCCTCGTCGCGTCGTCGTTCGAGCACGCGGAGTAACCGAGCTGCCCACTCCAGCTTTTTCGCCTTTATTGCTCCCACGTCAGGGTCGTCGAACTCCCACCCGGGAAAACACAGCTCTCCGGCACCCACGTGATCGGCGAGGAAGGCTGCGCGATCGCCGTCGGTGAAGCCACCGGTGTTGTGTACGGGTCCGACGGGTGCCGCCTGTGTGGTCGTCAGTGTCCACTCGGCGTCGAACCGGGGTAGCCACTCGCGGATCGCCGAACCGTTGTCGCCGTGGGCGTGGGCTGCGACCGGCACACCCTGTCGCGTCAGGGCTGCGGCAGTCTCCGGGTTCTTGTCGAGGTCGGTGACCATACAGTCGACGTCGATGTCGGCGGCGTGCAGGGTATCGACCGCAGTCGAGGCGGCGACGACGACATCGGCGTCGCGGGCGACTGCGAGCTCCGCCGGTGTGTCGAGACACGGTGCCGCACCGACGACAGCAACCGTCGCGTCCTCCCACCCATCCAGCCGCGAGAGTGAGAACGGGGTCGACAGCTCGCTCGCAACGTCGCGAACCCGCTCGTCGTCACGTCGGTCGAATCTGAAGTCTGTGAGGATCGCCTCGTACACCGGTTCGAACGTCTCGAAGTTCATGGGCGTGGCCTCCAGACGACGTGCACGCGTCCGATCGACGGACGGGGCTGTCGCTCTCTGTGAGTAATACGGTATGGGCCGGAGTGGCACAGAGTACCCCTACCCGCGTGCCCTTCCGGCGTCCAGTCGAATCGTTGTCCACACGAGGGCATAAACTTTCTCTTACTTCTGAACGGGGCTGATTCGGTTTAACGCACGGTCTAGCCCGTCCGAAACACCCGAAACCCGGGACTTCACGGCATCGATGCCCGCAGGCGTTCCGACGAGGACGCCGTGGTCGGTCTCGCCGGCTCTGCCGGTCCCGAGTGCGAAGCTGGCGACCGAGCCGTGCTCGTGTTCTGAGTCGGCCTCGTGGCTGCCAGCACCGAGCCCATCTGTCACCGTCGCGCGCGTCGCAGACCGGAGCGCGTCGACCGCCGCCGGAGAGAGCCCGCCGAGCTCGTAGGTGCGGACGACGGCCCCCGACGCGAGTTCGGCGGGTGCGCCGATCCGGTCGAGGTGACGTTCCGCCTCTCGAGGAGTGGTCACATCCAGTTCCTCGACCGAAACCGACGACGGACCGTCTCCCGGTTCGTCCGACGACCGCACCCGTTCGCGGGCGAACTCCGCGCCGATCAGGGCGGCGTCCCGTGTCTCGGCCACGTCGTGAGTGCGGATCACGTGTGCCCCGCGCTCGACGGCCATCGAGGTTGCCGCGAGCGACACCGGAAGCGCGGCCTCGGTGCTCCTGCCCGCGAGATCACGCAAGAAGTTCTTCCGGTTGATCGAGACGAGCAGCGGGCGACCGTACCCGCGGAACTCCCGAAGTCGACGGAACGTTTCGCGGTCGTCCTCGAGCGTCTTCGCCTCGGACCACCCGCCGAACGCCGGGTCGAGAATCGTCTTGTCGGTGAAGCCGTTCATCGAGAGAGCGTCGTAAATATCGTCGACGTTCGCTATCGCTCCAGGACGCTCGAGGTCGGGCGGCGACGCCATCTTCGAGACGGCAGCGTCGTGCTCGCGGCACACCTGCGGCATCTCCGGGTCTGCGAACCCACAGATGTCGTTGACCATGTCGAATCCCCGCGAGAGCGCCGCGTCGGCGACCTCGTGGTATCGGGTCTCTATCGACCAGACGGCGTCACCTGATGTCGACTCAAGCGTCTCGACGGCGGTGTCGAGCCGTTCCAGCTCTTCCTCGGCTGAGAGAACATCGAGGTCTTTATTCGCCGATTCGAGCCCGACATCGACGATGTCAGCCCCCTCGTCTATCAGTTCTGTATCGACGTACTCGGCAGCCTCTCCGGGGTCGTCGTACACGCTCGGGTCGTACGGCGACTCGGCAGAGACGTTCAACACGCCCATGATTCGCGGTGGATAATCGTCGCCGATCCCAAGCCCTGCGGCGTCCACGTTTCGCATACCGAAGACAGGGGTCGAACCCCTATAGAGGGTGCGGAACCGGCGCGGTCGTCGTCGCGCCCCCGTTCATACGACCGATAGATTGCCGCGAGACGCTCGGGGACGCCGACGGCATCGTTTTTTACTCTCCCCGCGAACACCCAGCGTGTATGACAGGTTCCTCGCCACGGGAGCGCGCCAGACAGAACGCGACCGGTATCGTCTCTGCCGTCGTGACCGGAACGTGGCTCGCAGCGCTCTTTCTCGGCTTCGAGTGGTGGCTGGCACTGATGCTGTTTGGGTACATCGTCGTCGTGCCCGTCACCGCGATGCTGTTCGGCGACGAGGACGACTGGGAGGAGTGGGTCGACGAGGACGACGTCGGGACGGCCACCGACGAGAGCGGCCCAGTCGCAACCGACAACGACGCCGAGACCAACGCCGATGCCCTCCAACGGCTCCGAACCAGATACGCGAACGGCGAACTGACCGACGAGCAGTTCGAGCGAAAACTCGACCGGCTCTTGGAGACGGAGACGCCAGAATCAGCAGCGGAGTGGCGGCGACGCGAAGGCGGCGAGCGTCGGGAGACCGAGCGAGACGTAGCCCGTGACCGCGACCGGTGATCGTCCCGAGTGCGAATCACGGTTCGAGCACATGTGCGCAGTCCGCTTCGCTGTGTCACAGCGGGAACTCGACACGGTGGCCGGGGGACCGAGAGACACGGCAGTGGATGACGACCAACGACCGACCGATGATCGACTGACGACTCCCCGACGACCGTGCACGTACGTACACGCAGTCGCGGGTCCGTTCACACAGTTGCTTCGGCGTCGGCGAGGTCGCTCGCGAGCTCCGCTGCGATCGACCCCTCAGCGTCCTCGACGAATCGCGCGACCTCTTCGCCGTCGGGTGTCTCGACGACGACGGTCGGAATACGGTCGATGTCGTACGCCTCGACGCCCGGTCCCTCTTTTCCGGAGTCTCCCTTCGTGACCGGGAACGACTCGATCCGATCGTCGGGGACACCCGCAGCCGCCAGCGCAGCCCCGAACGCGGGGAGTTGGCGTTTGCAGTCGATACACCAGTCGCCGCCCCACACCTTGAATCGGTAGTCACCGGCGAGCGCGTCGAGGACGGCTGTATCGAGGGTGTCGGCGTCGACGGACGGATCGGGTTCGAGCGTTTCGAGCGTCATCACGCACTCGTACGTGACCGAGTGGTATCAACACCGCGGCCGCAGCGATGAAACGCATTGTGTCTCTGCCGCCGCGAACTCACCCTCAGAGCGGACGTCACTCGGCGGTGCTTGCCGCAGTCCGCCGAGCATTTGAGGTGGCGTACCCTTGCTGTAGCTAATGGACGAGGATATCCTGGAGGGGATCGGCTCGCCGCTGGTGCGAGTCGACTCGCCGCCGGGAACGACGGTCGCGGCCAAACTCGAGTCGCGGAACCCCGGCGGATCGGCGAAAGACAGGCCGGCGCTGTACATGGTTGAGGCAGCAGAGCGCGACGGCGAACTCGAACCTGGCGACGGGCTCGTGGAGCCGACATCGGGAAACACCGGCATCGGGCTGGCGATGGTCGGCGCGGTGAAGGGGTACGACGTGACCCTTGTGATGCCGGAAGGGAAATCTCGAGAACGCCGGCGACTCATGCGAGCGTACGGCGCGACTGTGGAACTCGTCGACGGTGACATCTCCGCAGCCCGAGCCCGCGCGGACGAACTCGAACGCGAAGAGGGGATGGTCCAGCTCCACCAGTTCGAGAACCCCGCAAACCCGCAGGCACACTACGAGACCACCGGCCTGGAGGTGATCGACCAGGTGGGTGACCGGACCGTCGACGCGCTCGTCGCCGGCGTCGGCACCGGCGGGACAATCACGGGCATCGGCCGCCGACTCCGCGAGACGTTCCCCGATGTCGGAATCCACGCAGTCGAACCCGCAGACAACGCCGTGCTGTCTGGCGGTCCCGTCGGGCAGGACGGCTTTCAGGGGATGGGACCGGGATTCGTCGCCGACAACCTCGATACCGACCTCCTCGATGCCGTCCACACGGTTGGGCTCGACGAGGCGGAGGCGGAGTGTCGTCGACTCGCCCGCGAAGAGGGGATCCTCGTCGGGCAGTCTTCGGCCGGATCGAATCTCGCCGCAAAGCGAGTCGCGGCCGACCTCCGTGATGACGGCGCGTACACAGGGGCCGAACCGCTCGTCGTCACTGTGTTCTGGGACAGCGGAGAGCGTTATCTCTCGGCTGGAACGTTCGACGCTCTGGACGCGGATTCCTTCGACTGAAATTCGCTGGGCCAACCGCCGACGCGGCCGCAGTACGTCGTATCCAGGGTTTCATTACCGTACGACCCGGACTGTACTTGTGAGCACGCACGCAACTCCCACCCCAGAGGACGAGACGCCAGACCGTCGGTTCGACGGACCCTGGCTCCGTGTTCTCGTCGCCGCTGTCGTTGGGTGGACCGTCCTGTACGCGCTCGACTGGCTCCTGTTTGAGGCTGGCACCCCCGCCGGCGCGCTTGTCGGGTTCGCCCACGCGTACCTCCTCGCGCCACTGGCGACCGCGACCGTTCTGCTCGACGCCCTCTCCTTGAGCGAGCGAGGGATCGCCGATTTCGGCCTCTTCAAGTGGCTCTACGCGCTCGTCGCGCTGGTAGCACCCCCAGTCGCCGTTGTCTACTACGCACACCGGGAGTGGCTGAAACCGGAGCACACGGACCTCCTCGGCGACCCCAGCCGGTGAGCCACGGTATCGAAGCGAGCACCGTCTTGGTTATGTGTACGGCGACGTACCGGTCGGTATGAACACGAACGGGACCGTCGACGCGCTGTTCGTCGCGCCCGAAAGCGGCGCGGAGCCAGCCAGCAGGCAGGCGGTCGATATCGTCGACGGCGGCGTCGAGGGCGATCGTTACTGCCGTGGTAAGGGCCACTTCCAACTCGACGCCTGTGCAGTCACGCTCGTCGCCGCCGAGGCGATAGCCGCCGTTCGTGAGGAGACCGGAATCGACGTCTCGGACGGGCATCACCGACGAAACGTCGTCGTAGACGGGTTCGGCGAGGGGATGGACGACCTCCTCGACGCGACCGTTCGCCTCGGCGACGCGCTCCTCAGACCAACCCGTCGCCGTCCGCCGTGTGCACACCTCGAGGAACTCGCCGGCGTGAGCGGTGTCGCATCCGCGTTGCGGAACCGTGGGGGGCTCTGCTGTGACGTCGTCCAGCCAGGATCGATCGCCGTCGGCGATGCGGTCCAGGTCGTCGACGCAGATCCGCGGACGGCCGGCGCGGCGATTGCGGCGCAGTTGCGAGAGCGGATGGCCGACCCGGACAGTCCGGGAGACGAGTCGTAGCGACCGTGAACGGCAGGGAACCGGTACGCGCGCAGTCGCTCCGACTGACGGACTCACTCCTCTGGAAAGATGCTCTCCGGGATGTACGCCGAAACCGTCCAGTTCGGCGCGTCGACGACCTCGCTGATCTTCAGATCCATCGCGGCAGAACAGAGAATGTACGCTTCCCCACGGGTGAGGTCGCGCTCGGCCGTGAGGTGGTCGATCATGTGTTTCGTCGCGAGTTTCGTCGCCTCCATCAGGTCGTCGTCGATCCCGGTCGTCGCGTACATCGGCTCGTCGCGACCGGTCGGAGTGAATGGGCCGGTCGTCTCGAACTGTGGCTGGTCGATGTCCATGTCTTCGCGAACCGAGAACCGCGCGGTCACGAACATTGGAGCCTCGATACCTGTCACACACACCTCCCCGTCGCCCTGTGCAGCGTGACAGTCTGCAGTCGAGAAGAGCCCGCCCGCGACTTCGACCGGCAGGTACACTGTCGACCCCGCAGTCATGTGTTTCACGTCCATGTTTCCCCCTGTCGAGTACGGCGGTAGCGTATCGTGTTCGCCGTCCGCTCCGGGTGCGAGGCCGATGACGCCGGGGAAGGGATCGAGCGGCACCTCGATTCCGTTCACGAAGTGTCCCACGTCACCCTGTAGGTCCCAGATGTGAACGTCCGCGTCGGGGAACTCCTCCGGCAGCAGCCCGAGCCCCATCTCGCCGGGCATGAACCCGGTGTACCCCCACCCTTTGTGCTGGAGGTCGAGCAAGTCGACCTGAAGCACGTCGCCTGGCTCCGCGCCGTCGACGGCGACGGGGCCGGTCAGCGGATGCACCGGGTCGAACGAGACGTTCGCGAAGTCCTCGGCGGTCGAGTTGACCGTGAGCTGTCGGTCGACGGCGTCACGACACTCGAGCCGAACGACGGCACCGTCTTCGACGGTGAGCACCGGTTCGAGTGAGTTGTCCCACACGCGATGGACGTGCTCTTCTGCGTCTGACAGGTGGTAGTCAACGGTGTACTCTCGGCGTGGTTGGGTCTGCTCGTGATCTGCGTGTGACATACATGATCAAAGGGATCGGTATCTACTTAAAAACGCGCGTTACGGTCGGTCGACGCCAGCCACCCGAAAGGACGTTTTCTCTCGTCTCGTTGTCCACCTATGTACGACTACCACGTCCACTCCACCTACTCCGACGGGGCGTTTCTCTCGTGGATGGTCGATGCTGCCGCTGACGCCGGCCTCGATGGTGTCGGGATTGCCGATCACTGTAACGTCTCAGCGGATCCGAGTGCAGAGCAGTACAAGCGCGCTCTCGGGTTCAATCTCGATTTGACACACCAACGCCGCAGTAAGGCGATCGAGCGGATCGACGAGCAGAGAGACATTCGCGTGTTTGACGCCGTCGAGATGGACTATCATCCCGACCACGAGGCGGCGATAGCTTCGTTCCTTGAGGAGGCCGCGTTCGACTACGCGATTGGGAGCGTCCACGAGCTTGACGGCGCAAACGTCCATACCCGGCCACACTTCGCCCAGAAGACGGACGCAGAGCGTGCGGCGCTCGTCGACCGGTACTTTGAGAAACTGGTCGAGCTGATCGACTCAGAGCTGTTCGCAATAGCAGCCCATCCGGATCTGATCGAGCGCAATCCGCACCTCCGAGGCTTTGCGACTACCAACCACTACGAGCGGGTCGCAGACGCGTTCGATCGATCACGAACCGTTCCCGAACTGAACGCGGGGCGGCTCCTCGACGACTACGGAGCGTTTCATCCGGCTCCAGCGTTCCTCGACATCCTCGCTGATCGTGAGGTGACGATGACTGTCGGCACTGACAGCCACGAGCCAAGGGCGATCGAGCCACGAGCTGCCGAGATTGCGCGTGAGTTCGACGCGCGTGAGGTCGAGAGTGCTGACCGTCGTGCTATCGTTCGTGCCGAGTGACCACATCACAAGCGTTGCGAGAGCGACAGTGTCAGTGCCACGCCCCCGGAGTGGTCAGGTGTACACCCGGCGCGTACTGACCTCGCCGTCCGGGTCAAGCAAGGTCACCGTGTCGCCGGTGTCGTTGAGCGCAGCGCGCTCTCGGCCGAGGTAGTGGTCAGTGTCAGTGTTGGTTCCCGACCCGATGTGAACCGTCAGTTCCGCTCCGGGATCGAGTGTCGTCGACGGCAACTCGTCCTGCTGTCCGCCGCTCAGATCGAGCACGTACCCCGTGAGATCGACCGGGTCGTGAGTCGCGTTCCGAAGCGTCACCGACTCCTGCAGGGGGTCGCCGTCGCCGGTCGGCCCGGGATCGATCGCATCGATGACGAGACCGTCTGGCGTCCCCTCCTCGCCGAAAGCGACGAGGTCGGCCAGGGTGTACCCCTCCGTTTCTGTCAACTGAGGGAGCGTCGGTTCCCAGTCGTCCGGCGCGGCGTTCGGGTACGCCGACTCGTCCGACTCGATCAGTCCGATGAGTGTCTCCGCGACGATCCGAGTGCCGACGGCACCGAGCCGTTCCCCGTCGTTCTGGTAGCGGGCCTCGTCGAGGATGTAGTACCACAAGGGAGCGTGCCCGTCAGCACCCCGTCCGTGCTCGCGAAGCGCCTGCATGATCGGGGCGTCGTCGCCGAACGCCTCGTTGCGAATCGCGTCGATCCCCATCCGGGCGGCCACGTCCTGTCCGGACGGGAGCCCGAGCGCCTTCCCCCGCCGGAAGTTCCTGACAGCCAGCGAGTCGTCGCCCTCCATCGGGAGTTGGAACAGGGTGGGCGCGAGGAACGGCATCAGCTTTCGTGCCGACTGATACTCGCCGTCACCGGTGTCGAGCAAGCGGCTCCAGTCGACGACGAGGTGACTCGGCACCGGCCGGCCGCCCCGGAGGTCCGATTCGCCGCCGTACTCGTTGGGATCGGGGAACAGCCGGACGTTGCCCGACTCCTCGTTGATATCGAACTCGTGTCTGATGAGCGAGTGACCAAATCGGAAGCCGGCCCCGGCGAACTCGACGGGGATCGCGACGGGCTTCTCCGGGGGAACGAAGAACTGTCGACCGTGCTCTTCGATCTCCTCTAGAACGTGCGCGTCACACACCCGTGTGAGGAAGTCGTAGCGGACCACCCACTGGTAGTGCCACCGGACCAGCCGCTGGGCGGCCTCGACGAGCGACTCGCCGTCCTCGCGCAGTTCGGCTCCCGCCGGCGTCTCCAGATAGTCGACGACCCGATTGTGGAAGTTGGCGAACGCGAGGTGAATCTGGGCGATGAGCACGTTCTCGTCGTTCCGGGGGTCACCGATGAGTGCGACACCCTGTTCGTTTCGCTGCAGATCGGTCCCCGGCAACCCGGACAGTCCGCCCGCCTCGGTGTCGGGGGCGGTTGCCGCGCCGGTGAGAAGGTGTGCCGATTCGGGGTGATCCTGGTCGAAGAGGAAGGGTGTGACCCCCGGACCGGTCCGGTACAGCGCGTCCAGATCGAGTGCGGGCGTTCGAAAGTTTCGCAGCGCCGCCGGGTCGGTACGCCTGTCGATCTCGGAGGTGGGGTCGAACGTGATGTCGTGATCGATGAACTGGCCGAAAATGCCGTACGCTGCGGGCGTCTCGGCGTCGCCGACGGGGTCGTCGGCCGACTCCATCATCGGCCCATCACGATCGCCGTCGGCGGTCACTTCGCTGTCACCCAACGTATGGAGGAACTCGTCCGACCGATCGTACACGGGGAGTTCGGGAAACTGGTTACAGAACCGGTGGCTTCGGACGCGACCGACTCGTGTCGTCGCCGCGTCGTTCATGCCACGGTGTTCGACGCTTCCGTGGATGGGCGTGCTCGGCGAGGTGACCCTGAGCTCCACGGTACGCCCGTCGCCATCCTCCTCAGTCTGCCGATCGTTGA
>JARVCL010000077.1:0-13223 GCA_040405695.1 Halorubrum sp. | reverse complement strand
GAACTCGGTCTGTCCGACCGCGAGGTTCCCGCCGATGTAGGTGACCGGATCGACACCCGCCGCCGCGAGGGTTTCGTGGAGTCCCTCACAGTCTTGCTCTGCGTGGCCGTACAGCGAGGAGACGAGAACGGCGTTCGCGTCTACCTCGGCTGCGGTCGACGCGAACTCCTCGGCGGGCGTCTGTGCCCCGAGGTTGTACACGTCGAATCCAGCCTCTTTGAGAGCGTGTTCGAGCAGCGTGACTCCGATCACGTGAGCGTCCGATCCGATCGTCCCGACGACGACAGCTGGTTCCGACATGCCGTTACCTGTTGTTCGGAACCGCAAATGTGATATATTTGTCGAAGTGTGTAACGACAATCGTCGTAAACCGATCGACACACCAGGTCGTCAGGAACTCGGGTCTCTCGGATCTCTCGAGCATCAACAGATAGTAACCCAACAGCAAAGATAATAAAAGTTTGTTATAGTTTTGAGCTCCCGAGAACTCCACGACGGCGGAACCGCACATGTCCGGAGTGGTGCTGCTTACCGAGAGGAGCGACGAGCCCTGTCCAGCCTTCGTCCGGAGTCCGAGCGGCCGGATGGACACGTCGACGCAGGGGGGGTTCGGTGGCGCTGATCGACCGACGATCGGTTCGAACCGGAGGGTCACACCACGACGCCGAGACCCAGCGCGTCGACGAGCGAGATGCCCGCCACGAGCGAACCGATCAGGTAGCCGCCGATCGCGCCGCCGTTCAACAGCGGGAGTCCGGCGTGCGCTCGTCCGTTCATCACCCAGCGCAACAACACGAGTAGCCCGACTATCGTGCCGACCATCGCCAACACCGCGGGGAGGTTGACCGCGAAGAACGGCACTGAGAGGGGCTCGGCCGGCGAGAATCGCGCTGCACTCGCGACCAACACCGCCGGGATCACGGCGTCACCGAGTCCGATGAAGAACACGTCGCGGCGTCCGTCAGATTCCGTGGCCGCCGCTTCCTCGCGGCGTCCGTCGTCGACGTCGTGCTCACCGTTGGCGTCAGTCCCCTCGATGTCGCTCTCGGTACTCCTCTCGTCGTGTCTGTCGCCGTCTTCGTCGTCCGCGACGTCGGTCTCGTCGGCTCCGTCGAGGGCCGCGTTCTCGATCGGCTCTCCGACCCCCTCTGTGAGGCTGTCCTCGTCGTGCGTGGACTCGTCCGAAGCGGCGTCGGTCACGGCCGCGCCGTCGTCGTCCAAGAGTGAGTACGACAGGGACAGCGGGATCACCAACACCACCGGGATGTTCAGGTCCATCACGCCCTCGGCGAGTGAGAGCATGTGCTCGGTCCCGTACACGGAGATCGCGTCGTAGACGGCGAGGAAGGTCAAGAGGACGAGCGCCGGGAGCAGGCCGAAAGAGATGCCGAACAGGCCGGCTGCTCCCGCTCCCATCAACACCCCGGCAGCGTCGATGACGTACCATTCCGGGTAGACGAGCAGGCCAACGCCAACGGCGATGGCGGGAACCGCGGCGAGAATTGGCGAAACGAACGCCGCGAACACGTACCACGAGAGCCACGCGGACACGCCAATGATCACCAACCGGATGGCCCAGTCTAGCTCGTACCGAAACGCCGCGAGCATGAACCCGGTCATGACCACGATGGCGACGATGTATATCACACTGTTCGTCGGATCCTGTGGGTCCTCGACGGGCTGGTACCCGCTCGCTTCGAACGACGGCACCAGCGCCAGTGCGCCCACCTGCACGACGACGAACAGGCCGACGGCGAACGCGACGCCACGGTACTCCCGGGGAAACATTCGACCGTGAGTTCACGTGGTGGGGGTTTCGTCCTTGCGTTTCACGCGCCGCTTCACGGACGCACCGTGCTCGCGCAGGCGGCAAAGAGACGGGTCACGTCGAAGAGACGGTCCGGGTCGAGGTGGGAGCGGGTGGGCCCGGACCAGCGTGCCGGCGGACGACGGACGGTGGAAGCGAGTCGATCGACCAGACCCGAAGTGGGTGATCGGAGTGCGTCCGCGGCGTTTACTCACAGACCAAACACCCCTAAGAGTGTATCGCCCCGATTATCAGTAGCGATTTCACAGCCGCGGGTGGAGGGCTACGAACCGTGTGCACCGGTACCACTGAGAGCCGTCACGAAGGCGACCGAAAACGAAAGCGGAGTGGGCGGGTGGCGAGAGGCGGGTGGGCGGGCGGCGCGAACCGGACAGCAGACCCCCAAGCTGTCGTCGGCACGCCACCCGTGCGGGCGGGACGGGCGTGGATCGTCAGTTGCCGAACTTCGACGAGAAAAGCGTCGAACTCCGGCACTTACGAATATACGCTCGTCGAATATAAAACCACGAGATGCGCACCTCACGCAACGACGAGCGTACCGACTCAGCGCCGGTCGCGTAGCGCGGGGAACTCCTCACGGACGGCGGCGACGCGCTCGGTGTCCACGTCGGCGGTTACGGTCGTGGGGTCCGACCCGGCCGCGGCGAGAGTCGTTCCCCACGGATCGTAGACAGCCGTGCGGCCACAGAGCGACTGATCACCGAACTCGCCCGTGCCGTTGACCGCGGCAACGTACGCGAGGTTCTCGATAGCACGGGCGCGACCGAGCGTCCGCCAGTGTTCAACTCGGGGGTACGGCCACGCGCTGGGGACCAGCACACACTCGACGCTCTCGTCGACCAACTCCCGGTACAGTTCTGGAAACCGCAGGTCGTAACACGTCGTCACGCCCACGCGGACGCCGCCGACATCGACGACCGGGAGTCTCTCACCGGGAACCATCTGTTCGGTCTCGTCTGAGCCGTACCCAAACAGGTGCTGCTTGCGGTACACCAGCCGGCGCTCGCCGTCCGCGTCGAACAGAACGGCCGTGTTGGCCAGTCCGGATTCGGCCGGTGTCGACACGCCATCTGTGGCGGAGGCCGCGAGGTCTTCGACGACCGTTCCCGCGAGCACGGCGACGCCTGCGTCCGCGGCAGCCGCGGCGAAGCGACGGAGCCGACCTCCGACGACACTCTCTGCTGCACGCTCGTAGGTATCGAACGCGAAGTAGCCAACGTCGAACAGTTCCGGAAGCACGACGAGGTCGGCACCGTCGGCGGCTGCTGCCATCACCCGGTTCAGTGCGCGGTCGACGTTGTCGGCGACTGCGCCAGACTTCACCGCGAGCTGGACACACGCGAGCTTCATGGGTCGTCGACGAGCGAGCGGCGGAGCGCATCTTCGAGGTTGTCGAGCTCGGTGTCGAAGTTTCGCTTGAAGAAGGACTCGACTCCCGGGAGCCGGCCGTCGACGACGAACTCGTTGGCGAGCTCACAGCCACCGTCCGTCTCCGTGATCACGTGCTCGCCGGTTACCCGGAACGCTTTCGACTTGCCGACGAACTTTACACGGTTCGGCGGGTCCCGCTCGACTTCCTCAGTGTCGACGCTAATCGTCGAGCGAATCATCGGGATCGGGAGCGAGACGTACCACGTCGCTCGGCCATCGTCGTGTACGTCGAACGTGTCGACCACGCTGATCGCTCCGGCGCGCTGCTCCGCGTCCGAGATGAACGCCCAGATGTCGGCTGCGGGCGCGTCGAACTCGAACGTCCGGGAGACTCGGACGGTCATACCTGATCGTGAGTCCCGAGGGGGTTAAAATGACAGGAGTCGGCGGCCCGGCGCATCCGTTGCCGTGTCGGCAGTTACCCCTGTGTGACACGCCACGTCGTCGACCTCGCCCGTCCCCACTTCTCGATCTCGACGTCGTCAGCCTTCTCGGCTAACCGGGGGAGCCGGGTCCCAACCTGTTTCGTGGTGAGACCGATGGCGTCCGCGATGGTTCGCGAGCGGACGTACCGCTCGCCACGCGTGACGCTGTCGGTGAGGTACGCGAGGATGCGCCGTTCCTCCTCGGTGTACTCGGTCATCAGACGAACGTACGTGTCTGACGTTCTTAACGGTTTCTCGTCCGTGAGCAGTTGGCGGACGAGCGATCAGTCGACCGCCTGTACAGCCACAACGGTCAACAGGGCGAAGACGAACGCTGCCGCGAATCCCCAGGCGCGGCCAATCTGCGTCGGATAGCCGAACAGCATGACCGCGCCAACCAGCGCGACCGCCGCCAGCGCGAACGTCATCCCGATTCGCTTGTCCGATCCCAGAGATGCCTCACTCATACCCGTCGCTTCGCGGGTGACCACTTAGTTCATGCGGAGCGCCGTGGACACGGCCTCGGTCGGGAAGCCGTTCCCGGCTGTCGCGGCGCCTCAGAGGATGTCGACGTGCTCAGACGCCTCGTTGAGCGCGAGGTTCGCCCCGATCTCTGCGTTTCGCATCGCGTACTCTGCGGTGTGCTGGAGACTGACGAGCACCTCGCGAGTCATCAACAGCGTCTCGTTGTCGAGGTCGTCCGGGAGTTCGTCGAGGATCTGCCGCTCCCGGTCCTCGAGTCTGGCGAAGAGGTCACGACACTCGACCGTGAGGTCGTAATCGCGCTCGACGACCGCACGAACCGCCAGAGCGGTGAGGTCGTCGACCTGATCGGTGAACTCGCGGATCTGGCGCATCGTCGCGGAGTCGACGTCGAGGGTGTGGCCGTCGGCCTCCATCACGATGTCAGCGATATCTTCAGCGTTGTCGGCGGTGAGTTCGAGATTCTTCGCCACCGACCGGTAGCCGATGAGCGGGAACCCCTCCTCTAATCCGACCGCGCGCGCGAGATTGGGGTTCTGATAGGCGGTGAAGATCAGCCGCAACAGGAGGACGAAAATCTTGTTCGCCTGCCGCTCCCGGTTGAGTGCCCGCTGTGCGAGGTCTGGATTCCCGTGGGCGAGTGCCTTCACTGCCTCGCCGCGCATCGTCGATCCGGTGTTCTCTAGCCGTTCAAGCAGATTGTCGAGGGTGAAATCCTCGGGGTCGACCGAACACCGGATCGAGATGTCCGATGGTGTCTCCTCTATCACCCCGAGCCCCATCAGTTGGGTCTCGGCTTTGTACACGGCGTTGATGTGCTCACTGTCGAGGGTTCCTTCGCTCCGAACGTGGATCACGCGCCGTCCGAGCACGTACTGGGCGACGACCGCCCGCTCCACGGACTGTGCGTCCAATTCGTCGGCGTGGATTACCGCCTCCGACTCTTCGGTGCTCACCGACTCCGGTAACACCGTGAGCGTTCCTTTGCCGCCCATCCGCAGTGACACCTCGTCACCCTTGTTCACTCCGTGCTCTTTCGCCCACTCGGCCGGGAGCGTCATCGCCAGCGTCGACGGGCCGAGGCGCTGAACCTTCCGCGTTTCCATGCTTCTAGGTACCACAGGATAGACCTTAACCTTACCCCTATGGTCATTATACGCTGTCGGCAATGTACAAGGACTTGGTTAGAGAAGGAAGGGGATCAGAAACGACGGCAGCGGACCGCGGATATATATACGCCTCGGCACGGTACGAACGATATGAGCGAACGGGTCCTCGTCGTCGACGATTCGGCGTTTCAGCGCACCGTGGTCATGGACGCGTTGGAACCAGCGTTCGAGGTCGTCGGCGAGGCTGAGAACGGTGCAGAGGCGATCGAGGCGTTCGACGAGCTCGCTCCGGACGCGGTGTCGATGGATGTCGTAATGCCAGAGATGACGGGAATCGAGGCGACCGCCGCAATCAAAGAGCAGTCGCCGGAGACGACCGTCGTGATGTGCACGAGTGTCGACCAGCGCGAGAAGATGATGGAAGCGGTGAAAGCTGGCGCGGACGGCTACGTGACCAAGCCTGTCGATGCGGACGAACTGGTGGCCGAGTTCGAGAGCCAACTCGACCGATAGCCGTCGCCATCCGTTCTGTTTAGGGCGGATCGAACGACCGGAGAACGGCCGCTATCGCGCCTGCGAGTTCTTCGAATCGGTCTATTTCCATCGAATCTGTCGTCAGCCACACACCGTGGTCGTTCGCTATCACCCGGGTGAGATAGCCGTTCTCGAAGACACGAACGGTAAACAGGTAGTCGCCCAGTTCGCTGTCGGCGTACAGTGACTGGGCGTAGAATCCGTTGCGTTCGTTCTCGGCGAACCCAACGAGATCTGCGGTCGAACTGAGGTCGCTCCGTAGGTACACCTGTTCGATCTCCTCCTCGGTGAAGTACGTGAGGCTCCGCAGTTCGTCGCCCGTTGCCGTTCGTGTCGCGCTGAGCAGTTCGTTGACGTGGTCGTCAGGTGGATGTGGCATGCTATCACGTAGACAGGTATCGTACATGAGCGTGTGGGTCGAATCGGTGCGAGCTCGGGTTCCACCTGCCAGTCCTCTCCAGCATCGGCCGGAAGGAGAGCGTTTAGGGGCACGCCCCGTATCGCTCCGATAATGAGCGAACACGACGACGTGTGTGTCCTCTTACCCACGTTCGAGGAGGCCGAAACCGTCGGAACGGTGGTTCGTGGCTTCCGTGAGGCCGGCTTCGATCAGGTCCTCGTGATCGACGGCGGGTCGACTGACGGCAGCCGCGAGGTGGCCCGCGAGGCGGGTGCTCAGGTCGCCGAGCAGTCGGGAACGGGGAAGGGGCAGGCCGTCCGTGAGGCGGTCCGCGACCACGTTGAGCGTTCGTACGTCCTGATGGCCGACGCGGACGCGACGTACGACCCCGACGACGCCGAGGCGATGCTCGAACCGCTACGTGCGGGTGACGCAGAGCACGTCATCGGGAACCGCTTCGCCGACATGCAGCCGGGAGCGATGACCCGCCTCAACCAGATCGGCAATCACATGATAAACGCCGCGTTTCGTCGAATCCACGGAGCAGACTACCGTGACATCCTCTCCGGCTATCGCGCGTTCACCCGCGAGTCGTTCCGCACACTTCACCTCACGGCCGACGGGTTCGGGATCGAGACGGAGATGGCGGTCGAGTGTCTGAAGAACCGTGTCGACGTTGCTGTCGTTCCGATCACCTATCGGCCACGACCTGGTGGTTCCGCGACGAACCTCCACCCGATCCGGGACGGGGGAGTGATATTCTTGGAGCTTTACCGCAAGGCGAAGACCAACAATCCGCTGTTCTACTTCGGCAGTGTCGGCGCAGCGGCGACGACGGCCGGCGGGGTGATGGCCGCCTACGTGCTCTACCGCTGGCTCGTCCACGGCGTCGGCCACGAGATCATCGCCGTCGGCGCGGCGGGAGCGACGATCCTCGGTATCCAACTCCTCATCTTCGGGTTCCTCGCGGATATGATCCTCTCTTTACACCGTGAGCAGCTCGCGCACCACGACCGCGCCGGCGACGCCACACGTACTCGTGGACGTGACACCACCCCTGACGACGCGTCTGAAACCAGCGACGAATGATCGAGCGTCGGGGGCGTGAGGCAGACGACCGGTCGGGACAGTTCGACAGCCCCCATGGTTTATGCCGCCCGCCGAACACCGCCATCCATGGACGAGAAGCGTTTCGTCGTCGCCCTCTTCGGTGTCCTGGTGGCGATCATCGCGGGGTTCATCGCCTACCGGTTCATCGCCGCGCTCACGATCGCGGTGTTCCTCTACTACTCGACGCGACGCTTCTATCACGACTTAGAACGCCTCCGACTCCCGGCCCGGATCCGGGCGGTCGTGTCGCTGTCGCTCATCGGTGTTCCGTTGATCGGCCTTGTGAGCGCGACTGTCGTCCTGCTGGTCGTCGAAGCCAGACGGTTCATCGAGGCGTACCCGGTCGCGGAGACCGTGGACGGAGAAGCTGAGTGGCTCGACGGACTCCTCGATCTCTCTGACCTGACGCTCGACGGGGTGATCGCGGCGTATCGCTCCGGAGAGTTCGACCCCCTCATTCAGTTCCTCGCCGAACACGCCTCGCTGTTGACCAACACGGTCACCGGGTTCCTCCTGAATCTGCTCATCACGGTCGTCGTCACCTACTACCTGCTACTCGACGGGTCGAAGTTTCACGACTGGCTCGTCGAGTTCGACGACGAGGCGCTCGTCCGAGAGTACCTCGAAGCAGCCGACACAGAACTCGAGGCAGTGTTGTACGGCAACCTGCTCAACGTGATCGCCATCTCGATCATCGCCGTTGCGACGTACACCGGCTACAATCTGTACGCGCCCGCCGCCGCCGAGGTTCCCTATCCAGCACTGGCTGGCGCGCTCACCGGGATCGCGAGTCTCATTCCGGTCATCGGGATGAAGATCGTCTACATCCCGCTGGCGGCAGCGACCGCGGTCCCGGCAGTCGTCGGCAGCGAACTCGATCTGCTCGTGTACGTCGCCGGCTTCCTCGTCGTCGCGGTCATCGTCGTCGACACGATTCCCGACATCGTGTTACGGCCGTACTTCAGCGGGAAGACGACACACGTCGGGCTGCTCATGCTCGCGTACATCTTCGGTCCCGTGGTGTTCGGTTTTCATGGGCTGTTCCTCGCACCGATCGTGTTGGTCCTCGCGCTCACGTTCGCGAACACGGCGTTGCCACGGCTCCTCGGACGAGAGCCGGAGGACCCGAGCACGGCCGACGCGTGGGTCCCGGCCGGACAACGACGGCTCAACGAGTTCCGGACGTCGAGCGATCCCGGGTCAGACGACTGAGGAGCCCGTGCGGGACCGTTCGATGTCGGCGCCCTTCGGGGCCGGCGACGAGACGGTCGAAGGAGATAACTCCCCCGTCACCGACCGAAGATGTGTATGCGCGTGCACGTCATTGGCCTCGGCGGTGCCGGAGGACGGATCGTCGACCGACTCGTCACAGCCTACGGTGACGACCGGTTCCTTCACGGCGTCTCCGTCTTCGACACCGACATGGCGTCACTCGACTCGCTGTCTGCGGTCGCGGCGTCGCGGCGACATCGATTCGGCGACGCGGCCGGCGGTGACGGGCTCGACGGCGACCTCCACGCTGGCCGGGAGCTCGGTCGGGCGCACGCGAGCGAACTCGGCCGCGAGATGGACGACGAGCGGCCCTCTCTCGCCGAGGCGTTCGTGCTCGTAGTCGGGCTCGGCGGGGCCGCCGGCGCGGGGGCCACACCGGCGCTGTCAGCGGAGCTCCAGCAGTTGTACGACGCGCCGACCTACGTTGTCGGCGTGCTTCCAACCCCGGCCGAGATCGACGCCTCCAGAAGCGCTCGGCAGACGGGCGCTCCGTCGTCGGGCGAAGACGACACCACGCCACGTCGGCCCCTGGCGGAGAAGAACGCGGCGCGGACGCTGGAGAGCCTCTCCGAAACGGTCGACGCTGTCTTTCCCTTCGACAACGCGGCGTGGCTGCGGACCGACGAAACGATCGTCGACGCACACGAGCGCGTCAACGGCGTCGTCGCCGAGCGAATCGCGGCGTTGTTCGGTGCGGGCGAGGGAGACGAAGACGCCGTCACCCCACAGCAGGTTCTCGACGCGAGCGATGTCGCCCGTGCCGTGGGCGACGACGGCGAGGTCGCCGTGATCGGCTACGCCACGCAGCCGGTCGAGTCGCCGGAGACCGAGTCGCGGTTCGGGCTGGGGCTCTTCGGCTCACGGGAGCCAGAAAAGGTGGACACGAGCGCGGCCGTCTCCGCAATCGAGACCGTGATACGGAAGGCGACGCGCGGAAAGAGCACCGTCGACGTCCCGGACGGTCGGGCGGATCGAACCCTGCTCGTCGTCGGGGGGCCCCCTACGTGGCTGAACCGCGAGGCGATCGCAGAAGGGCGTCGATGGCTCGCCGAGGAGACCGGATCCGGTGCGATACTGAGCGGTGACGCCCCAGCGCCCGATGCCGACGAGGTGTTCGCCGTCGTCGTCCGTTCTGGGATCGACGAGCCCGACCGGATCCGCGAGATTCGTGAGTCGATCGCCTGAGCAAGTATTCGGCCGTCCCCCTCGTGCGTGCTGGCCGGCCGCCGCGCCGTCGGGTGTCGGGCCGGTCGGGACGGGTCGCTCCCGTGACCTGGGCGACATCGAACCGGTTAACCGCCCGCACGGCCCGGTACTCTCTATGAGCTCGTCTTCGGACGCCGACACGGACCTCGCACTCGGGCTCGACGTTCGAGATGTCGACGCGGTCGCCGATCAGCGCGACGAGCTGGTCGCCGCGGTTCGCGATCACGCAGGAACCATCGCCTACCGTCTCGCCCGGCTGCAAGGTGGCGACTACGGCCGAATCGAACTGTCGACGCCCGCCGGTGAGTGGACCGTCAAACACGAGGCAGGCGAACTGGAGTTTCTCCTGTTTTCACCGAAGCGCGGGGCAGACACGTACGTCGTCTCGACGAAACAGCCGCCCGATCCCGCCGGCCTCGCGACCGCACTGGACGACTACTCGAACTTCGTCGCCGCTTGGAACGACCACGTCGAGTCGCTGTCGGGCGTGCTCGACGACGTCGTCACCGACTTCCCCGACCCGGCCACGACCGAGACCGCCGTCGCCGAGCGAGACCGTGTGCTCGACGCGGTTCGAGAGACCTGCGGAGTCATCGCAGGCGAAATCTATCGATACGAGGCGGACGACTACGGGACGTTCACGGCTCGGGTCGCCGGCGATCGGTGGGAACTCAAGTGGAACGAGGGAGCCGTGTCGTACCTCCGAGTTGGTGGGTCGAACGGTGTCTACCTGCTCTCACAGTACGCGGCCCCGTCCGCGCCGGATGTCCGCGAGTACGCCGACCGGTTTCCAGCGTTCGTCGAGGCGTACAACGAGTTCGTCGCGGGCATCGAGAGCGACCTCACTCAGATCGACGTATCTTAACATCCTCCCCGCCCTAAGAGGCGAGGATTCCCCGAAGGGGAGTTCATGGTTGCGCGTTTCCTCGGTTCCCAAGTACGCTTTCGCGTGGAACGTCGATGGTTGTCACCGAATTGTGAGCGACGGTGTGCGTTACAGCGCATGTAGCCCTGTCAATGGGGCCTTCCGTCCGACGCGCGGTCGGCGCTTCCACAGGACGAATACCGCTTGTCCCTCCACGGCGGGGTATTCAGTCGTCGTCCCCGAGCGACTGCCAGCACCAGACGAACCGCTGTCCGGCGGTCACGTGCGTGAAGACGGCGAGGAACGCGAGCGTCCACTCGACGAGTGAGAGGCCGTACACGGTCGGGTTGACGACGGTCGCCGCGCCTGCAACGACCCCGACGAGCAACAAGATGTCCGCTCGGCCCAGCAGTCCTCCGTATATTCGATCGAGGCCGAGTGCTTCTGCCTGCGTCCCGAGGTACGCGGTGAGCAGTACACCCGTGAGCGCGACCATCCCGAGCGTGTATCGCTCGACACCGAGCGCGAGGCCGCCGAGGATCAACACGTCGCCGTAGCGGTCGAGGACGTGGTCGAGGAAGTCGCCGGCGTCGGTGGCGGCCCCGGTCTCGCGGGCGAGCGCCCCGTCGAGAACGTCGAGGAATCCGGTGAGAAACACGAGGATCGCGGCAGGACCGTACCAGACCGGGTTGGTCCCGCCGAGTACTAAGGCGTACCCGCCGCCGGCAGCAGTGAACACCGCCACCACCGTGATCGCGTTTGGAGAAAGGCCGATCCGCGCGGCGGCGGCCACGAACGGAGCTATCGCCCGCGTCGCGGCCGGTCGAAGACTGTCCAGCGTCATCGCCCGCGATCGCCCCCACGCTGTGATGGCATTCGTGTCGGTCGCTACTCGGGCGTGCGGGATAAAAATCGCGGGCGCTGGCCGCGGCGGTTGTCGGTCGTCGACGCCAGCCAGTCGTGAGAGCGAGCGCTTCGACCGCCTTGGTAACCCTTATTCGGTGGCCGGGCGATCCGCACCACATGTCTATCACCCTGCCCGGACCGACGCTCGGGATCGTCGGCGGCGGCCAGCTCGGACGGATGATCGCGGAAGCAGCCGCGCCGCTCGGCGTCGATGTCGTCGTGCTCGATCCAACACCCGACTGCCCGGCCACCCCGGTCGCCCGTGATCAGGTCGTCGCCGACTTCGACGACCCCGACGGGATCCGTGAGCTTGCCTCACGCGTCGACGCGCTCACGTTCGAGATCGAGCTGGCCGATCCCGAGGCGCTGGCGGCAGCCGCTGCCGAACACGACGTGCCGGTCCATCCCGACCCGGAAACGCTGGAGACAATCCAGGACAAACTCGTCCAAGCGGAGACGCTCGCCGACGCCGGGATCCCGGAACCGGCGTTCGCCGCAGTCGCGACCGAGGCGGGGCTCGAACGAGTCGTCGAGGAGTTCGGCGGCGTCATGCTCAAGGCCCGGACCGGCGGATACGACGGCCGTGGGAACGTCCCCGTCACCGACCCGGCGGACGCAGCCGACGCTCTCGCCACAGTCGGCGGCGACGCCATGGCCGAGCGGTTCGTCGAGTTCGAACGCGAGATCGCGGTGATAGGCGTGAAGGGTCCGAACGGTGAGACGCGGACGTACCCGCCGACGGAGACCGTCCACCGCGAAGAGATTCTCCGCGAGAGCGTTTCGCCCGCCCGCGCGGACGACGCCGTGATCGCCCGCGCCGAGGCCGTCGCGGAGGACGTGCTCTCGGTTCTCGACGGACGTGGCGTCTACGGCATCGAGCTGTTCGAGACCGCCGACGGCGACGTGCTCGCCAACGAGATCGCACCTCGCCCCCACAACTCCGGCCACTGGACGATAGAGGGCGCGCGGAGCTCACAGTTCGAGAACCACGTTCGGGCGGTTCTCGGCTGGCCGCTCGGACCGACAGACCTCGTTGCACCCGCGGCGACCGCGAACCTCCTCGGCGACGTTGTCGAGCCGGCGCCAGCGGTGCTTCACGGCGTCGAGTCCGTCCTCGCGGCCCCCAATGCGACCGTTCACTGGTACGGGAAAGCCGAAACCCGCCCCCTCCGAAAGATGGGCCACCTCACGGTGACTGGCAGCTTCAGAGCCGACACGGACCGCGACGGTGACGACGAGGCGGGTGACGGGGTCCACGAGCGTGACGCGTTGCTCTCGCGGGCGCGGGAACTGCGTGACGCGACGACGTTCCAATCTTCGTAAGTCGACGTGGAGGGGGATGCCGCCGAGTCGTCGGCTCAGGGTATACTGTATAGGCTCGTCGGAGTGGAGTCCCTGTTGTCGTCGGCGTCGTGGTCTCACTGTGAAGCGTTGCGGGATCGGTACGTACCCTTCCCGGCGTCGACGTCTCACCGTCCTCTGCAACGATACACTGCCGTGAGAAACGCGTGCCCATTCGGCTGTTGAACGGATATCTGTGTTCTCCGACAATCCGTCTCGCTTCGGTTCATCTCGCTTCGGTTCATCTCGCTTCGGTTCATCTCGCTTCGGTTCATCTCGCTTCGGTTCATCTCGCTTCGGTTCATCTCGCTTC
>JARVCL010000076.1:0-13223 GCA_040405695.1 Halorubrum sp. | reverse complement strand
GCGGCGGCTCGCGCGTGAGAAGGACTACGGAATTCTCGACCACCTCGACTCCTTCGAGCGTCGCTTCGAGGCAGAAGTGTCCGACGACGCGGTCGTTGGAAGCGTTTCGCCGTCGATCTTCGTCGGGCGATCGAACTACCCGAGCGTCACGACCGGGCTGCTCTCGCCGGTCGGCCGCGAAGAGCACGCGGCCGCCTTCCGAACGTCGGCGGCGTGGTACGACGAGGGAGTCTCTATCGGCGACGTGTTCGAGCGTCGGACGAGTCTGCTGAACGCGAACCGCGGCGTCGACGCCGCTGACGCCGGTGTGAACAACGGAACGGGCGTCCACGACGCGTGGGACGGCTGGCTCGGCGTCCAGCGTGAGGTTGCGATCGCGGACCGCCCAGTCGACGTCGAGATCGGCTTAGACGGGAGGCCCGACCTCGACGTCGACGTCGGCGTCGAGGACGTGAAGACGCCGACCGGTCCACGAGCGGCCGCCCGCGACGCGGCGCTGGGTGAGAACCCGCACGTCCCACGGCCGGTCAAGAAGACCTTAGAAGACGACGACTGGCGCGCGGAGGGGGCGATGACGTACCTCTACCGCCGCGGATTCGACGTGTACGCGATCAACACGATCCTCTCGGCGGGGGCGCTCGGTCGCGGTGAGAACCGACGGCTCGTACCCACACGGTGGTCGATCACCGCTGTCGACGACACGGTCGGCCAGTATCTCCGTGGGTCGATCCGGTCGAACCGGACGATAGACGAGATCGAGGTGCACCGAAACGAGTACCTCGGCAACGCCTTCTGGGTTCTCCTCGTCCCCGGCGACTGGGAGTACGAACTGGTCGAACTGAAGGCTCCCGGCTCCATCTGGAACCCCGACCCCGGGGCGGGCGTCTATCTCGCGGCCGCGAGCGAGGGTCGTGAGGGGCGAACCGGATACGTCGAGGAGACCGCGGGCGCGTACTACGCGGCGCGGTTAGGCGCGTTAGAACACCTCGCGGAGCGCGACCGGCAGGCCAAAGTCCTCGTCTGCCGGCACGTCTCCGAAGACTACTGGGGACCAGTCGGCGTCTGGCAGGTCCGCGAGGCCGTCCGGAACGCGTTCGCCGGTGAGTGCGGCACCGCCGAGACGTTCGGGGAAGCCGTCCGTGGTGTTGCCGAGCATCTTCCGGTGTCGACCGCCCGTCTCCGACGAAAATCGACGCTTGCGGCCGGATTACAGGCGAATCTCGCGGATTTCTCGTAGCCACCGCCTGAGAGAGTTTTCGCTTACGAACGGCTCGTCTTCGCCGGGTATCAACTCACTGGCCGAGACGGTCGAACACCGCTTCGACCATCTCACCGGTGTCGTCGACGATCGCGTCCATTTCCGCCTCGTTGGTTGAGAACCCAAGGAGTCGAGCGATCCGCATGATCGAGACGTGGTGAACGACCTGTTTCCCTGGTTCGACCTGTTCGATTACCATGTTACAGGGGAACAGCGAGCCGATCCGCCCGTCGGTCGCATCGAGCGCGCGGTCTGCCATCACGGGGTGACACGCCCCGAGCACGTAGTACGGCTCGCGGCCCGCGTCGACCTTCTCGTTCAACAGCTCCGAGGGCGAGAACTCGACGGGTACGCCGAAGCCGACATCGGCACACACCTCGCGGACGTGTTCGACCGCTGCCTCGTGGTCCATCTCTACGACGACACGCTCCTCGCCGAAGTCGTCGCCATCAAGCTCGCTCGGATCGAACGGAACACTCATATATCGGATTCGAGGGCAACAGACAAAAGCGTGTGTGCCGCTGGCACCGTCCACGGCACGTCGACCGTGGTGTGCTACTCCGTCGCGACCGGGCCGCGGCCGACGACGTCCTCGACCGCCTTGATGAACGCCGATCGGCTCTCGAACAGGGGTACCTCGGCCGCTGCGAGCGCGTCGTCGAGCCGAACGGGTCCCTCCGGGGTTCGGATCACGCTCTCGCCCTCCTGCGTGCGGACATCACTCCGCTTCGCGGGCCAGGTGAGCCGAGACGCAACGCGAGCGAGAGGCTCTCCATCCACCTCGGGCCCCTGACCGAGTTCGACGGCGGGTGCCGCCTCCTCCGTCTCCTCGTCGGTATCACTCATGCTCCGCGATTTTCCTCGCCTGACGGTAACGCTTTCGATACGTGTCGGGACCTGGAGACACCGCGACGGACGCCGACTCCTGTTTGCTTCCGTCCCGAATATATTAGGTCACATGATTATGACCACTCCAGTCGTCGATTTCGGTGGGCACGAGGCACACGGCCCGTCACACGCGCCGCGTCACGTACCGCGTCGCGATCCGTTTTCGTCGATCACAGCTGACCCGTCAGCCGTCCGTCTCCCACTCTCTGTCGGCGACGACCGTCTCAGCGCCACCCGTGATCGGTCGTGTTCAGGCGCTCGTGGCCGTCGTCGGTCACGACAACGAGGTCTTCGATCCGGCAGCCGAACCGTCCGTCGAGGTACACTCCTGGCTCGACGGAGAAGACCATCCCCGGCTCTACCGCGCGGTCGTTACCAGCCACTAGGTACGGCTCCTCGTGAACGTCGAGACCGACGCCGTGGCCCGTCCGGTGGACGAACGCGTCGCCGTATCCGGCTTTCTCGATCACCTCGCGGGCGGCCCGATCGACCGCCGCCGCTGTCACCCCCGGTTCGACTGTCTCTACTGCGGCCGCCTGCGCCTCGCGAACGACCGCGTGGACCGTCTCGTACGCGCTCGGCGGATCTCCGTCGAACACCAGTGTTCGCGTCTGATCTGCGGGGTACCCGTCGACGCGTGTCCCGAAATCACAGACTACCGGCTCTCCGGCGCGAATCTCCCGATCAGCGGGAACGTGATGCGGCTTCGCCCCGTTTTCGCCCGCGGCGACGATCGTCTCGAAGGCCACCCCTTCGCCGCCGTGGGTCGCGAGGCGACCGGCGATCCAGTCGGCGAGTTCGCGTTCTGTCATCCCGACGGCCTCCGAGCCGAGCGCGCGGAGGTCCGAGACGGTCGCGTCCGTGGCTGTCGCTGCCGCCCGTAGCGCCGCGAGCTCTGCTTCGTCCTTGTACACCCGCAGGTCGGCGAGTGCCTCGCTCGCGAGTCCCCACGTCGCTTTCGGCGCGACCGCCCGGAGGTCCTGTGTGAACCGAGCCCACATCGTGTCGTCGACGAGCAGTCGTCCAGCCCGTAGTCCGTGGTCGTCGAGCACCTCGCGGACGGCAGCTCTCGGGTCGTCGCCGTCCGCCCACGTCCGGATGTCGTCGATACCCGTCTCTTCGCGGAGCTGTTCGCCGTACAGCTCCGGGACGAGCAGCGTCGTCGGAGCAGTTGCCCCGCCATCCGACTCCTCGCCCGCGGAGAGAATCAGGAAGAAGTGTCGCTCGCCCGGTTCCTCTGTGACCCCAGTGAGATACTGGAGGTTCCGACTCGGAACACAGACCACCCCGTCGGCATCGACCCTCTCGAGTCGCTCCCGTGCTCGTGCGCGCCTGTCGGCGTGAACGTCCTCGCTCATACACACCGTCAGTCGCGGATCTGTATATAAACAGGGTCCGATCGCGCCCGTATCAAGCGGCGCGTAACTATACCCACACGAGTGGTACCCGCTGACATGAGCACCGAACCCCCCTCGACGTTCGACTGTCCGAACTGTGGGACGACAGCGCCGTCGACGTCGGTCCCGTACGACGTGCTTGGATACGCCGTCTGTCCCACCTGCTCGTACACCGGCTGTCCGGACGACCAGGCCTGAGAGGGCCAGACCGGCTGGCCATCTGTGTTGGTGAGTGCCGCGTACATTTAAGTATCAGTCGCGGGACCCTGAACGTATGGCAACGGTCTATGCGGTCGCGTCGGCGAAAGGTGGCGTCGGAAAGACCACCACGACCGCCGCGGTGGCGACGCTGCTCGCACGGTCGGGTGCCGACGTCGTCGCGATCGACGCCGACATTGGCATGGCGAATCTCGCCGACGCGTTGGGCGTCACCCCCGACGGGACGACGATTCACGACGTGCTCGCCGGGGAAGCAGAGCCGACGGCCGCCGTCCAGCCGGGCCCCTGCGGGCTCCGTGTCGTCCCCGGAACAACCGATCTCGATGCGTACGCCGCCGCCGACCCTTCGGGACTTGGCGACGCCGTCGAGGCGTTCGCGGACGCCGACTACGTGTTCCTCGACTGCGGCGCGGGACTCTCACACGACTCGACGCTCCCCCTCGGCATCGCCGACGAGACGCTTCTCGTCTCCACGCCCGAGCGGAGCGCGCTCGGTGACACGGAGAAGACCAGACAGCTCGCCGAACGGATCGGCGGCAGCGTCGTCGGGGTGGCGATCACCCGAGTCGAAAGCGACGCGGACGCGACCGACGAGGCCGTCAGCGACCGTCTCGACGCGACCGTGTTGGCGCGCATTCCAGAGGATTCCGCGGTCAAGCGCGCGAGCGCCGCCGGTGAGTCGCTGGTTGCCTCGGAGCCGACCGCTCCTGCGACGGAGGCGTACCGCGGCCTAGCGCGCGCGCTCACGGGCATCGACATCGATGCGCCCGACGCTGAGAACGAGGGCGGCCCGGACGAGACGGCGGCGTCGACCCGAACAGAGACCGAGGACCGCCCGGCCGACGAGACCGACGAGGACACCAGTGTCACCGACACCGGTCCGACTGGACTCGAATCGGAACCGGACGAGTCGGAGATACTCGTCGCGGACGACCAGCCAGCCGACACCGAGACGACCGAACAGCCCACCGATTCCGCCACAACCGACGCGGACGAGCGCGACACTGAGGCGGTCGATGCCGACGCGGCCGACGCGGTGCGTTCCGGTGCCGACCCCGACCTCGACGCCGATACTGCAGGAGATGGCTCCGAGGACACGGACGACACGGGGAGTGCCGACGATGAGCCGTTCGTCGATGGGATACCCGACGCCGAAGACGGAGTAGACGATGTGACCGACCCCGAGCCCGACCACACGGCCGACCTCGACGGTTCGTCGGACCCGGCTTCGGGCGACGACCCGGCCGAGCAGACTGACGACTCGGAGGCACGGCCGGAGCGCGACCGCTCTCGCGACGATTTCGACGAAGAACTCGCCGGAAGCGTCCCCTTCCGTGACGACGATCGGTCGATGGACACGGTCCTCTCACGGACCACCGAGGACGACGAGGCGTCAGCAGAAGAGCGGTCTGAAGACGGCGACACGGCTCCGAAGGAGACGAACGACGAGGACGACGACGAGACGAACGGGTTCTTCAGCCGTCTACTCGGTCGTTGAGGCGGGCGGTGAGACCGTCTCGGGGGCGGCTACGCTTCCGAGGGGGCTTCTGCGCGGTCACGGATGAGTTCGCGAATGCGGTCGGGATCGTCGACCGCGGCGAGTTCCGCACACGAGACGATGGCGGTGCCGTCGACGGACTCGCGTTTCTCGTCTTCTTTGGTGAAGTACACCGAACGCGTGCCCGCGACCTCGCCGATCGAGGACATGATCCGGGCGCGCTTCTCGGCGGCGGGCGTGAACGCCGAGTGGCCGGTGAGCAGCCGCATGACTGGGGCGTCGTCGTCCTCCGAAACCGCCTTGAACGGGGCCCGGGCCGTCGGGTGTACCGTGAACCCCGCGCTGGTGAGCACGTGGACGACGTGTTCGTCGTCCGGGTCGGCGTCCGGCGCGGCGGGGGTTGGATCTGCATCGCGGACGTCGTCCGCGCCGTCGAGGACGTTGACCGGACTGGAGAACGGTTCGTCGAACAGCTCCTCTAGCTGGACCGCGACCTCGATGGAGGCGTTCATGCCGTCCTCGTACTTCGAGACCGTTCGACGAGAGACGCCGAGCTCGCTAGCGAGCCGTCCGAGCGACCAGCCGCGCTCCTCGCGCTCGTCTGCGAGCAGGTCACCGTCGAGACTGACGTAGAGGCCGCCGGGGGCGGCGTAGATGAGCGGCGGCATCTCTTCGATGAGTAGGTCGTAGGCGGTGTCCGGATTGATAACCGGAACGCCGTGCCGGAAGTACACGACGCCCGGCTTCAGCTCCTCGTCTCGTGTCCGGATGCCGATCACCATCGGCGTCGCCTCGAGGTACTCGCCGAGTCGACGCATCTCTGCGCCCGTCTCCGCGTCGAGCGCGTCCACGTTGCCGAGAATCTTCAACAGGAGGAGGTCCTCGCCGCGCCGGGCCGCCACGTCGAAGCTCTTTGGCCGGACCGCACACCGGTCGCTGACGAGGAAGTCGGCGTCCTCCAGCATCGCGGTGACGTTGTCTATCAACGCAGTCCGGGACATAGCTGATGTAAGTGTCTCATCGCATATATACGTTGCGTAAACCACTTCGAGTGAAGGCGACGCCGCCTTGCGATTTTCCTCGATCGTAGACGATACGGTTATATACCGGAGTTCCCCCGAAACCGGCTTGTTCGGGGCGACGAAACGCCGCGTATGCCCATCGTCGCCCTCGACGACACCGACTCCCGCGAGCGCGGGATGTGCACGACGTACGTCGGGGTGCGTCTCGCCGAGCGACTGGAAGCGATCGGCGGCACCGTGGTGCGGCGGCTGTTGATCCGGCTCAATCCGGCCGTGAAACACAAGACACGGGGGAACGCCGCGGTCGCGATCCACGTCTCGGGGGTCGACTCGGCGGCAGCGTTTCGGGTCACCACGGAGACCGTCCGGACGTTCGCCGCCACGGACGATCCACGGACGTCGCCGGGGGTCGTCGTTGCCGACGCGATCATCTCCGACGAGGACGCCGATCCCGCTCGAAGCGACGCCGTCGGTCCAGTGGCCGCGATTCCAGACGCAGTTGTCGATTTTTCTCGCCGGGCGCTCCGGGAACGACTCGCGCTCGACGAGGCTGTCGCCCTCGCCGACGCGCACGGATACCAGCACGCAGGGCTCGGTTTCGGCGGCGCGGACGACGATGAGACGACGGGGCGGGGACGCATCGGTGCACTCGCGGCGATCGGTGCGCCCGCGACACTGACGGACCACACCTACGAACGAATCTCGTACCGGGCGCTCGACCGCTGTGGGACCCCCCGTGAGGTCGACGCAGCGAGTGTCTTCGCTGCCGCGGACGACGCGTACCCGACCGTCTGGGACACCGTCGACTGCGGCACCGGCGAGGTGGTCTGTGTCCCCAACGCCCCGGGCCCGATCCTTCACGGGATCCGCGGTGACGACCCCGACGCCTGTCGTCGGGTCGCCGCGGCGATCGAGAGCGAACCCGTCGAACGCGCCGCGACGTTCGTGACGAACCAGGGAACGGACGCCCATCTGGCGACCGGATCACTCGGAGCGCTCCGTGACGGGGCCGGCTACCGCGTCTCCGGCGTCGTCGCGAGCCACCCGGAGACGAAGCGCGGAGGGCACGTTCACCTCGACATCGCGGAGTCGGGACCGGCTGGTGACGAAACTCCGGTTGGGAACGGCCAACCGCCGACTTCGACTCCCGGCCCTGTGGCCGCCCGACCCGTCCTCCGCGCCGTCGCCTTCGCACCCACGGGTCGGTTCCGCGACCGGATACGAGCGCTCCGCCCGGGTGATTGGGTGACGCTCTGTGGCGAACACGAGCGTCGTGTAGCCGACCCCGGTCCCGACGGGAGCCTGAAACTGGAGAAGTTCGCCGTACGGGATCTGGTCGAGACCCAGCTGGTGACCCCCACCTGTCCCGACTGCGGGCGAACTATGTCGTCAGCGGGGCGCGGACAGGGATATCGCTGCCGCGACTGCAGGACGACGGCGGACGGGAAGGCGACGGAGCCGATGCCGAGAGACCTCGACTGCGGGTGGTACGAGGTGCCTCCGAGCGCCCGCCGGCACGTCGCGAAGCCGCTGATACGCGGCGGATTCGATGCGGTGACGCATCCAGAACGGTGAGTCAATCCTGCCCGACCGTCGAGCTGTTCTGTCCGATACGGCCCGCAACCGGACGGCCCGGCTCCGTTCTCGGCGGGAACTTTAGGTGATGGCGGCGTCTCAGTCCCTCTGTATGTCTGGAATCGTCTTCTACGCGACGACGAACCACGACGCGGTGGTCGAGTTCTACAAGGACCGACTCGGTATGCAAACGTGGCTCGAACAGCCGGACTGCACGATACTCGAGCGGGGTAACCTCCTCGTCGGATTCTGTGACCGGGATCGAACCGACGACGGCGGGATCGTGACGTTCGTCTACCCGGACCGAGAGGCGGTCGACGACGCGCACGACCGGCTCGCAGATGTCGCCACCGAGGAGCCACACGAGAACCTCACGTACAACATCTACCAGTTCTTTGCGACGGATCCCGACGGTCGGACCGTCGAGTGTCAGGCGTTCCTCGCGGACGACGTGGAGCCGCCCTGAGTGCGCTCTGTTCCCGCGCTTCCTGGCCGTCTCGACAGGTTCGCTCCTGTGTGGTTCCGTGAGGTTCCGTCAACGCTCGAGCGTCTCGTTCACTCGTCCAGTTCGCGGTCAGCGCGCCACGCCGCTGCGTGGGCCTCCGCAGCCTCCCGGTCGTCGAACCGGACGCGGTCGTACGCGGCGTCGTCGGCCGCCTGCTCCATCACGTCGAGTCTGACGACGAACCCGCCGTTAGCGCGCTCGCGAAGGCGGACTGTTGCGTACCCGTCTGTGCGCTCCCACTCCGTGATCGTGTCGTCGTCGCGAGCGAGTGACCAGCTCATACGGGAGCGGAACGGTCACGAAGATAAAACAACGCGGTTCGTGCATCGGCGGCAACCGGCACGTTCAGCGTCGACGGCCGTCGAACCGATCGGTGCCCGGCGTCGACACGGCTGGCGCTCGGGAGCGGGGCTCTCGAGTCGCTTCTGGCCACGCGCTTCCGCAAACACCTTATACGTCGCTCATAGACCTTGTACCGATCAGTAGAATGGCGAGACCAGAGGTGCTCGACCGGATAAAAGAGGCTGAAACGGAGGCTGACGAGATCATCGCGGAGGCAGAATCGGACGCCGACGAGCGCCTCGCCGAGGCCAGAGAGCGCGCGGCGGAGATCCGCGCGCAGGCCGAGGAGGAGGCGGCCGAGGAGGCCGAGGAACGACTCGAAGCGGCGCGTGAGGACATCGAGGCTCGCCGCGAAGAAATTCTCGCGGAGGGACGTGAGGACCGCGAGGCCTTGGAGTCGGCCGCTCGCGACCGGACGGACGAGGCGATCGAGTACGCCGTCGACCGGTTCGAGGAGGCGGTGTTGAGCCAGCACACGGAGGAATGAATGGGGCTTAGACCGGAACGGATGAGCAAGGTGTCGGTGACGGGGTCGAAACGCGTCATCGACGACGTTATCGAGGCGGCGTACGAGCACCACTCGCTCCACGTCACCGACTACGACGGCCGGTACGAGGGGTTCACACCTGGAGGCTCTCTTGACGGAGCCGAGACGGTGAACGAGCGACTCGTCACCGTTCGCTCGCTCGAGAGCATCCTCGATGTCTCCGACGACGACATCGATGCGGTCGGCTCGCTGGACGACGACGAACTCGTCGCCGAACTCGAACGGACTCGCGAACGGGTCAACGAACTCGACGACCGCCGTGACGATCTCCGGACGGCGCTTCGTGACCGACAGGAGGAGATCGACCGAATGGAGCCGTTCGCCGACCTCGGGATCGCGCTCGACCTGCTCGGCGGCTACGACTCGCTCGATGTCATCGTCGGGGAAGCGAAAGTCGACGCCGTCGAGAGCGCGCTCGCCGACGCGGACGATGTCGCCGCCTACGAGGTGTTCGGCGGCGGTGACGTCGTTGCGGCGTTCGCCGCACCTGCCGACGGCGCGGACGACGGGTTCCTTCAGGACGCGTTCGTCGGCGTCGATATCGCGATGTTGGAGGTGCCGGACGTGGACGCGAGTCCGAGCGAGTACGTCGCCGAGCTCGAACGCGAGCAAGCCGAACTGCGCGGCGAGCTCGACGATGTCAACGCCGAGCTCGCCGCGGTGAAAGAGGAGGCGGCCGGCTTCCTTCTGCGAGCCGAAGAGCAACTCACCATCGAAGCCCAAAAGAAGGAGGCCCCGCTCTCGTTCGCCACCACGAAGAACGCGTTCATCGCAGAGGGGTGGATCCCGACCGCGACGTTCCCCGACTTCGAGGCTGCAATCGCCGATGCAGTCGGCGACCACGCCGAAGTCGAGGAGCTAGAGCAGGCCGAGTTCACTCCCGACGGTGACCACTACACCGAACCGGTCGAAGACGACCACGGCGGCAGCGGTAGGGAAACCGAGGCCGACCCCGACGCGGCGGAGTCGCCAGCAGAGCCGGCCGAGCCGGCCAAACCGACAGCCGCCACCGACGGCGGGCACGCCACCCACGGAAACGACGACCCACCAGTCGTCCAGAACAACGGAACGGCGGCCGGTCCGTTCGAACTGCTCGTGCAGGGATTCGGTCGACCGAAGTACTCCGAGTTCGACCCGACACTGTTGGTGTTTCTCACGTTCCCGCTCATGTTCGGGTTCATGATCGGAGACATCGGGTACGGGGTGTTGTACGCCGCCATCGGCTGGTACCTCTACGCCAACTACGACGGTGCGTTCCGCGAGATGGGTGCGGTTGCCATCTGGGCTGGCCTGTTCACGGCGCTGTTCGGGATCTACTACGGGATCGACCTGTTCGGCTATCACGCGTACCCGTGGTTCGGGTTTGACTCATGGCCGGTCGCAAAGGGGCTCTCGCCGGCCGATCTTGACTGGGCGCTCGCGTGGCTCGTGGTCAGCGTGCTGTTCGGCATCCTGCACCTGAATACGGGATACGCACTCTCCTTTGTGAGCAACATCCAGCAGCACGACCTCAAACACGCGATGTATGAGAGCGCGTCGTGGCTGCTCCTGCTCAACGGCGCGTGGCTGTGGATTTTCAGCCAGCACGTTCCGGGACCAAAGCCTGACTTCCTGTTTGAATCGATATCGGTGATCACGCTCGGTGCCCTCTCGTTCAGCGGTTTTCCGGTTGTTGTTGGCTACATCGGGCTTGCTATCGCGCTCGTCGGCTTCCTGCTCCTTGCGATCGGAGAGCCGACCGAGATTGCCGAAGTCCTCTCACCCATCGTCAACGTCATCTCGTACGCCCGGATCATGGCGGTGCTACTCGCGAAGGGCGGCATGGCGCTCGCGGTCAATCTGCTTGCCTTCGGCGCGTACATCGATGATGGGGGCGCGGGAAGCTTCCATTTCATTTTCACCCCGGATCGGCTCGCAGAGGTCCAAGACCAGCCGGAAACCTACGATGTTGTCTTCGGCGGTATTTCAACGGCCTTCGAGCCGAGCATGATTGGTATCGCCGCGCTGGTTGGCGCAATCGTCGTGGCCGCTGTCGGCCATATCGTTGTGCTCCTGCTCGGTATCACGGCCGCCGGTATTCAGGCAATCCGCCTCGAGTATGTCGAGTTTTTCGGCCAGTTCTACGAGGGCGGCGGCGACTCGTACCGACCGTTCGGCTACGACCGAACGTACACAACCGACGAGTGACCTCTCACGTCGGGTACACAGCGGTGCGCTCGACGCAGAATCGCTGAATAAACGCTGTCGGTTTTGGCCGCGAACGACCGTCTCGGTACGTTTCTGTGTGCTCGTCCGTCCATTCCAGTCGCCCGTTTTGAGAACCTTTATGTCGATTGTAGCAGCAACTACATACTGTTCGGAGACGAGCACCACAACTACTACCAATGCTTGAAGCTACCAACGCACTCGCGCCCGTTGTATTGGAGGCTGGAGGAACACTAACCGACCCCGTGGCCGCGGCCGCGCTCGCAGTCGGCCTGGCCGCGCTCGGTGCGGGATACGCGGAGCGAGGAATCGGATCTGCTGCGGTCGGAGCAATGGCCGAGGACGAGGACCTGTTCGTTAACGGACTCATCCTGACGGTGCTTCCCGAGACGATTGTCATTCTCGCACTCGTCGTCGTCTTCCTGGTTCTATAATCCGAGAGACAACTATGAGTTTGGAAACCGTCGTTGAGGACGTCAGAGACGAGGCCCGCGCACGTGCCGAGGAGATCCGTGAAACGGCAGACGCCGAAGCCGACGAGATCATCTCGGAGGCCGAGACCGACGCCGAGCGGATCCGCGAGGAGCGGCTCGCTGAAGCCGACCAACAGATCGAACAGGAGCGTGAACAGACGCTCTCGTCGGCGAAACTCGAGGCCAAACAAGAGCGCCTCAGTGCCCGTCGTGACGTGCTTCAGGACGTATACGACGGAGTCGAAGAGCAGATTGCCGGACTTGAGGGTGAGCGGCGACGAGAGCTGACCGAAGCGCTGCTTGACGCCAGCCTCGCGGAGTTCGACGACGACGCTGACGTCGCGGTGTACACGCGTCCAGCGGATGTCGACCTTCTTGAGGAACTCGTCGCGGATCGCAACGCCGCGGTCGCCGGTGAAATCGACTGTCTCGGCGGCGTCATCGCTGAGAGCGACACTGCCCGCGTCCGCGTGAACAACACCTTCGACTCGGTCCTAGAGACGGTCTGGGACGACGAGTTGAAGACGGTCTCGGAACGACTGTTCGACCAATGAGTGCTGCTGGCAGCTCGAACCCGGAGTACGTCGTGTCGCGGGTTCGGGCCCGTCGTGGCCAGCTGTACGGCGATGAGGAGTATCGGAAGCTCGTTCGCATGAGCCCGGCAGAGATCGCTCGGTTCATGGAGGAATCGAGCTACGGCAACGAAATCAACGCGCTCGGGAGCCGACACGACGGCGTCGACCTCATCGAGTACGCGCTCAACCAGAACCTCGCAAAACAGTTCGAGGCCATCCTCGACTGGAGCGAGGGCGGGCTGTACGGTCTCATCGCCAGGTATCTCCGCAAGTTCGACGCGTGGAACGTGAAGACAGTCATCCGCGGCATCTATACCGATGCGGAGCAGGCAGATGTCGAGGTCGACCTCATTCGGGCCGGTGAGTTCGACGACCGCCGGATTCGTCGGCTGCTCGAAGCCGACTCGATTGAAGCGGTTGTCGAAGTGCTCGAAGACACAATCTACGGCGATCCGCTGCGTGAGGCGTACGCCGAATACGAGACAACCAACGTGCTTGTACCGCTCGAAAACGCTGTTGACCGCGCGTTTTACGAGCGGCTGTTGTCGGGGCTTGGCGGTGACGAGCCGACTCGACAGTACGAGACATTCCTCAAAGCAGAGGTGGATTTCCGGAACGCAGTCAACGCGCTCCGGCTCGCCCGCTCAGGGGCCGACATCGACCCGGCGGCGTACTTCATCGAGGGGGGTGACCTGTTCACGCGAGACACGCTCGCCCGC
>JARVCL010000075.1:0-13261 GCA_040405695.1 Halorubrum sp. | reverse complement strand
GAAATCGTCGGAAACCGTCCCATCTCCCACCAGATCGTATCCCGGTCGGAGAGCGAGTAGTGCGTCTGCATCTCCGGAGACGGTAATGTTCGCGTCCCGGTCGCCGACGAATGCTGCACTAAACGCACCCGTACCGATCGCCGCCGCGCTTCCAGTAGCCAATGCACCCAGACCGATCGTGAATTTGCGTCGTTCCATAGTGGTTTTCACCTGTGTTCACGCACCCCCGAGCCCGGTCATCCGGGCCGAAAGCGCTCGAATTACGCATTGGCAGAATGGTACTTCGTTATGAATTTCTCACTACTGCGGTGATCAGTCCCCACTATCCCAGCGACCGACCCCACTCGAGACACAGGGCCGTCTCACCGGCGGAGTGTTCGGTCCTTGTTACACAGCGACACAGTCTCGTGCGGAGTTGAGCACTCCCCGCTGTGACCCGTACGAGAGCCTGAAGGTGTGTTCAGTCGGTAGGTGAACCCAGTATGCTCCCCCTGAAACCGGGTGAGCCGTGCGAGAAACACTCATATCTGTTACGGTTTCCGGTTAACTATCTGACTGATTTATATACCTCGTTCGGCATCCTTTGACCGAGACGAACGCCAGCGACCGACACTCCCACAGGGGGGCCGAGGTGTCACGAATGCACGCTACCACCAACCCGACCGAGACCAGCAACGAAATGGAGGGCGAACGCACGGACTCCGACGACCATGACGAACTATCTGAAGAAGATGTCTTCGAAGTGCTCTCGAACAGACGGCGACGTTTCGTGATACACGCGGTCAAGCGCGCAGACGACCCGCCAGATATCTCCGAGCTGTCCAGAGACGTCACCGCGTGGGAACTCGGCGTGGACCCAGAGGACGTGCCCTACGAGGACCGCCACAACGTCCACACCACGCTCAAGCGCACACACATCCCGAAACTCGTCGAGAAGAACGTCGTGACCGTCGACGAGGACGATTCCGTTCGGGCGGCCCCGGCACTGAAATCGATCGACATCTACGTTGAAGTGTTACGCGGCAAGGAGATTCCCTGGAGTCTCTACTATGTCGGCCTCGCTGGCGTCGCCGTCGCCCTTCTGCTCGCCGTGCAAGTTGGCGTCCCGGTGGTGAGTGCGCTCTCACCGATCGCTGTCGGCGTGTTCGCCGCCACGGCGTTCGGGATCTCTGGTCTCGTCCACTACGTGATCGGCCGCCGAACCGTCCTCGGAAACACCGAAAAACCACCCGAAGTACGACGGCGTGAATGAGAACACTCCGTGCGGCCAGCATCGTCCTCGCCTTCGTCGCAGCCACGGCGCTCGTTCTCGGCACCGCGGGCTTCACCGCGATGCAAGTTGACCGCGGGTTCGATGTCTCGACCACCGACGACGAGCGCGCCTTCCTCGCTTATTACACGCTGACCGACACGGTTCACGACGGAGAGCCCACGTCCGTCGTCGCGTACCGCAACCAGTTCGAACGCGACCTCGACGAGTTCCACGTCGACGTCTCGATCGTCGATCCGGACGACACCGAGACGACCCTCGACGCCGACACCCCCGACGAACCGCCATCCGATGCGAGCGAGACGGCCGAGCAGCTCGACGCGGTCGTCGACGTTACCCTCGCGTGCCCCGCCGAGGAGGAGGTCCACCTCCAGTTCGAAGCGACCGGCAGCGGCGGCGGTGTCAGCGTCTCGCTCGACCGTGTCCACACGGTAACGTGTCTCCCCGACGACTAAACGGCTCAACCGTGACCGGCGTCCAGAGAGCGACGCCACGAACGCCGACGTCCACACTGAGGGGTCCGACGGTACCGTCACGGCTACCGTGTGGATCGTCGACAGCCCGCCGGTCGACACGCCGGACGCGATCGAGCCCGTCGTGTTCGACGAAAACCACCCGCTCGACACTGCGAAGCCGGTCCGACCCGAGGTCGTCCAGAGCCCCGCCTCGAGTGAGCTCCCAGACGACTGGAAGATCGCTGCCATCGAGTTCCTCGAGCAAGATGTCGCGTACGTCCATCCACAGTGGGACGCGGGCGCGTACGACACCCCGAGGACCGGCGACGGCGTGGCGTTCACCGAGCTCCCGCTGGACGCCGACACGCTCCTGTACGTCCGCGCCGACGATAGTAACGTCGCCGGTGCTGGCGCTGGCGCTGATGGATCGTCGACGATCCTGACCGGCGGAGTCGCTCGGATCGGCTCGAGTCAGATGACGGGGAGACCGCTCTCGCGCGCCCGTTCCGTCTGTCCTCGTACAGAGACGCTGACGCGCGGGAGACAGACCCGGCGGCGGGCCCTGAATTGATGACCGTCAGACCTCGACTCGCTCGCCGAGTGCGGGCGCGCTCGCATCGACTCCGGCGTTCTGGAGATCGGCGGCGAAGTCGGCACAGCGGTCGCCGTGCACCACCAGCACCTGTGAGTCTCGGTACGCGTCGAGAAACGACAGCAGTCCTGTGCGGTCTGCGTGCGCGGAGAAGTCGAACGACGCGACGCGCGCGCTCACCGGGCGGACCTGCCCGTCTATCGCCAGTCGACCGCGCTCTTGGAGCTCTCGTCCGGGGGTCCCCTCGACCTGATACCCCGTCAGCGTGACCGCGTTCGTCGGGTGACCGCGAATCTCCGGGAGGTACGCGTGCACGGGCCCTCCCGTCAACATCCCCGAGGTGGTGAGTATCACGGCGTTGTCGGCGGCGATTCGCTCACGCTGGCCGCCGCCACCGGTTACGAATCGAGCCGCACCCGCCGCATCCCGGAGCGCATCGGCATCCCGCAGGAACTCGGGATACTGCCGGAGCAGTCGCGTCACCTCGACGCCCATTCCATCGACGTACGGCGTCAGGTCGTGCGCATCGGCGACGAGCATGAGCTCTTGTGTTCGCCCGATCGCGAACACCGGCGCGACGACGGTGCCGCCCTCCCAGATCGTCGTCTGTACGCGCTCGGCCCACGCTCGCTCGACCGCGCTCCGCTCCTCGTGGGTCACGTCTGCGTACGTCGACTCGCAGATTACGACGTCGGCGTCGGGCCGCGCGGTGGTTCCGGACACGAGCCGCTGGTCGTCGGTGTGAAAGTCGCCGGTGTACAACAGTCGGGTGTCGCCGTCGTCGACGAGGACGTGTGCGGAACCCGGAATGTGGCCCGCGTCGTACAGGGTTACCTCGTAGCCGCCGCTGTCGACACCCCCGGCGACAGGGAACGGCTCGCGGTAGCCGTGAGGGCGCTCCACCTCGCCGAGTCGTGCGACGTGTTCCTCAGAGAAGGGACACAGCGGGCTGGTGCCGTGTAGATCGAGCGTGTCGCGCGCCAGCACTCGTGTGAGTGCGGCGGTCGGCGGCGTCCAGTGGATCGGCGGTCGACGCGAGCCCTTCAGCAGCGACGGCACCGCGCCGACGTGGTCGAGGTGGCCATGTGAGACGACGACCGCGTCTGGGTCGGGAGTCTCGACCGGATACTGCGGCGGGTCGGCGGTCAACAGACCGTAATCGAGCAGCAGCGAGTCGTCGACGAGGATCGCACTCCGCCCAACCTCGCGGGCCCCGCCGAGAAACTCGATTTCCATCTACACACAGTACGGTCCCCTCGGGTTAGTGTTCGTCGGTGGCGGACCGGGTCACGCGGTCAGGTCGTCTCACCCGGCTCGTCTGTCGCGACTCGCTCGTCGCACGGCGATCCTGCGAGTCTGTACCGCCGTCACGCCCCTGTCGCCGTGACGCGCTGCGACGCTGACGCCTTTCGACGCGGTCTCTGAACCGGTTCGCAGTACTCACTGTCAGTCCACGCCACGACTGCCGTCACTACCCCTGTCGACGACCGGATACGGACCGACCACCCACACCCAGACAGCAAGCATGAGTGCCCCCGGCAGCTCGGGGAGCGCGAGACCGGGAACGGGCCACCAGCCGCCGATGAACGTCGCCCACACGACGACGTGAAGCGGGACGAACACGAGCGTGACCCGTCCGGTCGTCGTCGACCGGCGCGCGACGCCGTCGAGTCCGAACACGACCGTGACGAGCGTGTAGAAGCCGATCGCAGCCGGCCCGTGAAACGGGTGTGTCAGGTCGAAGAGGCCAACCCCCGCAAGCGACCCCATCGCGAACGCGAAGACGACGGCCCTAACCCGCCCGACCACGTCAGTGCTCACCGCTCGCCACAACCCCCAAGCGTAGCCGACTCCGACGCCCCCGCCGAGGATCAGGCCGCCGTTGAACACCGGTGCGCTTCGGTCGCGAACCCCGAGATCGGAGAGCGCGTCGGTCGTCCAAGAGAACGTCGGGTCAAGGGCGACGGCGACGAGGATTCCGCCGAGCGCGAGGACGGTCGCGGCCGCACCGAACACCCGCGTGTCCACGGCGGTACCAGCGGCATCCGGTGACACGTCGCCCATGTGCTCGCGAACAGTTCAGCACACAAACAGGCACCGATCGTGCGGTCGGCTCGGGTGCGCTCCCGACCGGTCGGCTTCGGCTGTTCGGGCTCGTTCGAGTCTGTGCTTTCTGTCTCGACGACTCGACGCGCTCGCTGTCCGGCGCACGAAACCCGTTCGTGCTGCTGGAGCCATCGGGACTCCGCGGACCGCCAGAACGACGCGGACGTTCAGTCGACCCGTTCGGCGGCGTCGCGCTGAATCAGCGGTGCCGCGTTTTCCGTCGGGAGACTGAGCACGTCTCCACCCGCGAGTTCGTACTCACGTTCGTCGACTCCGAGTATTGCGCCGACATCACGGGTGATCCGGACGGTCTCGCGGGCCGTGTCGGCGCTCGATCCTCGAGCGGCGACGGTGGGCCCTCCGTTCTCGCTCGTGCCTTCGCCCGTCCCGGGAGCCGACCTGGATTCGGGCTCGCCGGTCGGCGACTCTCCGTTCCCGACCGAGTCGTTCGTCTGCTCGGCGGTTGGGCTGGTGTCGTCTACGCCGGGCGCGCCTGGCGGTGCGGGTTCGGGGTCGACCGGCATCGGGCCGTCGGCGCGGGCTCCGTCGTCGGCTGGTGGCCCTGTCGATGCGGACTCGACGTCAGCGGTCGGTTCGGAACTGTCGCTCTCACGTCCGCCACCACCCATCGCCCCTGTGAGAACGTCCGCACCGTTCGAGTCGGGGGAACCAGCCGCTCCCGGCGGCTCGGCAGACTCGGACGAGTCGGCGTCGACCGAATCGGGATCCGGCGCGTTGGCGTCGAGACGGGTCTCTGACGCCGCGTCTGGGTCCGGGTCCGCGTGGACCCGCTCGTGTTCTCTCGGGGTCGCTGCGGGTTCTGCCACATCCTCCGTGGCGACCTCGTCAGGCGGCATCGCGCTGTCCGCTTCGCTCTCGGCTTCGCTGCTCGCCGGCGTGTCCGTCTCGCCTGCGAGCACGTCGAGTACGGTCGACTTGTTCGCCTCGATCCGCGCGACGAGGTCGTCGAAGAGGTCACGCTCCTCCGTGGTCATCCCCTCCGTTTCGACGGGCATGTCCGCGGCCGCGAACGACGCGAGCTTGACCACCTTGCCGACCCGGCGCTCGTACAGTGCTTCGGCAACCTCCTCGGCGGTCTCGACCTCGTCGGACATCCGCCGCACGTCGTCGTCGGAGAACGGGTTCGACACCTGCTCTGCGCGGCGGTCGCGGGCCGCCCGCAGGTCACTCACGTACGCCGCAACATCGTCGTAGAAGTCGTCGCGCAGGTGCTGGAGGCTATCCTTTTGACGTTCCGTCGCCTGGACCGATCGGAGTTCGTCGAGGTTCATCGTTCGGGTGCCTTCCGTGCGTCGCCGCGGGCCATCAGGAAGACGCCCGCGAACTCGGGAACCGTGTTCGTACCGGGTTGAACCCTGATCCGCTGATCATTTAGTTCTACCGTCCGTTCGATATCGGTTTCGATCCGGATGTCACGGCCGACGAACCGGTCCGGAATCGCGTCTCGCAGCGGGTCGAACTCGTCGAGGGTGTCACGCGCGATCGGCGTGACGACGAGCCCCGACCCACCGTGAAGCGTTCCGGGGAACCGGATGAGCCGTCGTGTGTCGGTCGTCACTGGCTCGTCGATCGGGGCAGTGTCGGTCGCGGCGACGCGGCTCGCTACGGCGTTCACGAGCCGACGAACGCCGGGGCCGCCCGCCTCGACGTTCCCCTCACGAACCGCGGTCGGATTGCGCTCGAACGCGCCGAGGATCGTCCCTGCACGCCCCTCGCCGATCCCATCGAGCTCCATCAGCCGGTCGCGGGCCGCTTCCTCGTCCATCTTCCGTAAGTCGTCGGCGTAGTCGACGAGCGCCTCGTGGACGCGCGCTCCCCACCCGCCTTCCGTTCGGAGGACGCGTTTGGTCGTCCCCCGGTCGGAGACCGTTCGGATCAACCCGTCGGTGTCGAGATCGACCGCACGGACGTAATCGACCACTTCGCGGCGTGCCTCGCTGTCGAGTTCTCGGATCGACTCGTCGCGGACGTGGACGTGGTAGCCGCGTCCGCCGGAGAACACGACCGTGAGGTCCTCGAACGCGAAGTCGTCTTCCAAGAAGTCGAGCAGGCGGTAGAGCGCGTCCTTGCACTCGGCGAGCATCTCTCGGTAGCTCGTCGTGTCGGGGTCGACCCCGGGGAGGTGGTCGGCGTCGAGGTCGAAGACGAGGTCGGCCGAGCGCCATCCCTTCTGCCCCATCGTCGACGCGCCGGGGTCGTCGTAGCGCGCAGCAGAGAAGTACGCGTGTCGCGGCGCGTTGTCGGCGAAGAACGTGTCGAGATCGCCAAGATCGTACAGCGACTGGTGACGAACCATCGTCGTGCCCGTGCCGGGTGTCCACGGAATGTGTCCCCACTCGCGCAGGTTGGCGTCCGGCGGCGGTGACAGCGACACGCGTCGGTAGTAGTCGCCGAACCGCCCCGCGAGGTACTCGCGCGTCCGGTCGTCCATCGTTTCGTCGTGTACCGTCGGTCTGGGTATAGGCGTGTCGTTCGCGGGCCGCTGTGCCGGACGGCGGTCGCCGGGTGCTGTGTGATCCGTCGAGCGAGACACGGGTCGCCCCACTTCGCCCGTGAACCACCACGTTCACGTCGTTCACGGCTCGCTGCGCGCTTCCCGGTCACGACCACAACCATTTGTTTCGGCGTAGTCTACGGACGCACATGCGTTCTGAAGAGGAGATTCGAGAGCAGTACGAGTTTCTCCGTGCGGAACTGGACGACGAAGAACTGTCTCACCGCGGCGTTGAGGAACTGCTCACTCATTACAAGCGCGCGCTCGGCTGGGTGTTAGAAGAAGAACACATGTAGCGGTCGCTCGTTAGGTTTATTACTTTCAACCAAATACACCCACGTGACGCTTCGTCTGGAGGGCCGAAGCGTCAGCGGGGACCAATTTCGGACGACCGCCCCACGTGGCTTTTTTCCGCTGGGGCGGATGTCCGTTTTCGAACGACACACCGCAGACACCTCGGTAGCCGAACGACCGCCGTCGCCCGAGCCAGAGCGATCGTGTTCCTCTCCGCTGTCGACCACGCACTCGTTCTCTCCCCGTCGGTCCGTTCTCTCCCCGTCGGTCCGTCCCGTTCCCGCTCGTTCGTCCGCTTCGGTTGCCTCCTTGGCGTGGTGTGTGCTGACCGATCGGACGCTGTGTGTTCCGTACGTATCGGTTGAGAGACACGGACCCGTTTTCGCTATCGCTCCGTACTCGCCGGAAGTGAGTAGACCGACTGACACGACCGATCGATGCGAAGACTGCTCGATATCCCGGAGAAGCGCCGATGTGCGAACCTACGTAACGGAATGTTTATTTATTTTGCCCGGTTATGTTTGAATAGTCGCATGTACGACCTCACAGGTTTCCAGCGTGATCTGCTCTACGTAATCGCCGGGCTCGACGAGCCTCACGGACTGGCGATCAAAGAGGAGCTCGAAGACTACTACGAGAAAGAGATCCACCACGGGCGACTCTATCCGAACCTGGACACGCTCGTCGAGAAGGGGCTCGTCGAGAAGGGCCAGCGCGATCGACGGACGAACTACTACACGCTGACGCGCCGCGGGCGACGAGAAATCGACGCTCGCACCGAGTGGGAGTCGCAGTACGTCGGCCACTGACCGCGGGGTACCCTCCCGCCGCCGTGCCGGTCGTACTCGCGTCGATCCCCGCTGTCTATCGTCGGACTCTCGCTGTCCCGCCGAACAGGTCGCTCCTCTCCGATCCAATCTCCACCGCGGGCCGTCCGGTACAGCCCACACGTGGTATCACGGCATACGCGCCACGAACGGAGGCGGTTTTCGCCCCCGTCTCGGCTCCTTTTGTACGCTCGGGCCGAACACGGCGTTGATATGGCACGCGTGAGCGCCGGCGGGCGGCTCCACTTCGGCTTCTGTAACCTGAGCCTCTCTCACGAGCGGCTGTACGGGGCGTTAGGACTTGCGCTCGAAGCGCCACGCGTGGCCGTGTCGGCACAGCCAGCCGAGTCGGTGACGACGACTCACACGGACGACGCGGCTCCCGAGCAGTCGGTCACCGCCTCGAACGAACGGACGACCACGCCGGCGGTCGGCGACGGAGAGACTGTCGCCGCCGACGCGCTCTGCGAGGCGGTCCACGAGTACGCCCTCCGTGCCGTCGACTTCCTCGAGGTGCCCGGAGCGTCGGTCACGGTGGAGTCGACGCTGCCGCGTCACGTGGGCTTGGGAAGTGGGACACAGCTAGCCGCGACGACGCTCGCGGCGGTCAGCCGTGCACACGGAGTGGAGCCGAGGGTCCGTGAACGGGCTCCTGCACTCGGTCGGGGTGGCCGATCCGGGGTCGGCGTCGCGGCGTTCGAATCGGGCGGGTTCGTCCTCGACGCGGGCCACCCCACCACCCGGTTCACCACCGACCGTCCCGTCGACGGCGAGTGGACGGTCCCACCGGTCGCGGCGCGCCACGCCGTCCCCGCGGACTGGCGGTTCCTGCTCGTTCGCCCGGCTGTCGACCCGGGACGGAGCGGAGACGACGAAGACGCCTCGATGCGTGCTGCGGTCGAACACGCCGACCCGGAGCTTGCCGACCGGATCGCCGGAATCGTCACTCGACGGGTGCTTCCCGCACTCGCGACGGGCCACGCGGAGGCGTTCGGCGAGGCCGTTGCGACCGTCGGCCGACTCAACGGCGCGTGGTACACCGACGAACAGGGCGGCGTGTATCGGCCGCCGGTTGGCGACGTGGTGGCGTCGCTGTCGTCGTCGCCGGCGGTGTTCGGTGCAGGACAGTCTTCGTGGGGACCGACGGTGTACGGCGTCACGGACGCCACACGAGCGGAGGAAGCGGCCGACGCCGGTGAGCGCGCGCTCACGGCGGCCGGCGTCGACGGCTCCGTCTCCGTCGTTCGCGCTGCCAACGACGGCGCGCGAGTGACCGTGGAGGCGGGGGACAGAGACGATGGAACGACGTAGCAACAGACGACCGTGACCGCTCGGTGAGGGACAACACTAAGCGGCCCGCCCGCCCGTACAGAAATATGTCGACCGCACCGTTCGGCGTCGCCCGGCTGGATTCGATTCTGAACGGGGGCGCGCCGCCGGGAAGCGTGGTGTTGCTCGCTGGTGAGTCTGGAGCTGGCGCGCGCGAGTTCCTCTACACGAGCGCGGCGATGAACGCGCTCGCGCGGACCGACGCGTCGCTGTTCGACCTGTACTACGGTGATCTCGTCGGCGACGCGACGGTTCCACCGGAGGTCCACTACCTATCGTTTACCGCCGACGAGGGGGCGATCACCCGTGAGATGGAGTACACGATGGCTGACGAGGTGGTCGACGCTGCCGTGGAAGGAATCACGTTTCGTGACCTCTCACCGGAGTTCTTTCAGCTCAGTCCGATCCCCAGAGAGTGGTACGAAGGAGCGACGTCGTCGATCACCGACCTAGACGACCGCGGGCGGTACGACGACGTGCTCACCGCCTTCGGTGACTACCTCACGGAGCACGCGACGGGGAATCTCGTCTGTATCGACTCCGTCACCGACCTCGTGAGCGTCGTCTCTGACGACATGGAGTGGAGCGACATCGCGATGGTAATGAAGGGGTTGAAGAAGGCGGCCACCCGCTGGGAGGGGCTGATTCTCGTGTTAGTGAATCTGGATTCGCTGACCGACCAGGAGTTCGGGACACTGATGGACGCTGCCGGCGGTACCCTCCAGTTCACGTGGGAGAGCGGCGGCTCACGGCGTGCGCGAACCATGTTCGTTCGAGAGTTTCGTGGCGTGCTCTCGCGGCTCGAAGAAGAGAACATCGTGCGGTTCGAGACAGAAGTTCACGACGGCGGATTCGACATCAGTGACGTGCGTAAGATCCGGTGACGCCCGAATGCGTTGTCACCGACGTTCCTGCGTCCGCGACCGACGACACGCCGGATCCGAGTATCGATACAGAGAACCACGCGACAGATTACTTAACCCTCCCGGGGGAACGTTCGGCAATGAGAGGACTCGTCGATGAGTGATTCCGACCCGTCAGATCCGGCTGCAAGAGCCGACACGACAGAGGACACCAGCGACGCGTCTCCAACTCCCGAGTCCGACACCACCACGTCCACTCCCTCGGAGTCCGACGCCCCCGGTACGCCGGACGACGAGGCGAACCTGGATCCGGACGCTACCGCGGGTGCCGAGAGGCCGGCTATCGATCGCGCGACCGTCGAGCGAGCGGTCGTTGCGCTCGCGGACGAGCGCGGTGTCGATCCTCCGTCGACCGAGGAGGTCGACGACTTGGCGTCACGACTCGACGATGTCGAGACGCGGGTCGACGAAGACATCGAGGACCTCCGTGACCGGCTGGTTCGGCTCTATCGCGACGTTCAGACGAAGGCCGAAGCCGATCACGCTCACCCCAAGACGGCCGGGCGGCTCGACGCGGTCGTCGACGACCTCGACACGCTCGCCGACCGGATCGACGACGCTGTCGCAGACCTGCGCTCACGCGTCGACACGCTCGATGCCGACCGCGAAGCGATCGCCGCGCTGGAAGACGAAGTCGCGGAGGCGACGGCGGACGTCGACGACCTCGACGAGCGACTCGACGAACTCGCCGCGGCCACGGCGGACGTCACGGACAAACTTCCACGTGTCGCGAGCGCAGTCGTCAAACTGCAACGTCAGCTTCGGGCGATACGGCAGGAACAGGCCGAACGCGAGCGGCTCGACGAGATTCTCGCCGCGGCCAACCGTCACGGGGTTCGCACGGCAGACTGTGCCGGCTGTTCGAACACGGTCCGGCTGTCACTACTGTCGAAACCCGAGTGTCCCTACTGTGAGAGCCGGTTCGACGGGATCGAGCCTGGTAGACGGTTCATCGGCACCTCCGAGTTAACGGTCGACGACCGACCAGCGCTGGAAGGAGACGTTGCGGCGACCACAGACGGCGGGGACACAGACCGATGACCACAGGTGACGACGGCTCGCAAAACAACGGCGACGAGCGAGTTGACGACGAGCGACCCACTAGCGGCCCACAACACGACAGTGACGAACGATCCGATGACGAACGAACCGCTGGTGGCCCCCAAGACGAGTTCGAGGAGGTCGAGAGTACTGACCGGACAGACCCCTTCGCCGAGCTGGACGACGAGGGGACACCCTCGACGGAACCGTCCGCGGAGGATAGAGACCCCTTTGCCAGTACTGAGAGTGCTCCGGACCAGCCGTCAAGTTCCGCCGAGACGGCCGACACTGCGGGTGAGGGTTCGTCAGCCGGTGTCGACACCGATCCCGATACCGTGGGGAACGGCGACCCGACCGATCCGTTCGCCGAGTTAGCGACGTCAACGGAGACGGACGATCCGTTCGCCGACGAGGATCCGTTCGAGCGAATGGACGTGGACGAGGTGGATATCGACGACGTGTGGGCGTCGCTCGACTCCGAGCCGTCCCCGACCAACGACGCCGTAGACGCAGCGTCTGGACCGGACACGAGACGCGACGATGTCGTCGACAAGCGGACCTACTGCCAGCGCTGTCCGCACTTCACGGAGCCGCCCGAGACCGCCTGCACCCACGAGGGGACCGACATCGTCGAGGTGCTCGACTTCGACGAGTTCCGCGTCCGCGGCTGCCCGATGGTGGAAGAAGATGCGCCGCGGTTCGACCGGAGCGGCTGACGCTTCGGTCATCGGACCTAAGTTCGTTCAGCTTCCACCATCGGATCATGCAGTTCTGTGACGATTGCGGCTCGATGATGGTCTCCAAAGACGGCGAGATGGTCTGTCAGAACGGCGACTGCGGCTCGACGACAGAACGCGACGATGAACTCGCCGAGCGGTTCGAATCGACGGTCGAACAGACCGGCAACGAGGTGATAGAGACCGAAGAGGGCGCGAATTTCGAAGGCAAGCCGACCGCGACCGATGTCGTCTGTGAGGCGTGTGGCCACGACGAGGCGTGGTACACGATCAAACAGACCGGTGCTGCCGACGAGCCGCCCACTCGCTTCTTCAAGTGCAAGGAGTGTGGTCGACGCTGGCGAGGATACAGCTAATTCGGGTCGGACCACCAGCCTGTCACTCCGCGCTGTTCGTTCACTCTCACGTCGCTTTCGGCGGCCGTTCACACGTTCTAGAGCGTCATCCACGGCACGAGCGCGTCGGCAACCATCTCACTTACCTCCGCGGCGCGACCCACGAAGAAGTGATCGGACTCGACGGCGACCGTCGTGATCCCGGCGGTCTCGGCCCGATCGACGACGGGCTCCCAGTCGGCGGTCGAATCGCGGGTCGCGTAGGCGACGGTAACCGGTGAACGACGGTCCGTGGACTCGTCGCAGTCGACTTGGCTGCGAGCCGCGAGAGTATCGATCGCGTCGACGGCGTCTGCCTCCGGGGTGAGTCGGGCGGTTGGAGCGAGCGCACAGACACCGGCGATCGACGGACGGGAGGCTGCCGTGACGAGCGCGACCGTCCCGCCGAACGAGAAGCCGAACAGCCCGACTCGGTCGTACCGCTCCGCCGCCCAGCCGACGGCGTTGTCTGCGTCGGTACACTCGCCGTACCCTTCGTCCCACTCGCCGTAGTCGAACCGGAGGCAGTCAACCCCCAGCGTCGTGAGCGCGTCGCTGACGGCCGTCAACCGCTCGTCACCGCGATGCCCGCCGTGTTCTGGGTGAGGCGGGCAGGCGACGACGACGGCGTCCGTGTCGTCCACCGTTGCGTCGCCTTCGGCTGTCGGCCTCGGGGTTGTTTCCGTCTCCGCCGTCGATTTCGTCTCTTCCGCCGTCTCTGACGCTGGAGCGGCGACGTCGAGGGTCGCCCGCACGTCGCGTCCGCCGGGGATCAGAACGGTGTCGCTCACGCTCACG
>JARVCL010000074.1:0-13309 GCA_040405695.1 Halorubrum sp. | reverse complement strand
GACGAGATCCTTGCCGACGAGATGGAGCGACGCGAGATCGAAGGGACGCCGAGCGACGAAGACGCGCTGGAAGCGCTGGTCGAAGCGTTCTTAGATCAGATCCACGTCGCGAAGGCGTTCAACTCCAACCACCAGATTCTGCTCGCCGAGAAGGCCAAAGAACTCGCGGGCGAACACGAGGAGGGCGAGTGGCCGATTCGGATCGTCTGTGTGGACTCGCTCACGGCGCATTTCCGCGCGGAGTACGTCGGTCGTGGCGAACTCGCCGAGCGGCAACAGAAGCTCAACAAACACCTCCACGACCTGATGCGGATCGGGGACCTGTTCAACACCGCCATTCTCGTCACCAACCAAGTGGCCTCGAACCCGGACTCTTACTTCGGCGACCCGACGCAGGCGATCGGCGGGAACATCCTCGGTCACGCCTCCACGTTCCGACTGTACCTCCGGAAGTCGAAGGGTGACAAGCGGATCGTTCGGCTCGTCGACGCCCCCAACCTCGCCGACGGCGAGGCGGTCATGCGCGTCCAGGGCGAGGGGCTCAAGCCCGAATAGCGGGCCGAGCGCCTCCCGGCCGACTCGGTTGACGAACGTCCAATTTTCTTTCACAAGCGCTGAAACGCCCGTTTTCGAGTGATTCGTCCAGATCCCTGTAAACGCATCACAAACGTGTTCAGCAACATTTGCGGTCGCGGGGCGCGCTCGCGCGACAGCCGACCGAAGACCGCCCGATCGGCAGAAATGTCAGAGAAACAGAACCACGAGCGTCAACTTATCCTGCAAGTATTGCTGGATACTCGTCGGGAAAACGTCCTTATATACCATCCATCTGCCCTTATATTGGACGCTTACGGTATTATGAACGCGTTTTGTTTTGAAACCCAACTCGAACGTTTATATACTGCTGTTGTCCCAGGCTGATACGTGATTCAGCGTATGAGTGGTCACGAAAATCCGGTATTGCCGTACGATCCACCGAAACGTACTGTCGACTGGAGGGACGACACATGATCGACGCGACGCTGCTGCTCACGGAGGCCGACATCGAGGCGCTCGTCACCGGAGTCAACATGACCTGGTGGCTGACGGTCACGTTCCTTATCTTCTTCATGCACGCCGGGTTCGCGATGCTGGAGGCCGGACAGGTGCGCTCGAAGAACGTCGCGAACCAGCTCACGAAGAACATGCTCACGTGGGCGGTCGGTATCGGGGTGTTCTTCGTCGTCGGGATGGGGATCTCGAACAACGTGGGGTCGCTGCTCGCCGGCGGAGAGAGCTCGGCGCTGACGATGTTCGGCGAGTCCGCGGATACAGGCTGGACCCTGTGGCTGTTCAGCGCAGTGTTCGCGATGACCGCCGCGACCATCGTCTCCGGTGCAGTCGCGGGACGAGCCAAGCTTCGGGCGTACGTCACGTACACGTTCCTGCTCGCGGCGGTCATTTACCCGGTCGTCGCGGGGATGGTGTGGTACGCACCGGGCGCAGAGGCACCGATCCTGGCGTCGCTCGGCTTCGAAGACTTCGCTGGCGGGATGGTCGTTCACGGCGTCGGTGGTGTCGCCGGGCTCACCGCGGCGTGGGTGCTCGGCGCACGGATAGACAAGTACGACGACGACGGCTCACCCAACGTCATTCCGGGGCACTCGATGACGTTCGCCGTGCTCGGGACGCTCGTCCTCTGTTTCGGGTGGTTCGGCTTCAACGTCGGCACGGCGGCGAACCCGCTCGCGGCCGACGGCACCTCGATCGCGCTCGCCGACTTCGCGTACGTCGGGAGCGTCGCCATGGTCACCGCGCTCGGTATGGGGATGGGGGCGATCGGCGCGGCCGCCGCCTCTATCTACTTGAACGGGAAGGTCGACACGCTGTACGTCGCCAACGGGATGCTCGCCGGACTCGTCGGCGTCACGGGGCCGACGAACCTCATCACCCCGATGGGGGCGCTGATGATCGGTCTCATCGCCGGCGCACAGCTCCCGCTCGTCTTCCGCTTCGTCGAGAAGCGGCTGGAGATCGACGATGTCTGCGCGGTGTTCCCGGTACACGGGAGCGCCGGGATGCTCGGGCTGATACTCTTCCCGCTGTGGTCCATCGAGGGCACCGCAGTCGGCGGCGGACTCGTCGCTGGCGGCCTCCTCTCGATCGAAGCGGGGATGTTCGTGCCACAGGTCATCGGCGTCGCGGTCATCACGGTGTGGACGGTCCTCGCCACCGCCGCGGTGTGGGGTGGACTCAAGATGATCGGCCAGGCACGCGTCACACCTGAACACGAGCGTGACGGCCTCGACGTCGCCGAGCACGGCGTCGATACCTACCCCGAGTTCGGCAAGCCGAGCGTGGCGACCGACGGCGGCCCGTCCATCGTCGACACCACCGAGGACGCCCCGCGTGCCGACGGCGGCGAGGAGGCCGGCTCGGAGATCAAGATGGTCACCGCGGTCGTTCGGCCCGACAAACTGGGCGATATCAAGCAAGCGCTCGCGGAGATCAACGCGCCCTCGCTCACCGTAACGAACGTCTCGGGTCGCGGCAGCCAGCCCGCGAAGAAAGGACAGTGGCGCGGCGAACAGTTCACCGTCGACCTCCATCAGAAGGTGAAGGTGGATGTGGTCGTCGCCGACATTCCGGCCGACGAGGTCGCAGAGGCCATCGCCGAGGCCGCAAAGACCGGCGAGGCAGGCGACGGAAAAGTGTTCGTCCTCCCCGTCGAGGACGCATTACAGGTCCGCACCGGAGCGACCGGGCCGGAGGCGGTCTGAGAGCGCGGTCGACCTCGCTGGCACCCCACGCGAACCGACGGATCGATTACCTGGGGCGACCGGGTTGCCAACGACTATTATTCCGGCGCCGTAACCAGACAGTATGGATCACGAGCGCTCTCGCGACCTGTACGACCGGGCGCTGTCGGTGTTACCCGGCGGCGTCAACTCCTCGGTTCGGGCGACGATGCCGCATCCGTTTTTCATCGAGCGCGGCGACGGTGGCCACGTGATCGACGCCGACGGAAATCGGTACATCGACTGGGTGATGGGGTACGGTCCGCTGTTGTACGGTCACGATATGCCGGAGCCCGTCTCGGCGGCGGTCCAGTCGCACGCGGCCGCGGGCCCGATGTACGGCGCGCCAACGGAGGTCGAGGTAGAGCACGCGGAGTTCGTCGCGCGCCACGTCCCGAGCGTCGAGTCGATCCGCTTCGTCAACTCGGGGACCGAGGCGACCGTGTCGGCGGTCCGGCTGGCGCGCGGGTACACCGGGCGTGACAAGGTCGTGATCATGCAGGGCGGCTACCACGGCGCACAGGAGTCGACGCTCGTCGAAGGGACCCCCGAGGACCCGCACCCGTCGACGAAGGGGATCCCCGAAGCGTTCGCCGAACACACCCTCCCGATCCCGTTCAACGACCCGGCAGCGGCGAAAGAGGTGTTCGCGGAGCACGGCGACGACATCGCCGCGGTGCTCGTCGAGCCGATCCTCGCCAACATGGGGATCGTGACCCCGATCGACGGCTACCACGAGACGCTGCGAGACCTCTGTGACGACCACGGCTCGCTGCTGATCTTCGACGAGGTGATCACGGGATTCCGCGTCGGAGGGCTCGGCTGTGCGCAGTCGAAGTTCGGCGTCACGCCAGACGTGACGACGTTCGGGAAGATAATCGGCGGTGGCTTCCCGGTCGGCGCGATCGGTGGGAGAGCCGAGATCATCGAAGAATTCACGCCTGCGGGCGAGGTGTTCCAGTCGGGCACGTTCTCCGGACACCCGGTGACGATGGCCGCCGGCAAGGCGTATCTGGAGTACGCTGCGGCGAACGACGTGTACGAACACGTGAACCGCCTCGGGCGACAGCTGCGAGAGGGGATCGCGGAGATATGTGCGGAGCGCGCCCCGGAGTACACCGTCGTCGGCACCGACTCGATGTTCAAGACGGTGTTCACTCGTGACGTGCCAGACGATGTCGACGACTGCTGTGCCGGCGGGTGTCGACAGAATCCGTCCTGTTCGCGGTACGAGCTGTGCCCGAAGACCGGTGCGGACGTTGCGGCTGCGGAGACCGACCGCTGGGAGCGGGTGTTCTGGCAGGAGATGAAAGACCAGGGGGTGTTCCTCACTGCGAACCAGTACGAGTGTCAGTTTACGTCGTACGCACACACGGAGGCGGACGTCGAGGAGACGCTCGACGCGTATCGCACTGCGCTGTAGTCAGTTGCTGCCCGCCGCTGCCCGGTGGGACGTGTAACGGAACGTTTTTATACGACTGATCAGTTATCCGAAGACGATGACAGCGGTGGCTCGCTCGGCGTCCACGCTCTCCCGAGGCCGACGAGCCCCGCGACCGCGACGAGGCGTTCGACCGCCGCGACCGGCTTCCGGCGCGGCGCGACGACCGGCCCCCCGAGGCCGATAACACTTCATCTCTCGTCGCGTTCGCGTCGTTCCGTCCCGAAGAGTCACTGCTTCGTCCTCCGTTAGCGGTACGCCCGCATTTTTCTTTCGTTACTTATACCGACGAATTTAACTGTGTACGGGTGGTGTACACACCTAATGGCAAGCGTTGCACTCGCGTTCAGCGGCGGGCTCGACACCACGGTCTGTGTACCACTACTGAAAGAGGAGTACGGGTACGACGAGGTGATCGGTGTCAACGTCGACGTCGGACAGCCGACAGAGGAGTTCGACGAGGCCGAGGAGACCGCCGACGCACTGGGGCTCGACCTCCACGTCGTCGACGCCAAAGCCGAGTTCGCAGACCTCTGTTTCGACGCGGTGAAAGCGAACGCGACGTACCAAGGCTATCCGCTCGGCACCGCGCTCGCGCGGCCGGTCATCGCCGAGGCAATCCTAGGCGTCGCAGAGGCAGAGGGGTGTGACGCGATTGCGCACGGCTGTACGGGGAAAGGAAACGACCAGCTCCGGTTCGAGGCCGTCTGGCGCGGCTCCGATCTCGAAGTCATCGCCCCTGTGCGCGAGCTCGGACTGACCCGCGAGTGGGAAATCGAGTACGCCGCCGAGAAGGACCTCCCCGTCGAGGCCGGCGACGGCGGCGTCTGGTCGATCGACGAGAACATCTGGTCGCGTGCGGTCGAGGGCGGGAAACTCGAGGACCCGGACTACGAGCCGCCGGAAGACATCTACGAGTGGACCGCAGAGCCCGACGGAGAGACGACCATCGAGGTGGAGTTCGAAGAGGGCGTCCCGGTCGCCGTCGACGGCGAGTCGATGGACCCGGTGGCACTGATACAGTACCTCAACGAGTACGCCGGGAGCTACGGGGTTGGCCGCACCGACGTGATGGAAGACCGCATGCTCGGGTTGAAAGTGCGCGAGAACTACGAACACCCGGCTGCGACCGTCCTGCTGACGGCCCACCAGGCGCTCGAGGACCTCGTACTGACCAAAAACGAGCGTTCGTTCAAAACGGGGATCGAGCAGGAGTGGTCGGAGAAGGCGTATCAGGGACTCACGTTCGCGCCTGTCGTCGACGCGCTGAACGCGTTCATCGACGAGACACAGGACGTCGTGACGGGGACGGCGACGGTGAAGGTCGCCGGCGGCAACTGTCGTGTCGTCGCCCGCGACTCCGAGTACGCGGTGTACTCCGAGGAGATGGCCTCGTTCAACACCGAGGACGTCGCCGGCATCGCACAGGCCGACGCGACCGGCGTCGCAAAGTACCACGGACTCCAAGAGCGGCTCGCTAACGACGTGGCGACGGGCGCGACGAAACCCGAACTGACGACCGACGGGGGCGACGCCGCCACGGACAGCGACCACTAACCGATGAGCGACGAGGACTCCGGCACGGCCGTTCGCGGCGACCGCTTCAGCGGCGGCCCCGCACGAGCGTTCCTGTCGAGCCTGGCGGCCGACGAGGCAATCTTCGCGGCCGATCTCGCGGTCGACCGCGCACACACGGTGATGCTCGCCGAGCAGGGTATCATCGACGAGACGGTCGCCGGCGACATCCTCGCCGCGCTCGAGGACGTGGAAGCCGCTGGCCACGGCGCGCTGACCGACGGCGAAGACGTCCACGAGGCGATCGAGACGGCCGTCATCGACCGGATCGGTCCGGACGGTGGGCGGATGCACACCGCTCGCTCGCGTAACGACGAGGTGGCGACCTGTATCCGCTATCGGCTCCGTGAGGACCTCCTCGCCGCTGCGGAGGCAACGGTGACGCTCCGAGAGTCGCTCGTCGGGGTCGCAACCGAGCACACGGAGACGGTGATGCCTGGCTACACCCATCTGCAACCGGCACAGCCGACGACGGTCGCACACTACCTGCTGTCGTACGAGGGAGGGATCGCACGGGACACCGCCCGCCTGCTCGACGCGTACGAGCGGGTGAACCGGTCGCCGCTCGGCGCGGCCGCGTTCGCCGGGACGCCGTTCGACATCGACCGCGAGCGCACCGCCACCCTGCTGGGGTTCGACGGAGTCGTTCGCAACGCGATGGACGCCTCGTCTGCACGTGACTTCCTGGCGGAAGCGACGAGCGCGTGTGCGACGCTCGCGACGACGCTGTCGGGACTCGCAGAGGACCTGATCCTCTTCTCGAAGGATGGAGTGGTCGAGCTGTCGGACGCGTACGCCTCGACCTCCTCAATCATGCCACAGAAGAAGAATCCCGATACCCTGGAGCTTGCCCGAGGGGTCGCTGGCGACGCGATCGGCGAGACGGCCGGAACGTTGAGCCTCCTGAAGGGTCTCCCTCGGGCGTACAACCGCGACCTCCAGCGGGCTCACGCGAGCGTGTTCGAGACCGCCGGCGACGTTCGGGAAGCGACCGAGGTCGCTGCCGGCGCGGTCGCGACCGCCGACTGGGACGAGGCGGCACTCACGGAGGCGGCGGGAGAGGGATTCTCCACCGCGACGGGGGTCGCCGACCTGCTCGCGATGGGCGGGCTCCCGTTCCGGACAGCCCACGAGATCGTCGCCGCCGCCGCAGCGACCGTCTCCGACGACGATTCGCCCGCGACGGCGGCCGCAAAAGTTGACGAGGCCGCGCGAAACGTCACCGGCGAGCCCCTGTCGGCGTACGTGAGCCGCGACGACGTCGAGACGGCGCTCGACCCTGCAGCCAGCGTCGCGAGCCGCGACTCACCTGGCGGACCCGCGCCGGCAGCGGTCGCCAGCGATCTCACCGCCGTCGACGCAGCGATCGAACGTGACGCAGAGACGATCACTGCACGCCGCGAGGCGCTCGCGGCGGCGGCCGACGAGCGACACACGGAGGTGGCCTCGTATGTGTGATCGCCCCGCGAGTCCCACGGCACGGTCCATTGGAGTCACGGAGCAGGCGGGAGCGCCGCGACCCTGCCGGCACCCACGACACCGACCGGCGACGGCCGACCCACGACCGCCGGCCGCGCCGCCGTCCCCGCGAGGGGACAACAGTATTATTGAAATCTGACACAGGATTTCACACGTCGGCCTTGTAAGCCAAGATACACCGATAGAGCCGTCTTCAAGTAACATAATATAAATTATAATTCCGAAGGTTTTATTCGTACTCACCGTGGAGTAGGAGGTACGATGACGACCGACAGCGACCCAGTGCTTGCAGAGGACCCGATCACGGGCGAAGAGATCGAACTTCCGGCCGACGTCGAGGTCGGCGAGATCGTCGACAGTCCGGTCACCGGGACCGAACTGGAGGTCATCTCGCTGGATCCCGTCGTGTTGGAAGAGGCCCCCGAACTGGAGGAGGACTGGGGAGAGTAGATGGTGACGACCGACGCGGCTTCGACAGGCGAGTGGTACACATGCGCGTAGGCGTCCTCTACTCACGCATCCGCCGGGACGAGAAGCTGCTGCTCTCCGAGCTCCGAGACCGGGGCCACGAGGTCGAGAAGATCGACGTGCGTCACGAGCGATTCGGGTTGGAGTCGACCACGGCGACGGTCGATGACCTCGATCTGGTCGTCGACCGGTGTCTCTCGACGAGCCGGTCACTGTATGCGACCCGGTTCCTCGACAGCTACGGGGTTCCCATCGTGAACTCGCCGGAGACCGCCGACGTGTGTGCCGACAAAGCGAAGAACTCCCTCGCGCTTGCGGAGGCGGGGATCCCCACACCCGAGACCGAGGTCGCGTTCACGAAAGAGGCGGCGATGGAGGCGATCGAGTCGTTCGGCTATCCCTGCGTGCTCAAGCCCGTCGTCGGGTCGTGGGGACGGCTGATGGCCAAGATAGACACACGCAGCGCGGCCGAGGCGATCCTCGAACACAAAGAGACGCTGGGACACTACGAACACAAGGTGTTCTACGTCCAGGAGTTCGTCGACAAGCCGGGCCGTGACGTGCGGGTGCTGGCTACGGACGGCGAGCCGATCGCCGCGATGACTCGGTCGTCGGACCACTGGCTCACGAACGCCGCGAAGGGCGGTGAGACCAAGTCGTTCGCGCTCGACGACGAGGCGCTCGACCTCGTCGAGCGCGCCTCCGCGGCGGTCGGCGGGGGGCTGCTCGGTGTCGACCTGATGGAGGTCGGCGGCGCTGGATCCGGGCGATACACCGTCCACGAGATCAACCACACGGTGGAGTTCAAGGCACTCGACGAGGCCAGCGAGGTCGACGTGCCCGCGAGGGTCGTCGACTGGCTGGAGAGGAAATCAGCCGCGGCAGGGGGGAACGACGCTGAGAAGGATGGAACGACCGACGACGCCGACGAGGTCGTGGTATGAGCGCCGGTAACACGGGGTCCGACGGGGTGAGAACCGAGGACGGTGGCGCGGCTCGCGACGACACGGCCAACGAGCCGGCGACACACGCGAGCGAGACGTACACCGCCAGCGTGATCGGCGGCACCGGGTTCACCGGCGGCGAGCTGTTGCGGATCCTCGCCGGGCATCCGAACGTCGAGATCGTTCAGGCAACCTCGCGGTCGGCCGACAACATGACCGTCGGCCGGTCACACCCGAACCTGCGCGGGCTCGACTTGCGGTTCTCCAGCCCGGACGACCTCGAATCGGTCGACGTGCTCTTCTCGGCGACGCCTCACGGCGTGTCGATGGAGCAGGTCGACGAGTACTTCGAGGCGGCTGACACGGTCGTCGACCTCTCGGCCGACTTTCGGTTACCCGACGCCGCGCTGTACGACGAGTGGTACGACGGCCACGTTGCGCCGGAGTATTTAGCGCGCGCCGAGTACGCGCTCCCCGAGTTGAACCGTGAGAACCTCGTCGGGACCGACCTCATCGCCGGCGGAGGGTGTAACGCGACCGCGACGATCCTCGGGCTCAAGCCGCTCGTCGACGCCGGGGTCCTCGGTCCCGAAACGGGCGAGGTCGTCGTCGACGTGAAGGTCGGCTCCTCGGAGGGTGGTGCCGGCGGCGGCGCCGCCGCGTCACACCCCGAGCGCTCGGGCGTGGTCCGGCCGTACGCGCCGACCGGCCATCGCCACGAGGCTGAGATCGAAGCGTATCTCGGGCTGGACGTCTCGTTTACCGTCCACGCGGTGGATATGGTGCGCGGCGCGAGTGCGACCTGTCACGTCTTCCCGGAAGCGCCGGTCACGAAGGGCGACCTCTGGCAGACGTACCGCGGTGCGTACGCCGAGGAACCGTTCATGCGGATCGTCTCCGGCGGCGGCGGTGTCTACCGGTATCCCGAGCCCAAGTCGGTCGCCGGCACGAACGTCGGCGAGGTCGGCTTCGAACTCGACCCCAGAAACCGTCGGATCGTCGTCTTCTCGGCCATCGACAACATGACCAAGGGCTCTGCTGGACAGGCGGTCCACGCGACGAACGTCGCGCTCGGACTGCCCGAGACGGCGGGGCTGGAGTTCCAGGGGCTTCACCCGGTGGGATCGCCATGACCGACGTCGACCCCGCCGACCTCGTCGACAGCGACGAGAGCGACGCAGGTGAGCAGTCGGACGAGTCCGACGCTCCCGTCGTCGTCAAGATTGGCGGCGCGAAGGCGGTCGATCCGGCGGGCGCAGTCGACGACGTGGCGCATCTCGTCGCCAACGGACGGGCGGTGGTCGTCGTCCACGGCGGGTCCACCGTCGTCGACGAGACGATCACGCGGTTGGGACTGGAGCCAGAGTACGTCGAGTCGGCGTCCGGCGTCACGGGCCGATTCACCGACGCCGACGCGATGGAGGCGTTCACGATGGCGATGGCGGGGAAGCTCAACACCGAACTGACGGCGCTGTTCCGTGAGGCCGGCGTCGACGCGGTCGGCCTGAGCGGCGTCGACGGCGGGCTCCTCTCGGGACCACGGAAGTCGGCGGTGCGTGTCGTCGAAGACGGAAAGACGAAGATCAGACGTGGCGAACACTCGGGGCGGATCGAGTCGGTGAACGCCGACCTCCTCGCCGGACTGCTCGCCGACGGGTACACGCCCGTCGTCTCCCCGCCAATGGCAGGCGAAGAGGGAGACGGCGGAGTCACACCCGTCAACACCGACGCCGACCGAGCGGCCGCCGCAGTCGCGGGCGCGCTGGACGCCAACCTCGTTCTACTGACCGACGTGGCCGGCGTCTACGCCGATCCGGACGATCCAGACACGCGTATCGACACAGTGTCGACTCCAAACCAACTGTCGGCGGTAGAAGACGCAGCCGAAGGGTTCATGGAACGGAAAGTGATGGCCGCGACAGAAGCGCTCGTGAGTGGCTCCGGGCGTGTCGTCGTCGCCGACGCCAACGTCAACGACCCGATCATCGCCGCGCTCGGCGGCGCGGGAACGACGATCGAGCGGTCGGCGGTCACGGACGGCGCCGGGGAGGGCGACACTGGCGAGGAGCCTGTCGACGGTGCCAGAGGTGAGACCGCGTGAGCGGCTTCGTCTTCTCGGAGAAGCCGATCGAGATCGTCTCGGGTGACGGGGTCCACGTCACCGACACGAGCGGCACTGAGTACCTCGACTTCGGCGCGAGTTACGCGTGTACGCCCGTCGGCCACTGCCACCCGGAGGTCGTCGACGCCGCGACGAGCCAATTGCAGTCGCTCATGTACGTGCAGGCGTCGTACCCGCACGCGGCACGGACCGCGCTGTACGAACGGTTGGCCGAGACGGCTCCCGTCGATGTCGACAACGTCTGGCTGTGTAACTCCGGAACCGAGGCGAACGAAGCCGCGATGAAGTTCGCCCGCCACGCGACGGGGCGCGAGAAGATCGTCGCGACGACGAAGGGGTTCCACGGCCGAACGATGGGCGCGCTCGCGACCACGTGGAAACAGAAGTACAAACAGGGGTTCGAGCCGCTCGCCGGGGGCGTCGAGTTCGTCGAGTACGGTGACACAGCAGCGATGCGCGAAGCGGTAGACGAAGACACCGCCGCAGTCATCTTGGAGCCGCTGCAGGGTGAAGGCGGGATCAACCCCGTTTCGACGGAGTACCTCCAGGCCGTGCGGGTCGCCACGGCGACGAACGGGGCGGCGATGATTCTCGACGAGATTCAGACCGGGCTCGGCCGGACCGGGTCGATGTGGGCAGCAGACAAACACAACGTGGTTCCCGACGTGCTGACGACCGCGAAGGGGCTCGGTAGCGGGCTCCCGATCGGCGCGACGCTGTGTCGGGACTGGATCGCCGAAGACTGCGGAAACCACGGGTCGACGTTCTCCGGCGGCCCCGTCGTGTCGGCCGCCGCGGGAGCCACCCTCGACGTGCTCGAACGCGAGCGCCTCCCCGAGCACGCCGCCGAGGTCGGCGCGTACCTCCGCGAGCAGGTCGACGAGCGGCTCGGCGACGATATCCGTGAGGTCCGCGGAGACGGATTGATGATCGGTATCGAGGTGAAACGAGGGTCGAACCGGCTGCTGCGTGATCTGGCGATCGAACACCAGATCCTCGCGTTACCGGCGGGACGAACCGTGTTGCGGCTGCTCCCGCCGTTGACTGTCGAACGCGAACACGCCGACCAGGTCGTCGACGCTATCGCCGAGGTGATCGGCTGATGTCGACCGGGACAGAGCGCGACGTGTCGGAAGCCGAGTCCAACGCAGACGGAGACGACGCGACTGGGTCGAACGCCGACTCCACCGACATCGTTGCCGGCGGCGGATACCCGGAGGCGTGTGAGACGCCGGGCCGGAAGCTCCTCTATGATATGGTGTCGATACCCTCGCCGTCCGGCGAGGAGGCGGAGGCGGCAGCGCGGCTCGTCGACTTCTTTGAAGCGAACGGTCGTGAGGCGTGGATCGACGCCGTCGGCAACGTTCGCGCGCCGGCGAACGACGCGGTGCTGCTCACATCACACGTCGACACGGTTCCGGGCGACATTCCGGTCGAGGTGAAGCCGGCCGCCGCTGACGACGCGGTCGGCGACCCTGGAGAGCCCGTGCTCTGGGGTCGTGGCTCGGTCGACGCGACCGGTCCGCTCGTCTCGATGGCGGTCGCGGCCGTGCAGACCGGGGTCTCGTTCGTCGGCGTCGCCGGCGAGGAGACGAACTCACAGGGGGCGCGGTTCCTCGTCGAAGACCGCGACGCGCCCGACGCAGTTGTGAACGGCGAGCCCTCTGGCTGGGACGGGATCACGCTCGGCTACCGCGGGTTCCTCGCTGGAACGTACGTCAATACGAGCGAGTCCGGCCACAGTTCGCGGCCAGAACCAAACGCCATTCAGCACGCCATCGACTGGTGGCACGACGTAGAAGAGCGGTTCGACCCGACAGATCCGGACACCCCCGTGTTCGAACAGGTGACGACGAAACCCGTCTCCATCGACGGGGGGCTCACGGAGGATGGGTTGGCCGTCGAGGCGACGATGGACGTCCAGCTGCGAGTCCCACCGAGCCGGACGGTCGACGAGGTGCACGAGCTCGCGGAAGGCGCACTGACGACCGGATCCGTCCAGTGGAAAGAGCCGATTCCGCCGGTGATGGAGAGCCCGCGGACCGATCTGGCGCGGGCGTTCCGAGTCGCGATCCGCGGGGCGGGCGGCGACGTGCGACTGATCCGGAAAACGGGGACCAGCGACATGAATCTCTTCGCCGCCGCGTGGGACTGCCCGATGGTCACGTACGGCCCCGGCAACTCTGACCTAGATCACGCTCCCAACGAGCGGCTCCCGCTGTCGGAGTTCGACCGCGCGACGGCCGTCCTCGCGGACGTCTGTCGGGACCGACTGTAGGCGTCGTGGCGAGGGCCGCGACGCCGTTTCACCCCCGTATCACGCAGTCGTCTCTCGGATCCGCCGACTGGCACCGATCGACGCATCGATACGCCGACGCGCCGACTGCAGATGAGGTTGGTGACAACTCACACACCGACGACTCACACACCGACGACTCACACACCGACGACTCACACACCGACGACTCACACACCGACGACTCACACACCGACGACTCACACA